>JACRDF010000003.1:0-300000 GCA_016212925.1 Desulfomonile tiedjei
GAGAAATACCGGCAAAGGTGAAGAGCAGGCACTGACGGAGGCTGTACGCAACACGGCCGTACCCTCAGCAAGGAAACGATCCTTTCCTTGCAACAGGAGAGTTTTTTCCCTTGACAGAGGGCCTTTTAATGGGTGACCCCAATCCCACATTGACCGCGACGTAGCGGATAAGATACCAAGTTTCCGCTCGTACCTCCTTGGCGTTCGCCAATTTCAGCGCTGCCTCTAGGTGAGCTTTTCTTCTAGCATGCGTCCCCTGATAGACCATAGAAAAGAAAGCAATGCGTTCGTCGCAGTTTCCTGGTACAAGCTGGCCAAAACAATCGACAATAGTTCTATCGTACTCAGGCTTGATCAGATTGAATGTGTCGACAATTTGTTGGGCGCTGCTATACCCAAAAGCTGTCGCGGGGTTACCGATCAGGGCTCGGTCGGCGTCATCGTAATAGCCTTTAGATTTGGATTCGATATCTTCTTTACGCTCGTCCAACACGTCTGCGAGCTTTTTTTGGAGATCATTGGTAGATTTGCCCTTCCAACTGGAGTAAAGGGCTTGTTTCAATTGTTGCTCCCAGTGCTCTTCACGGCCCTTTGCGGTCGGAGACAAGTCGAGACCTGGCCTGTTGACTCCAAGAACCGTATTCAAAACATGGCTTAATGCCTTAGGTTGCCCGCGCTTATTTAGTGCAAAACCCCAACCGATTGTTGGAACCTTGGCAGTACACAGGTAGGCTGCAAACGCCTCTCCTTCCACTGCCTTCATGAAGGCTTTGAGACGGGTATCATACGTTCCTGCCGATAGTGGCACTACGTTAAGACTCATGATGTGTTCCCCTCATTTTGCTGACTTGTCGGATGAGCCCGATTTCTTGAATTGAAAAACACACACGGCGACGGCAGCCGCTATGTCGGTATTCACTTCATCCAGCTCTATCGTGGCATCTGAGTCGATGTTTTCGACAAATAAGCGATTATCGATCATTATGAGGTGCTGCCCTTCGTAAGATGGAATCCCCAACTTGACCGACATCGGTATCGTGAACTCATGTTTCGCTTGCGATACTATGTAGAGTTCCAGATTGGAATACCCGCCACCTCCTAGTCCTCCACGCGTCGGTTTGCATCGCCGTGCGTCATCTGGATTATTTGGAGAAATAACATTGGGACCATACTGTACAATCCAATATGGCTCAGCCGTGCCGTATTCCCCGTACCGAATGTGACCAACAAGTGACAACTTAGCCCGTCGAAAGACCCAAACTTTGTTTGGAATACCGGCACGAATGAATTTAAGGTCTCGCTGAATGATTTCTTCACTCGTGCCGGAGAGGAAGGCGCCAAAGGTAGCAATAGCAAGAAAGAGATCAGGATAACGATCGGGGTCGAGGTCTTCCCATTCCACTTCCCTGATCCTGTCCTTAAGATGAGGAGCTATTGGTCGCTCGCACGACATCGGCGTATTGCGCTTTGCGAAATAGCGAAGATTTTCTTCATAGAGCTCACAAATTTCTGGATCAGGCTCATATTTTTGACGGTCACCTTCCGGAAACGGCGCCTCGTCCCAGCGGTAATCATCAGCCGTGGTAAGCGCCGGGAAAAACATAAACACCAGAGCGCATATGCCTGCCACGACAATTGTCTTGGCGCTCTTCGTGAGAAAAAGGCTCATAACCATGCCCTCAATTCTATTGTTTACTTGCTGTGCGCACCTCATACCATGCTGCTACATCTCTCCGCGTGCTCCGCGGCCTCGGAGCCTGCCCCGGACTTTGATACAGGGTGGCTCTGCGGTGAACAGACTTTTCTCCCGCTCTGTTCCCTATCTTGGTTTGTTCTGAAAAGGTCCCTAACCCCATAACGACAACAACTCCTCCCGGAGGGATGCCAAGTTGAAAAGCAGTTGTGAAACAGCCCAGGTCGTGGATACTTTCGGAGACCAGTTATAGGCTCTTCCGCCCCCCGGTAAGATCGTGCGTGGACAAAAAATGAGTGCTGTAAGCGCAACTCATGGCGCTTTGGCACCATTATGGATAGCACTAAGGACTTGTCAACCAAGAAATTCACAGGAGGGAACGAAGCAAGTCGCTATTGAACAGGTGATAATCGCCGAAATTACTGCCTTACTTGAACAACGGTAGGCAGAAAGCCCCCATGGCGCCCTTGTCATACCGATTCGCCATAAGCAATGCAACATTGCCGAAACTTGTCATTGCGAGGGCGTCAAGCCCGAAGCAATCTCAGAGATGAGAGATTGCTTCGTCGCTTCGCTCCTCGCAATGACAGCTCACATCTCGTGTATTACGACAATAATAGCGAACCGGTATCAAATCTTGCCCGGCATTTTCTTTTTTACCAACAAACACGAGACCTGTCACCGCCGAGTCCGCGGAGACCGCCGGCTCGTATGACTTTAGGCACGCAACTGATCTTGAGCGAAAGAACTTGACGCAGGATCGTTCGGGCTTCTAATATGAATGAACGTTCATGAACAACATTCATGGCAACCCACAAAAAACCTGCTCCACGAAGAGAGCCAATTGTCCAATGACCAAACAGGACAGTGCCAAAGAAAATAACAGCGACAAAAAGAAGAGACTGTTGGCTCTGGCGCGTAATCTGTTTTGGCAAAAGGGCTATAATTCGGTCAGCATGAAGGACCTGGCTCGCGCATTTGGATGTCAACCGGCCAATCTCTACAATTACTTCGACACCAAAGAATCTATTCTCTTCGAAGTGCTCCGGGAAGAAATGGAGCAGATAATCCAACCTATTTCGCACCTTGAAGAACAGGAAGACGGTGATCCGGTCGAACAACTGAGCTTTATCATCGCCTGTCATCTCAAGGTTACTCTGAGTCATCGCAGGTCCGGGAAGACGCTGTTTGACGTGGCCTTGGACAGTTTGTCATCGGCTAACCGAGCGGTAATAGTGTCCATGCGCGACACATACGACCGCGTAATTAGAAGAGTAGTCAAGAGGGGACAGGAGAAGGGTGTTTTCCTGCCATGCGATGAGAAGTTGGTGGGTTTTATGGTTTCGTCCATGATTACTCGTACCCGGATATGGTTCCAGCCTGACAGGGGAGCCACAATGGACGAACTGGCTGACTTCATTTTTCGATTTGTCATGACGGGAATTCAGGCCACGAATGGAGCGGAAAAAGGCGCTCTGTGGCACTCCCCGAGAAACGTTTGACATGCCCCAACTGAGGAAGTGCAATGGCTCTTAAAACCGGTAGGCAGTACATCGAATCCGTAGAATCACTCGAGCTTGATGCCAACGTGCTGGGAGAAAAGACCGACAAGTTGGGCGAGCATGGGCTTGTAGGGCCTTCCAGGGAGGCCGTAGCTTTCACCTACGATGCGGCCCATGACAAGCAGAGCCGGGAACTGCTGCGGTCATATTCGCATTTGTGCCGGGAGGAAGTGAACCGATTCACGCACTTGCACACAAGCGTGGAGGACCTCGTTGCCAAAGTCAAAATGCAGCGCTACTGCGGGTCCATGACCGGCTGCTGCTTCCAGCGGTGCGTAGGGTTGGACGCGGCCAACGCGGTGTACAGCACGACTTTCGAGTGCGACCGCAAGCACGGCACCCGCTTTCATGACCGGTTTAGTAATTATTGGACGTGGGTACAGCAGGAAGACCTCGTGGTGGACGGCGCCATGACCGATCCCAAGGGCGACCGGAGCCGACGGCCAAAGGACCAAGTAGATCCGGACCTTTTCCTGAGGGTCAAAGAGCGACGGAGCGGCGGGGTGGTCATTAGTGGGGCCAAGCTGCATCAAACGGGAATGCTCAACTCACACGAGATTCTCGTCATGCCTACCATGAGCCTTCGCTCTGGTGAAGAGCCCTGGGCCATTTGTTGCGCTGTGCCCACCAACGCCCAGGGAGTGCGCTACATCTACGGCCGCCAGGCCAGCGACACCCGGAAGTTGGAACAACACAAGCTTGACGTTGGCAATCCCACCTTCGGCGGACAGGAAGTGATGACCGTTTTCGAGGACGTATTCGTCCCTGAAGATCGCGTATTCCTGGACGGCCAGGTGGATTTCGCTGGTACTCTCGTGGAGCGTTTCGCCTCATATCATCGCCAGAGCTACGGAGGCTGCAAGGTCGGCGTGGGAGATGTGCTCATTGGAGCCACGGCCTTAATCGCACGCATGAATGGCGTGGACAGTGCCGGCCACATCCGTGAAAAGCTTGTGGAGATGGTTCACCTGAACGAAACTCTTTACTCTTGTGGCCTGGCCTGCTCCACTCAGGGCCAAGCCACTCCAGCGGGCAATTTCCAGGTCGATCTGCTGCTCGCAAATGTTTGCAAGCTGAACGTCACCCGTTTCCCCTACGAGATAGCTCGTTTGGCAACCGACGTTGCCGGCGGTCTGCTCGGCACCATGCCGTCGGCCGCGGACTTTAACGATCCCGAGGTTGGACCGTATATCAAGAAGTACCTGGCGGCCAACCCCGAGTACCAGGTAGTGGACCGCATGAAGGTGCTGCGATTAATTGAGAACCTTACTGCCGGAGCCGGTGCGGTGGGTTACCTTATCGAGTCGATGCATGGGGCAGGCCCACCTGCCGCGCAGAGAATCATGATCGCTAGGCAGGCCGGGCTGGACGAAAAGGCGCGGCAAGTGATGAAGCTCCTATCCATACCGGAGCAATGAGTTAGGCTGCTGCTGTTCTCTTTGTAAGTGCCGAGAACAGCTTTGGACAAATTACCGTCTGTAGATCGGAAAACCTGCGATTACATCCGGCTGCCAAGACGGAGAGGTTACATGTCAGAGTTGCCACACCGAAACGCACCACCGGAACTCCTCGAAGCATTGTTGGATAATCCTCACGAATCCCAAATCCTTATCGATGCCCAGGGCATTGTCCGGTACATAAGCACCACGGATGAAGCCTTTTACCAAATATCCCGTAAAGAAGCCGTTGGTCGCCACATCCTGGAACTCAATCCAAACAGTGAGCTTCCGCGAGTTCTCAAAACAGGTAGGGCCGAGATTGGCCGATTGTTCCGATTGGGGGATAAGGAGCGCATCGTTGCACGCATACCTCTTCGAGATCAGAAGGGGAATGTTGTTGGCGCTGTCGGCAAACTCATGTTTTGGAACCCGGAGAAAGTCAAGGAATTGGTGCGGCAGGTGGAGGTGCTGCAGAGCCGCTTGGACTATTATGAAAAGGAGCTTCAGCAGGTCTATCGGAGTCGCTATTCCCTGGAGTGGGTGGTGGGTGAATCCGCTCCAATGCAAGAGGCCAAACAGATCGCTACTCAGGCTGCGGCTTCCGACCTGCCGGTTTTGATAACCGGAGAGACCGGGACCGGCAAAGAGATCTTTGCACATGCCATACACCAGGTTAGCGCTCGGCGTGACCGGCCGTTGGTACGTGTGAACTGCGCGGCAATCCCCAGCGAACTCTTTGAATCCGAGCTATTCGGCTATGAGGCCGGCGCGTTTACGGGAGCAAGCCCAAAAGGCAAACCGGGCAAGTTCGAACTGGCTGACAAGAGCACGATATTCCTCGATGAGGTGGGAGAGCTTCCTATGCCCTTGCAGGTCAAGCTCCTGCGGGTCCTTCAGGAGCGCGAGGTGGAACGCATAGGTGGCACCCGGTCTCTCAAGTTGGATTTCCGGGTTATTGCCGCGACCAACCGAGATCTCAAAGCTATGTTGGCTCGAGGCGAATTCCGGCAAGACCTTTACTACCGATTGAATATTTTTCTCCTCAAGACCCCGCCACTTCGACAGATTAAATCGGATATCCCACGGCTCGCCTACCATCTTCTTTCCCGCGTGCTCAACCAGGTCACACTTCCCCGTCGCATCGAACCGGAGGCAATGCGCAGGTTGGTAGCATACGATTGGCCGGGGAACGTGCGCGAGCTGAGAAATGTATTGGAGCGGGCGGCATCAGTGGCTCAGGAGGGGGTCATTTTGGAGGAACACCTGCCCATGGAAATACGCGATGATCAGGGGATGACCCTTATCGACGCGGCTCTTCCCACCTTGAAGGATGAAATAGCTCAGGCAGAATGCCGGGCCATTCGTCGCGCCCTGAGCATGACAGGGGGTAACCGCACCGAGGCCGCGCGCCAACTGGGCATACACCGGACGGGCTTGTATCAGAAGATGCGGCATTACGGTCTTGACGGCAAACCGAAGCGCTGACGGGTCAGGACGGTGAGGCCGGCATGTTGTATAAAAATATCTACACGTGTAGAATTATCTACACTTTTGTCCGAGGACAGTTTCCTGAACGATCTCACTAATATCGCTACTCAGGATCTTGTGGGTGTATATTCGTCTCTACAAACCGCCCCGAGAGACCCGGACTCGGCGAACTCAAGTATTTCCTAGAAATTTGGGGTGAAAAAGCACTGTTACCTTTGAAGCAGGTCTGTTGGCACGCTAGTTGCTCCACCTCGATGCTATCATTCTTATGAAGGTGGACAACTTTCCACCCCGTGCAAAGGTGAACTCAATGGACTTTGAGATACCGGAAAATCTGCGCATGATGGTAGACACGGTCCGGCGCTTCGTGAAGCAGGATTTAGAGCCGATTAGCAGGCAAGTAGAAGAAGAAGATCGCATCCCGGACGATGTGATCCAAACGATGCGTGAACTAGGCCTCTTCGGCTTGGCTATACCTGAAGAATACGACGGACTGGGACTGGGGTGCCTGGGCGAATGTTTGGTTTATGAGGAGTTGGGCAAAGTCAATGCCTGCTTTCGAACCCGCGTGGGCACCAACAATGGTATTGGCTCCCAGGGCATCATTTTGGACGGCACACCCGATCAGAAACAAAAATATCTGCCCAAGCTTGCGTCGGGGGAATGGATCGGATGCTTCGCGTTGACCGAACCTGAAGCCGGTTCCGATGCAGCCAACATAAAAACTACAGCGGAACTCGATGGTGACCACTGGGTGCTCAATGGTCGAAAACACTTTATAACGAACGGCAATATCGCTGATGTGGCCACTGTTTTCGCACTCACGGACCGAGCCAAGAGAGCTAAAGGCGGCATTACGGCATTCATTGTAGAAAAGACGTTCCCCGGTTTCTATGTAGGCACCATCGAGAGAAAGATGGGCATGAGAGGTTCGCATACGTGCGAACTCATTTTCGACAACTGTCAGGTTCCCAAAGAAAACGTCATTGGCGGAGAGGCAAAAATAGGCCAAGGTTTCAAGACCGCCATGAAGACCTTGGACAAGGGAAGGCTCACTATGGGGGCCTCGTCTCTGGGATCCGCTCAAAGACTTTTGGAACTGTCGATTGATTACGCGAAGCAGCGTGTACAATTCGGACAGCCCATTGCCAACTTTCAATCCATCCAAACGATGCTGGCCGATATGGCGACTGAGATATATGCAGCTCGCCAGATGGTTTACCACGCGGCCTGGCTTAGAGACAAGACCGGCGTGGCCGTGGTAAAGGAAGCAGCCATGGTCAAGCTTTTCGGCACTGAAATGGCCAACAGGGTTGCTGACATGGCTGTTCAGATTCACGGCGGCATGGGTTACATGAAGGATTACCCGGTGGAGCGCTTCTACCGCGACCTTAGGCTGACTCGTATCTATGAAGGAACGAGCGAGATCCAACGTCTTGTAATTGCCCGCGAACTTCTCAAGGATTAAAGGGGCCCTATATGGTCATCAGAAAAGTTTGTGTCATCGGTGCCGGCTTAATGGGTTCCGGAATTGCCCAGGTCTGTGCCAGCGCCGGACTGGAAGTGATTCTGTGTGACGTGTCCCGCGAAGCAGTGGAGCGGGCGCTCAAGAATATTGCCTGGTCAGCGGGAAAGTTTGTGGAAAAGCAGAAGATCGAGGGTCCGCTGGATGCCATAATGGCCCGCATTACCCCGAGTGATGACTTAGCAATGGCCGCGCAAGCGGACCTTTGCATTGAAGCGGTTTTTGAGAAGATCGATCTGAAGCAGGAAGTTTTTGGGAAACTGGCTGCCGTGGTGAAGCCGGAGACCATACTGGCCAGCAACACCAGCGCCATTCCCATCAGCAGCATCGCTGCCGGGGTCCCAAATCCGGAAAGAGTTTTGGGGATTCATTTCTTCAGCCCCGTTCCCATGATGGAGGCCGTGGAGGTGGTGAAAAGCCAATTCACCAGCGATGAAGTCTTCGCTCAAGGCAAATCCTTTGTTGAGTCAATCGGCAAAGAGCCGATCCTTGTTCACAAAGATGTGCCGGGTTTTCTCATCAACCGGATCAATTTTCCCGCGATTGTCGAGGCCATGCGACTGGTAGAGGCGGGAGTGGGAACAGTCGAGGATATTGACAAAGGACTGCGATTGGCTTCGGGACGAAGGATGGGGATTTTCGAGACCGGTGACATGGTGGGCCTGGATGTGACCTGTGGGGCTCTAACTGCGATCTATGAAGAAACCAAGGACCCCCGATGGTTCCCGCCGGCGATACTCCGGCGCAAGGTAATGGCGGGACAACTCGGCCGAAAGACCGGTAAAGGGTGGTACGAGTATAACGCCGACGGCTCTCGAAAAGGGCCGGCCAAGTAAAGTTGACGGCCCGACACGAATTTGCTTTCAAACGCATGACTTGTGGGGGAAACTTTTGCGTAAAGAGTTTCCCCCGGCAATGTGCCGGTTTGAACGCACATTCCCGTAAAAACGACCTACCCTCGAAAGACAGGAAGTTGCCACATGGTGTCACGAATATGCAAAGCTCGTCCGAGGCGCCAATTCTGCGGGAGCTTTTTCACTGGCGGTTGCCGTGATTTCCGGCTGGAAGCCGGTCGACCTACGGTCCTTGTCGCGGACGAGTAGCTAGGCAGGCCTTCCCTGGCAAGTTATCGGTGATGCCGACAAGTGCGGCCGGATCAGTGTGGCCATTGAGGAAGGGCTGGCTCTGGCGTACGTTGTGTGATACGACCTATGACAGTTGCCAACTCAATGTCCGATTCCAAAGGTTGATTTTAGATATTAGTAGCCATCGGCCTCCATACCGGTGGAATGTGCTCAAATGAATCAACCGCGCCGTAAGCCTGCTACGGCAGGGAGTCAGCGCCCCACCGATTCTTCGGAATTTGGCCGTGCGACAAGGTCAAGACCTTCGAGAACCAGCATAAAGACACTGCCAAGAGAGGCAAAGCCTGTTAGACAGGCATACCTAGACCGAGGACTGATTAGATGACAGGAATTCTAGAGGCCGTTTCCACCACAAGGGCTGCCACGAGCGACAGCGCTGTTCCCGTCATAGAGGTTCGCGGGCTTTCCAAAAACTTTGGCGGACTCCGAGCCCTGTCTTCGGTTTCATTCAAAGTGCGGGCGGGAGAAATCGCCGCTGTCATAGGGCCCAACGGGGCCGGTAAGACGACCCTTTTCGCGGTACTCAGCGGTTTCCTTCCACCGTCCGGCGGAGAGATCTGTTTTGAGGGAAATTCGGTTACAGGTCTCCGTCCGCGGCGACTCTGTCACGCAGGCATTGCCCGAACGTTCCAGGTGGTGAGGCCGTTCCACGAAATGACCGTGTTTGAGAACGTTAAAGCCGCCTCGGTATTCGGGGACAGTACGAAACGTTCGAACAGCGTCATCCAGCGGGAGGTTAACGACATTTTGAAGAATACCGGGCTCGCCGCGTTGGCGGATCTGTACCCTCCATCTCTAAGTTTGCCACACCGTAAGAGGCTGGAGGTGGCTCGAGCTATGGCTACACGGCCGAAGCTCCTGCTCCTCGATGAGGTTTTGGCAGGGCTGAATCCTATGGAAGTCAAGGAGTCCATGCCGTTAATAAAGTCACTAAACGTAGACCACAGGATCACGATCTTGATGATCGAGCACAACCTGCGGGCAATAATGGGGGTGTGCAGTAGAATTTTGGTGCTGAACTTCGGCCGACTGATATTTGACGGGCCCTCCGAGGATGCAGTCCGGGATGACGGGGTGATCCAAGCCTACCTTGGGAGGCCCAAGGATGCTTAAGGTAAAAGATCTCACTGTAAAGTACGGGGATGCCCAGGTCCTGTCCGGGATAAGCTTTGAAGCGGCCCGGGGCAAGATTACATGCGTACTCGGCCCCAACGGCGCGGGAAAGACTACGCTCCTGAGATCTATAACGGGCCTTGTGCCGGCAGTTTCAGGCCGAATCTTTTTCGAGGGAAACGAAATAAGAGGCAGGCTGACCCACGATCTTGTCCGAAAAGGCCTGATCATGGTCCCGGAAGGCAGAAGACTGTGGCCTTCGCTCACTGTTGCAGAAACCCTTCACATGGGCGCTTACTTGATCAACGATCCGGTAATGGTGGAAGACAGGATGTCATTTGTCTTCCAACTGTTTCCCCACCTGGACTCTCGAAAATCTCAGCTTTGTGGGACCCTTTCCGGAGGTGAACAGCAGATGGTGGCCATTGGTAGAGGGCTGATGGGGTCTCCGAAGCTCCTCTTGCTTGACGAGCCCTCGCTGGGGTTGGCACCGTTAATTGTGAACGAAGTGTTTGAAGCAATTGAAAAAATCGTCGAAACAGGCACGACCATTCTTCTCGTTGAACAGAACGTCCAGGTGGCGCTAACAGCGGCGGCACGCGGCTATGTGTTGGAAACAGGCGCTATCGTCCTGGAGGGCGACGCAGCGGCTCTCCGGGAAAACCCCCACGTCAAGGAGGCCTACCTCGGTTTATGAGAGCCGACTGGCAGTAAAGTGCGGCTTTCCCGAGAAAGAAAAAAAGGAGTGACCGGCGATGAACGTGAAAACAGCTACCGTCCTCTCTCTGTGTTCTTTCTGTTTGCTCATCTGGCTGGGCACAGCTCCGGCAGCGGAGCCCATCAAATTGGGAGCGCACGCTCCACAAACGGGAAGCCTGGCCAAACATGGGATCGAGCAGATCAAGGGCATCCGCGTTGGAGTCGAGCAATTCGAGAAGAAATCCGGCCTCAAAGTTGACCTCAAGGTTTACGATGACGAGAGCGACCCTCAGAAGGCAATCTCGGCAGTGGAAAAACTGGCCGGCGTGGATAAGGTCGATGCGATTACCGGAGGATACGGATCGAATTTAGTGGGACCGGCTTCAGAGGCGGCGGAACGATATGATACACCGTACCTTACGATCGGAGCGGTGGACTCGAAGCTCACAGCCAAGAAATTCAAGAATTTCTTTCGCGTGAATAATATGCCCGGGTATGCCGCGGCACAGTCCGGCGCGATTAAGGACCTCCTGGGCGCCAAGAAAGTCGGCATTCTGTACAACAGCCAGTCCGCCACCACGGAAATCGCGGAGTCGGTCAAAGAACAACTGATCGCGGCGGGGGTAGCTGTGCCGGTGTTCGAAAAATTTGAAAAGGGCACGACCAATTTCAAGCCTCTCCTCCTCAAGCTAAGAGACACCGGATGCGAGGTGCTTCTCGTAGAAGGCTACTTCCCCGACTACTTTGGCACCCTTAAGGACGCCAAGATACTGAAACTGCCGGTAAAGGCCTACATCGGCGCATGGGGCATAGGCACTCCGGAGTTTATCCGGGAGCTTGGTCCCATGAGCGAATACGTTTACGGCACATCAGTGTGGGAAATGGGCACGGCTCCACAGGAGGCCAAGGAAGAAGAGGCTGCCGCGGTGGCGGCGTACAAGGCCAAGTACAATGAGGAACCATCGTATATCGGCATGCTGGGTTATCTTTCGGCCAAATACATCCTGGAGGCCGTTCAAAAAGGCGGGGGGGAGTCCGGGGCCTACAGCCATGAGAAGACCAGGAATGCCCTGCGAGCTTTGGACGTAGTTAGTCCCATGGGTCGTGTGGCCTTTGATGACAAGGGTGATCCAAAGCATTTCGTGGCCATCCTTTTTCAGACCCAGAAAGGAAAACAGGTCGTGATTTATCCCAAAGACCGATCCACAGGCAAGGTGCAATATCCTGCCGTGCCGTGGAGTCCGCCGGGGGTGGCACGTTGATCTCTCTGGCTTCAATCGCCCAATCCGTGCTTTCCGGGCTGCTTGAAGGCGTCAACTACGCGCTCTATTGCCTTGGGCTTGCCTTCGTGTTCGGGATTATGCGGATCATCAATCTGGCCCACGGGGAATTCCTGGTGCTGGGCGGATACATAGGCTATTGGCTCCTGGTGCTATGGGGAGTAAATCCGCTGCTTGCGATGCCCGTCGCGGCCGCGGCCTCGGGAGCCGTAGCTTTCCTGAGCTACCGTATATTCCTGCAGAGGATTCGCACGACCTCAGAACTTAACACCCTGATCTTAACGTTTGGGCTCGGCATTTTTCTGGCCAACCTCTTCCTCGAGTTATGGACCGCTGACATCCGCCACCTCGGGGTGGATTGGCTGGAAGAGGCTCTGGTATTCCTGGGCGTGTACGTGAGTGTAGGTGAGATTTTCACTTCCGTCATCGCTCTGGTGGCCATCTTTGGCCTGCATTTTTTCCTGACTCGGAGCAAAACCGGCCTGGCCATCCGAGTCACGGCCATCGATCGCGATGCCGCGGCTTTGGCCGGAATAAATGTGGGACGAGTCGATTTGATTGCCTTCAGCATCGGAGGGCTCTTGGCCGGTTTGAGCGGACCTCTTCTGGGACTGCTCACGCACATTAGTCCTGGAGCGGGAGTGGCCGTGACAATAAAGGCTTTCATCTTGACCGTCTTGGCCGGAGTCGGCTCGGTGCTGGGACTTCTCGTGGCGGGAATCATTTTGGGGGTCGGCGAGGCCATGACCGTTACTTTTACGAATGCTTCTTATCGAGAACTCTTCGGTTTCGTCCTCTTTCTTGTAATTTTGCTGATCCGTCCGTCAGGTCTCTTTGGCAAGAGGTTGTAAGTGAGACGCTTAGGCAAGGGCATGTTAACGGAGAAACAGGCAGGCGCCTTGGTGATGGGAATCGTGCTGGTGATCCCTTTCGCCCTGTCTTTCAATCCTTACTACCTCAGCATCTTTATCCCCGCGGTTGTTTTGGGGGCCGTGGCCATAGCCTGGAACCTCTTGGCAGGAGTTTGCGGCCAGGTGTCGTTCGGGCACGCAGCCTTTTTCGGAATCGGCGCCTACGCCTCTGCAATTCTGGTGACCAAAGCCGGGTGGAACCCGTTTGCCGCCATGGTCGCGGCCGGGCTCTGCGGCTCGCTGAGTTCGCTGATTATCGGGCTCCCTGCCTTCCGGTTGCGAGGACCTTATTTCGCCTTGGCGATCCTAGGCTTCGCCGAGGTCATGAAATTGATTGCGCTGAATTCAACGTGGCTGACTGAAGGATCTCAGGGGATTTTCAATATCCCGCCGTTGCCGGCAATTCAGCTGTGGGGCTTGAACCTCGAATTCTTTGTTTCTCGCACCGCCAACTATTACGTGGCAGCGTTATTAATGTTTGCCATTTATCTGGCCGTGTATTTTCTGCGCCGATCCAACATTGGGTTGGCCATGGCGGCTGTTCATGGCGACGAAGAGACGGCAGCGGGGATTGGAGTGCCGGTGGTACGAACCAAAGCCATTGCCCTGGCTGTCTCCGCTTTGTGTACATCGGTGATGGGAGCTTTTTACGCTCATTACATCCGCTTTCTCGCACCGGATTCAGCATTTGACGGATACTGGTCCATCATGCCCATCGTCGGTTCGTTGTTCGGGGGTATGACTACACTAATAGGCCCCATGGCCGGGGCCTTGGTTATAACGGGTCTGGATGAGTTCGTATTCAAGAGACTGTTTGAAACCGGCCATAAGCTGTTTTTCGGCCTCCTGTTGGTCCTAGTGATTGTCTGGGCTCCGTCAGGTCTCTTTGGTAATCGCATTCGAAAGAGCACTCATGGAGCTAAAACATGAAATCACGACGACCTCCGGTCAACGTTCCTTCTGAGCCATTGACTTATGCCCTCCGGCAAGCGGCCCAGCGTTTTCCGGAAAAGGTGGCTGTGGTAGCTCCTGAATCGGGAGAGAGAGAATGGACCTTTGCCGAATTGGAAGACTTGTCTTCGGTTGTGGCCGGGTCGTTGGCCGCCCACGGTGTCGCCGTAGGTAACAGGGTGGCTCTCTGGACGAAAAACAGTGTGGAGTACATTCTCTCTTATTATGGAATTCTCAAGGCCGGCGCTGTTGTTTGTCCGGTGAGTACCCATTTCGGCGAACGCGAACTGACTCACCAGCTCCAGGTAACCGGGGCAAAGGCCCTTATCGCGGCAGAAGACCGTTTGGCCGCCACTGGTGGAGTGAAAGACCGCTTGTCTCTCCGGGTTGTTATTCCGGAAAAAAGTGGGGAAATCAGTTCCCCAGGATGGGTTTCCTTTCATTCCCTTTTGCAGGGAAAAGAGCGCCTCGATCGATCCATTGGAATTGACCCGAATGAGACCCTTGCAGTTCTGCCATTCTCCAGTGGCACTACAGGGCTGCCCAAGGGCGTAATGCTCAGCCACGCCAATCTCTTATCCAATCTTCACCAGGTAATACAGGCACACGAGGCGGGACCCGATGACATCATGCTCAACCAACTCCCGTTCTTCCACATCTACGGCATGACCGTCCTTTTTGGGGCAGCGATCCTGGCGTGCGCCAAGCAGGTTGTGGCCAGCCGCTTCAGGCCGGTAGACGAGTTCCTGTCACTATTCGAAAAATACCGCCCCACTTTGTTTTTTACCGTCCCGTTGATTCTTCAGGAGTTCTGTCATCACCCCAGGGTGCCGGGAATGGACTGGAGCGCACTCCGGTACGTTAACACCGGAGGCGCCCCTCTTGCCCCGGAGTTGCAGGAACGCTTCACGAGTATAACCGGGGTACCTGTCATTCAGGGTTACGGCCTCACGGAAACCTCTCCCACTACTCACACTGTTCCTTTGAACAAGCTTAAGGTCGGCACCATAGGAACTCCCCTGTCATTGACCGAGCACAAGATCGTGGACCCCATGACCGCCGAAGAAGTCCCTCAGGGAGAAACGGGTGAGCTGTGGGTCCGAGGCCCCCAAGTGATGAAAGGATACTATCGAGACCCCGAGGCCACTGCCCATGCGCTTGTGGATGGATGGTTGCGCACCGGAGACCTCGCCCGGGAGGACGAAGACGGGTACGTTTATATCGTAGACAGGCTCAAAGAACTGATCAAATGCAAAGGGTTTCAGGTGGCTCCTGCCGAAATAGAGCACGTGCTCCATGGCCATCCTGACATCCTGGATGCTGCGGTGATCGGGGAACCGCATCCGGAACTGGGTGAAGTCCCTGTGGCCTACGTTGTCATTCGCGAGGGGTCCGCACTTTCCCCTGAAATGATCATTGAATACGCAGCCACAGGAATGGCCAAGTACAAACGACTTGCGCGGGTGGTGCTTAGTGAGTCTATTCCGCGCAGCCCTTCGGGAAAAATTCTGCGACGCGTCTTGAAGCAGACGCATGTGGCGCCCTAACGGAGAAGTGGATGAAGGAAGTAGTCATCGCGGCCGGAGTAAGAACGCCTGTGGGCAAATATATGGGCTTGCTCAAAGACGTCCCGGCATACGATCTTGCGGCCCTTGTACTTGACGAAGCCGTCCGACGTGCCGGACTCGATCCGAGCATGGTGGATCAGGTGGTTTTGGGACAGGCCTATCAGAATGGCGAGTATGTGAACACCGCCCGTATGGCCCTACTGAAAGCCGGTTGGCCTGAACGGGTCCCTGGGGTGACCTTGGATGTCCGTTGCTGCACCGGTCTCGAAGTGGTCCGCTATGCTGCTGCTTTGATTTCATCAGGACAGGCCGACATCGTTGTGGCCGGCGGGGTTGAGAGCATGAGCAACGCCGAATTCTACCTCCCCGGCAGTGTCAAATGGGGCATCGGCGGAAGCAGGGGCATGCCGAAAGGCCACGGCGACCTCTCGATCTGGGGGCTTCCTCTGTACGATCGCATACAAAGAGCGAGAGTGATGTCTCAGCCGGAGGAACGATATGGCATCCTACCGGCAATGATGACCTGGGCGGAGACTGGAGCGCAAGAGCATTCCATAACACGAGAACAATGCGATCAGTGGTCTCTGGAAAGCCACCAGAAAGCCTGTGCGGCTATTGAGGCCCACAAGTTCGCGGAAGAGATGATCCCGGTAAAAATCCCCCAGCGCAAAGGGGACCCGCTAGTCGTGGATCGGGACGAAAATCCGCGTGCCGATACAACACTGGAGGCATTGGCTCGTCTCAAGCCGGTGCTTGGTGGGGTGTGCACTGCGGGCAATTCTTCCACCGAGAATGACGGCGCGGCTGCGGTCGTGGTGACGTCAGCCCCCAAGGCTCTGGAACTTGGCCTGAAACCTCTTGCCGTGTTCAAATCCAGCGCGTTGGTCGGGGACGATCCGCGAAGAACCTATCGGACAGTGCCTCGTGCGGCGGACAAAGCATTGCAAGCCGCGGGTCTCTCCTTGAAAGACATTGAGTTGATCGAGATACAGGAGGCTTTTGCCGCACAGGTCTTGGCTGACCTGGTAGAAATGGGCATTGGACCCGAGGATTACGCAAGAGTGAACGTCAACGGCTCGGGCATCTCCCTTGGACACCCGATAGCCTGCACGGGAACGCGGGTGCTGGTTACCTTGCTGCACGAAATGAAAAGACGCGGCGCGAGGTATGCGCTCGAATGCATCTGCGGCGGTGGTGGACTAGGCATTGCCGCTGTTCTGGAAAGAAATAGCTCTCAGGAGTGAGGAACATTGAGCACTGAATTAAGTGATGTGGTGGTTATCGACGCGGTCCGGACCGCATTCGGGCGAGCTGGAGAAAAAGGGATCTTCTGGAATACAAGGGCCGAGGACCTGTGCGTTCCGCTGGTGAAGGCCCTTTTGACTCGCAATCCTGCCGTCAAACCGGAGATGGTTGAAGACAGCATTTGGGGTGTCACCAACCAAGTCAAGGAGCAGGGAGGCACGCTCGGGAGAATGGTCCCGATGCTCGCCGACCTGGGCTGGGAAATCCCTGGGTGTTCCGTGGATCGTATGTGCGCAAGCGGTCTGACCGGAATCGGGTTCGGAGTGACATACATAGCGAGCGGCATGGCTGACTGCCTCATCTGCGGCGGTGTGGAGCACATGGGGCATTTGCCCATGGGATTCATGCGAGATCCGCACCCCAGGGCCGAGGAAGTGATGGGGGACGCGTCCGCATTCAATATGGGCATGACAGCGGAAAATATTCATGACAGGTTTCCTGAATTCACGAAAGAAATGGCCGACGTATATGCGCTCGCATGCCAGCAAAAAGCGGACAGAGCGATCAAAGCGGGCAAGATGAAGGACATGCTCGTCCCCATAGAGGTTGAACAGGAAGACGGCACCAGGAAATGGATTGATAAGGACCAACAACCAAGGCCCGAAACCACCATGGAGGGGCTGTCCACGCTGAAAACCCCATTCAGGGAAAACGGAAGGGTTACCGCGGGGAATGCGTCAGGACTAAATGACGGTGCGTCCGCGGTCCTTTTGATGTCCCGAGAAAAGGCCCGGGAATTGGGCCTTACGCCCAAAATGAAGTGGGTTTCAGCAGGAGTGGCTTCAGTTGACCCGAGGATTATGGGTACTGCGCCGGTCCCGGCCACGCAAAAGGCCCTGGCAAAGGCGGGGCTGACCGTGGAAGAACTGGATCTTATAGAGATGAACGAAGCCTTTGCGGTGCAGGCCCTCTATTGCCTTGACAGGTGGGGACTGGCATGGGATGACCCGCGAGTCAATCCATGGGGCGGGTCTCTCGCGTATGGACATCCGCTGGCCGCGTCCGGACCTCGTCTAGTGGCTTTTCTTGCAGGGCTTTTCAAAGAAAATCCCAATTCCCGATACGGATTGACCACCATGTGTGTGGGCAGAGGACAGGGCTATTCGATGATTTGGGAGAATCTAATCGCCGTCTAGTCATGTCCTGTCGAGGACGAGTCCGAAGGGCATCGAGGACGGCTGTGGATCCTTGGTGCAAATTCGTAAGCCGCAAAAAACCGATCAAAATCGGGGAGAAACGAGAAGTGTAATCACCGGATGGAATGCCGTGACAAACATCCGGACGCTGCTGCGGCCCAAGAAGGAGGCACTCATTTATGAGTCATTTTAGGCTAAATGAACGAGATATTTATTTCATACTGAAGGAACAACTGAATTACGCGAACCTGTGCAAATGTGACAGATACCGAGATCTCGATGTGGACACACTGGACATGCTCGTTGCCGAGGCGGCCAAGTTCGCCAACGGCGTCGTGGCGCCACTTCAGGAGGTGGGCGACAAACAAGGCGTGACCTATGCGGATGGCACGGTGAAATGTGCTGAAGGATTTCGCGAAACGTTTCATCTTTTTGGAGAAAATGGATGGATTGCGGCCACCAGCGATACGGAATACGGCGGGCAAGGCTTCCCCAGCATGATGGGCATTGTCGTCAACGATCTCATGTATGGTGCGTGCATCTCCTTTCACATGGCTCCAAGTCTGACTCATGGGGCCGCTCGCCTCATCGAGAGCTTCGGCGCCAAAGAGCTGAAGGAACGGTTCATTGCCAACATGTTCTCGGGCCGGTGGTCAGGTACCATGTGTCTCACTGAACCCCAGGCCGGCTCAAATTTGGCCGCTATTAGGACAAAGGCCATTCCGGAAGGGGATCATTTCAAGATCAAGGGGACGAAGATTTTTATCACGTGGGGAGACCACGACCTTACCGACAACGTTATCCATCTTGTTCTGGCCCGAATAGAGAACGCACCGCCAGGGGTGAAGGGTATCTCGCTATTTGTGGTCCCCAAGGTAAGAGTGCTCGACGACGGCTCCCCGGGAGAACCCAACGATGTGCTTTGTGCAGGCGTAGAACACAAGCTGGGACTACACGGGTCGCCCACCTGTGTTCTAAATTTCGGAGACAATGATAACTGCATAGGATACCTGTGTGGCGAAGAGAACAAAGGTCTCCCACACATGTTCCAGATGATGAATAGTGCCCGCATCAACATCGGAGTGGCCGGAATAGGCATAGCGAGCACCGCGTACCAAAATGCGCTGGCGTACACGAAAGAACGCATTCAAGGAGCCGACGTGGCCCGAAGGAAGTCCGGAGAAGTCCCCATCATAGACCATCCGGACGTGCGCCGCATGCTCCTCTGGATGAAGGCCACGGTGGACGGCATGCGATCAATGGCCTACACGGTGGGCTACTGGTTGGATCTGTCGGTCCATTCGGACGATGAAGAGGAGAAGCGCCGCTGTCAAGCGCTCGTGGAGTTCATGACGCCAATCGTTAAAGCGTATTGCTCGGATATGTGTTTCAGGGTCTGTGAGTCAGCCATCCAATGCCTCGGCGGGTACGGCTTCACCAGGGAGTACCCTTTTGAACAATACTTGAGAGACTCCAAGATACTGTCTCTTTACGAAGGGACAAACGGGATCCAATCAATGGATCTCATGGGGCGGAAGTTGATGATGAACGGGGGCGAACCTTTCAAGGTATTCATGGGGGAACTCCAGTCTTTCTGCACCGCGAATGCCGACCACGCCACCCTTGGCTCATGCGTCAAGTCCTTATCGAAAGTTGTGGCAGGCCTTAACGAGATGGCAAGCAAGATGCGCAAAACGATGGAGAGCGATCTGCCTCAATGGGCCGCGGCCACTTATCCTGCACTCATGTGTTTTGGAGAAGCCATCATGGTGTGGCGACTCCTCGACATGGCCGCGATAGCACAGAAGAAGATCGACGAAGGGGACACGAACGATTTCTATACGGGCAAAGTCATGCAGGCAACGTATTTTGCGGAAACCACAATACGTACGCTGCTGGCTCGCTTGCAGATAATCGGCACGCCGGCGCGGGAAGTTGTCGAGATGCCGGAAGACGCTTTCTGAAAGCCCCGCGGACAGGGAGTTACCGGAATGAAGAGTGATTATAAGACCATCAACGTAGATCTGAGAGACGGCGTAGCGGTTCTTGCAATGAACAAACCGCCGGTAAGCCGGCTACTCACGCACCGACAAGGCCTCGGATGAAACGGGGTCAGACGATCAATTCCTAACGGCAAAAGTGGAACGTCCAACCAACTGTATTTTCCCCGAGAAAGGAGAGCGTCACATGAAAAGGTCGAGTGTTTTTGGTGTTGTCTTATTGTTCCTCACGCTGGTATTATGTTCGGGTTTTCACGCCTGGGCAGCGGACCCTATCAAGATCGCGATCGTCGGACCAATGCAGTTTACCCAGGGAGAGGGGCACTGGAACGGGGCCACCATGGCTGCCGAAGAAATCAATAAGGCCGGCGGAATCTCTGTAAAAGGAACCAAACGCACCATTGAACTCATTAAGGTGGACTCTAATGAGTTCTTGAGTATTCCTGACGCCACCAATGCCATGGAACTGGCCATCAGCAAGCATAAAGCAGACTTTGTGATGGGCGGTTTTCGAACCGAGGCTGTGCTGGTGATGCAGGACATCGCCATGGACAATAAGAAGATCTTTTTGGGATGCGGCGCAGCCCATCCCGAACTCTGCGAACGGGTGACAAAGGATTATGACCGGTACAAATACTGGTTCCGAATTACCCCTATTAATTCCAAACACCTTGTTGCGGTGGACTTCATTCTTCTTGACATGGTGGCTAAAGCCATTACCAAGGAGTTGGACATCCCGAAGCTTAAAGTTGCCATTGTTGCCGAAAAAGCTGCCTGGGCAGACCCGATGGTGAAGATCGCAGAGGGCAAACTCCCCCAGATGGGCATGGAGGTTGTTGGCGTCTGGCGCCCTTCCCCCACTGCTACGGACACTACGGCGGAGCTTTCAGCGATTCAGCGTGCCGGCGCGCATATCATTTTCACCACCTTCTCGTCCTCAGTGGGCATTCCGCTTGCCAAGCAGGCAGGGGAGCTTAAGATCCCTGCGGCGGTCGCGGGAATTAACGTTGAATCTCAAAAGGACGGCTTCTGGAAAGCTACAGGCGGAAAAGGGGACTACGGTCTCACCGTGAACACTTATGCACGCGTAAAGATCACCGACAAGACAATCCCATTTTTCGACAAATATCTTGAGAGGTACAAAGAAGCTCCGAATTATAATGCCGGGACTTACGATGGCCTTTACCTTCTGAAGACTGCAGTAGAGAAGGCCGAGACCCTGGAAGCGGACAAGCTGGTGCCGGTGTTGGAGAAGACCGAGGTCACTGAGACTGCGGGAAAATTGGTATTCACCAAGGATCACGACGTCACGTGGGGACCGGGTTTCGTGACCGCGATAGGGACCCAATGGCAGGATGGGAAAAACTTGTGCGTATGGCCCAACGGATGGCAGGGAGTCAAGTACGAAGGTACTGTGGAATATAAGGTCCCGCCGGTGATGGTGGAACACTATAAGAAAAAGAAGTGAGGCCGCCTTGCCCCGAAGGTTCAGTTGGAAGGCCTGGGCTGCGGAATCGGCACAACGGCCTGAGTTTCAATTTTCATAATCAGATCCGTCTCAATGTGCTTTTTTTGAGTCGATCCGTGGAGTCTATTTATGATCCAGGAGATCATCATTAATGGGCTGATCAACGGCAGCATATATGCTCTGTTGGCCATAGGTTTTTCGCTGATCTTCGGGGTGGCGCGTCTTGTCAACATCGCGCACACCGCACTATACATGACCGCAGCATACTTCATCCTCATCGGTCTTGATTATTGGGGGATGTCGGCTCCCTTAGCCGCTTTGCTCGCAATCGTCATAACCACTATGTTGGGGCTCATTTGCTACCAGTTGGTCATCAAGCCAATTCGTGAGCACGAAGGCGCTGTGCTAATAGCCACAATCGCTTTGGCAATGGCTATCCAGGAGATCTTTTTGATCGGTTTTGGAGGCCATTACCTTGGCGTACCTCCCGCGGCAACAGGATACCTATTCCTGGCAGGGGTCAAAGTGGCAAAGCAGCACCTGCTGGCCCTGGGAGTGTCTGTGCTCGCCTTGGTGGGAACTTGGGCCCTTTTGCTAAAGACCAGGATTGGCCTTGGAATCAGATGTACCGCCCAGGACCGGGAGGTGGCCAATCTGATGGGCATAAACGTTAACAGGGAGATCATGATGGCGCTGGGTATTTCAGTGGCTATGGCCGCGGTAGCCGGCGTCATCGTAGCTCCGCTTCGCGTCATTGATCCGCACATGTGGATGGAACCGCTGATCATGATGCTGGCCATCGTGGTTCTCGGAGGGCTGGGCAGCATCAAAGGGAGTTTCATTGCGAGCTACATTCTTGGTTTTACCGAGGCATTGGTGGTCTTTGCCCTTCCCATGGGGGCGTTCCTCAAAGTCACGGTAGCCCTCTCCATCATGATTCTAGCTTTATTAATCCGCCCGGAAGGTTTATTCGGCGTGGTGTTTGAGGAAGAGAGATAGCATGGGAATCATCTGGTTTCATATTAGAAAAGCCTTCACTTTATTCAGGAGTGAGGTGTTGGTGCTTCCGAGTCGAGTGGCCGTCCTGGTGTTTGTGGTAGCGCTGCTTGTTCTGCCTGTTTTCACCCAGGATCCTTACCTGCTCCGGGTCCTGATTTTCACCAGCGTTTTCGCGATTTTCGCTGCCAGTTGGGACCTGCTGTCGGGCTTCACCGGCCAGATGAATTTCGGGCATGCGCTGTTTTTTGGAGTGGCTGCTTACACGAGCGGCCTCATAAATGTGCACTTCAAGGTGCCTTATTTTCTGAGCATTCCGGTAGGTGCCTTTGCCGGAGTTCTGACCGGTTTAATCGTGGGGATTCCGTGTCTCAGGCTGAGGGGCACTTATCTGGCCCTGACCACGCTGGCTTTTCCCATCATTCTCATGGGCTTGGTATTTTCTTTTCCGGATGTGACAGGGGGCGAGTTGGGGGTTATGGGGTTGGAGACCCTGGCCCGCTCGCGAATTCATGTTTACTACGCCTCCGTGATCTCGATGCTCGTGTTGACTTCCATCATGTGGAAGATCACCGATTCCAATACAGGGATATTATTTCATGCTATCCGTGAGGATGAGCTTGCGGTCAGAGCGGGCGGCATCAACACGACTCGCTATAAGCTTCTGGCCTTCTGCCTGAGCGGTTTTTTCGCAGGAATCGCCGGAGGGTTATATGCTCACATCATGCGGACCGTCGGCCCCTCCACCTTGGAAGTTTCGCTCTCTTTCCAGGTGATTATCTGGTCTATCTTCGGCGGTATCGCTTCCATTTATGGCCCTGTGGCCGGCGTATTCATCCTGTTTCCGCTGGCGGAAGTCCTGAGAGCATTTCCCAAGTACCGTATGTTGATATTCGCCATACTGGTTCTGCTGACCCTGATTTTCATGCCGCAAGGGCTCATTCCCTGGATTCGAGACAAGATCGAAAAAGAATGTCCGAGGTGCAAGGTGAGAAGCATTGCCACTCGCAAAACCTGCAGAATATGCGCCGCTTCTCTGGATTAATGGGACTCTGTCCTGACAAAGACTATTTGCGTGGAGTAGAAACTGATGGATGCAAAAGAAACCTACATGTCCAAACCCTGGCTTAACCATTACCCCAAAGGGGTGCCCGCTACGGTGGAGGTCCCGGAAAAATCCGTCCCGGTACTCTTTGACGATGCCTCGGAAACCTATTCCGGGAAAGACGCCCTCATATTCTACGGCAAGAAGATTACGTACGGAGAGTTGCGACAGCTTGTGGATAAGTTTGCCACCGCGCTGGCAGATTTGGGAGTTAAAAAAGGGGAAACCGTCGCTCTCCATCTTTTGAACTGTCCCCAGTACATAATCGCGTATTTCGCCGCTCTCAAACTGGGCGCGGTGGTAACGCCGATAAGTCCGGTGTACACAAGCCAGGAAGTCAGACATCAGCTGATGGACAGCGGTGCAAATACCGTTGTCTGTCAGGATATTTTGTACGAGAACATAGAAAAAAGCGGCGTGAGAATAAAGAATTTGATCCTGACTAACATAAGTGAATACCTGCCCTGGATGAAGAAGCTGCTCGGGAAGAGCGCAATCGGAAAGGCATACAAACACAAGCAGGTTCCGATTGCCAAGAATCAGGAAGGACTGTATGAGTTTCAGGATCTCATCAAGAAATACCCGGCCCAACCTCCCAAGATAGAAATCGATCCCGACAAGGACGTGGCTGCGCTCCCATATACGGGTGGCACAACCGGGCTTCCCAAAGCGGCAGTTTTGACCCACAGGAATATGGTGGCATTGCAGGCTCAGGCCCAGGCATTCTGGCAGGATGTGTTGACTGTCGGCGATGATGTGATCATAGCTTTTCTGCCTTTTTTTCACATTTATGGGCAAGTAGTTATCATGCTGTCTTCGCTCGTCAGAGGCGCGAGCCTTGTCTTGCTTACCACTCCCGATTTGGACGACATCCTTCAGTCAACTGAAATGTACAAGGCGTCGATCTTCTTCTCTGTGCCCACGATGTTCGAGTATCTCAAAGAATACGAGAAGACCGACCGAGTGGATTGGAAAAGAATTAAGATGATCGGATGCGGGGCTGATACCCTTCATGCATCTACTATGAAGGATTGGGAACGCAGGACTGGCAGCAAGATCACGGAAGGGTACGGCATGACCGAAACGACCGCGCTCAGCCATGGGAATCCTCTGCACAGAGTCAAAGCCGGCTCTTTTGGCGTACCCATTCCAAATGTTACTGCTGCGATCATCGATCATGACGGCCTTGACTTTATGCCCGTCGGTGAAGTCGGCGAACTCATCGTTAATGGGCCGAATATCATGCAAGGATATTGGAATCGGCCCGAAGAGACCGCAGATTCCTTAATAGAAATCGATGGCAAAAAGTGGCTCAGAACAGGCGACTTGGCAAGCATGGATGAAGAGGGGTACTTCCATTTCTTTGATAGAAAACGTGATTTGATCAAGCACAAAGGTTATGCGGTGTTTGCACGGCATGTGGAAGAAGTTTTGTACCATCATCCACAAATCAAGGCTGCAGGAGTCGTCGGGGTGCCGGACCCGAAAGTGGGGGCAATAATAAAAGCGTACGTCGTGTTGCAGTCAGAGGCCAGAGGCAAGGTTTCAGAGGAAGAGGTCATCGCCTACTGCAAGGAAAACCTGGCTCATTACAAGGTCCCCAAAATCATTGAATTTAGAGGTGAGCTGCCCAAGACGGACGTGGGCAAGGTATCTCGCCGAGAACTCCGAGAAGAAGCCGAGGAGAGCTGATATGGCCGAGTCCCTGCTCGAAATCAGAAAACTCAATAAGAACTTCGGTGGGCTTTTGGCAACCAACAGTGTCGACTTCGTCATGAACCGCGACGAGGTTGTTGGTCTCATCGGTCCTAACGGAGCGGGCAAGACCACCTTGCTGCGGTTAATCATGGGCATTCTTAGACCCGATTCGGGAAACATCCGTTACAAGGGCACGGATATCGGGGGTCGTAAGACATGGGACATTGTAAACATGGGGATTGCCTCTACGTTTCAGAACATGAGGCCGTTTAGACGATTACCGATCATTGCGAATGTGATGGTTTCGTGTTTGTGCCCGCGCGCCATGAAAAAGGGTGAATGGGTGAAGAGGATCGAATCCAAGGCGATGGATGCCCTGGAATTTGCAGGCATCTCTGACATGGCGCTTGAAAAGGCTTCCACACTCTCCCAGGGAGATCTGAAGCGCCTGGAAGTTGCACGGGCAATAGCTACCGAACCTGAACTGCTCCTCCTGGATGAACCGTTCGGCGGCCTCAGTCCGGCAGAAACGGACCTCATGGCAAAATCCATCAAGAGGCTTCACAAAGGGGGACGGTTCGGCCGGCTCCATAGTGAAGGCCCGGCGATGATCATTGTGGAACACAAACTGCAGCAACTCATGAAGATCGTGGACCGCATTGTGGTACTCAGTTTCGGCACCGTCATTGCCGATGGGAAGCCGGAAGAGGTTGTGCGGAACCGGGAAGTAATAGAAGCGTATTTCGGGGAAGGAGGCATTTGAGGTGCTCCTCACAATTACCAATCTGACTGTCATTTATGACAGAGCAATGATTATCAACGATCTCTCCATGAATGTGGCTCAGGGCGAACTCGTTAGCCTTGTCGGTCCCAATGGCGCCGGGAAAACCACTGTCCTCAGGGCCATGACCGGACTGGTGGCATGGGAAAAGGAGAGCCTTCGAGGCACCGTGGGAGGGGAAGTCACCCTGAAAGGTGAGGTGGCTTTCGATGGCGAGCGAATAGACACCCTTCCTGCACATGAGATTGTGAAGAAAGGTCTGATCCATTGCCCTGAAAGACGCAGACCGTTCAGGGAAATGACCGTGCTGGAGAATCTCATGGCCGGCGGCTATCTGGTGAAGGATAAGGCTGAGATTCGGAGCAATCTGGAAAAAGTCTATGAGTTATTTCCCATTCTTCATGGCCGCGCGGGTCAAGTCGCCGGTACCTTATCCGGCGGGGAACAGCAAATGCTGGCCATAGGCCGCGCTTTGATGTTTCATCCTAAGCTTCTGTGCATCGATGAACCTTCCACCGGACTGGCGCCCATTATGCGAGCAGAGGTCTTTAAGAAAATTGAAGAGATCTGCAAGCTGGGAATAACCGTGCTCTTGGTGGAACAGGAGGTGAGCACAGTCTTTAAGATGGCTTCCCGCAACTATGTGCTATCATCGGGAAAAATCATCGCCGAAGGATCTGGAGCCGACTTGCTCCAGGATGAAGTCATTCGTAAAACTTACCTGGGGCTTTAACAACCTCTATTGGCACGGATTCTGCCAAATCCTGCCGTCATCACATGGGGGGGTATCATGTACAAGACGCGAACTGTGATTCTTTTAATCCTTGCGACGCTTTTGTTGCTTCCTCCGGCCACAGTGGTATCCGCGGAGGAAGATTTAACAATCGCGTCGGTGCTGCCCTTGACCGGACCCTACGGCCCCGCGGGCGTACAGGGCGCAGCCGCGCAAAAGGATTGCGTGGCCATCATTAACGACGAGGGGGGAATCAACGGCAAGAAGCTCAAATATGTGATTGAGGACGGCCAGTACAAGATTGACGTGGCGATGGCCGCGTTTCGGAAGATCATGGCCAACGACAATCCCATGGTATTTTTCGGTGAAAGCACCGAACAGGCCAAAACGATCGCTCCGGAGATGAAGAACACCTACAAGATGCTCTTCGGCACCGCGGGCTCTTCCAGCGAGCTTGCCGACACGGCCATGAATCCTTATTCGTTCGTTACCGGTCCCACCTACGGTGACCAATTCGGAATACTTCTGAAGTATATTGCCAAAGAAAAGCCGGGAGCGAAGGTCGCTTTTTTCTACAGCGACACCGAATTCGGGAAGGACCCCATCAAGTTCGGCCGGCTTATGTGCGGCAGGCTGCGACTCAAGCTGGTGTCGGAAGGGGTGGTTCCGCCGGGCTCGAAGGATCTGTCCGCACAGATCGGCGATTTGAAAAAAACCGATCCCGATTATGTGATTTTCCAGGGATTCCTGTACGAACCAGTGCCTCAAGTGATTAAGGCTTGTAGGGACCTGGGCATGAAATGCAAATTCATGGGCACATTCTATGGGTCATCCAAGTGGATCCTGGACAAGCTCGGTCCCTTGGCCGAGGGTTACTACGGCATCAGCCCTTACATGTGGTGGTGGGACGATGACGTGCCCACGATCAAAAAGATCAAGGACTACACGGCGAAAAACTACCCGGACGTGAAGTTCAGGGACCTTAATTACACGCGCGGCTTTATGTCCGTACTCATCGCCGCCGAGTGTATGCGACGCGCGGACAAAGCCGGAGAGTTGAACCGTGAAGGCGTGGCAAAAGCCTTGCAGACCATCAAGAATTTCGATTCCGGAGGCCTTTCCGCACCTTGGACTGTCCGTAACAATAGGTTTCCCGTGGCTAAAGTGTGGTCCGCCAACCCGGAGAAAGGTATCTACGAACCCGCGTCCGAATGGATCAGACTCGACAAGTATGATTGATGGTCCCTGCGACCTTTTTGAAATGGCCGTCTATATTCTGCGTGGAATCCTATGTCCGGGAAACCTGCCCGGTCCGGCCGCTACTGTACCAAGGTAGCGGCCAGAGCCTGCCCTGGACCGCGATCCGGGGTCCCTGCCGGCCATTGTAAAGTCACTTCTTTGAAGGCTCAGCGGTATCACGAGTAATTGGGTTTGATTCCGAGGGTAAGGCCGCGGTATGCTCAACAAACCACGGATGTCCGTGGAGCGGAATTGATGCTGCCTACTGGTGGTACTGTCCACCTGAATTGGCGTGCCGAAAGAAAGGAGTCACAATAATGAGCCTGAAAAGAATGATGCTGGTTGTGGCGGTTTTGAATGCAATGTGCTTGGCCGCTGTCATCACGGCCACGGCGGCCGAAGGGGAGGGAGCGGATCGCATTGAACTGGAAGAACTCAAGGCCATGCTCGGGAGCCCCGATCTGGTGGTCGTGGACGTCCGCCGGGGCGAGGACTGGGAAAAGAGCGATATCAAGATCAAAGGCGCAATTCGAGAAGACCCCAAGCTGATCAGTGAGTGGTTTTCCAAGTATCCAAAGGACAAAACCCTTGTCTTCTACTGCGCTTGACCCAGCGAAGGCACGAGTGCCCGTGTGGCACAGGGATTCGCTAAGAAGGGTTACCCCGCGGTCTTCGCTCTCAAAGGTGGCTGGGTGGCGTGGGAAAAGGCCGGGTATCCCACTGAGAAGAAATAGGTTGGACCGGCTGCAAAACCGCGCAAGGTTTTGGGGCCATTTCTGCTCTTCGTTCCACAGACAGGCTCAATTCTGGTAATATATTGGGTCATGGAACCCCATAGAGACCGTACCTTTGCCCGCTGGCTCGCCGTCGTTGCGTGCGCAGGGATTGCTGCGGTGGCGGCGCTGGTGATTTACCAGACCCTTCCCGACTATCGAAATGCGGTCAAAGAGCAGCGGAACCGCTTCGGAACCGCGATCCTGGATCGCAACGGCTCCATTCTAAGACTGTTTCCCGATGGGAAAGGGCGGATGGGCCTGTGGTGTGACGGGAGTGCCTTTCCGGCCCATCTCAAGGCCGCGGTCATTGCGGCCGAAGATCAGCGCTTCCGTTACCACGCGGGTTTCGATCCCATCGCAATCGTTCGCGCTCTGTATATCAACCTTCAACACAGAAAGACGATTTCGGGTGCTTCCACCATAACCCAGCAGGTGGTACGGCTGATTCGGCCTCGCCCAAGAACATACAGCGCCAAGATCGTGGAGCTGCTGGCCAGTGTAAAGATGGAGTGGCAGCTCACCAAAGAACAAATCCTCGAATTGCACCTCAACCTGTCGCCCATGGGTGGAAACATTCGTGGGGCAGGGCTTGCGGCCCGGACCTATTTCGGCAAGGACGTGGAGAACATCACCGTGGCTGAAGCGGCTGTCCTTGCCGCACTGCCGCGATCGCCCTCCCGGCTGGACCCGCGGCGGCCCGCAGGTCGCAAGCTGGTCCTGGGTGACAAGGATCGCATTCTGAAACGCATGGCCGCACTGGGATGGATCAGTGATGATCAGATGAAAGTAAGTCTCGGGTCCACTGTGGTGTTCAAGAACCGACCGATCCCGATTCAAGCGCCCCACTTTGTGGATCTGGCGTTGGCCACCAGCGGAGAGACGGGCCCCACGGTCAAGACGACTCTCGACGCGACCTTACAGCAAGGCCTCGATCAGGTCCTCAAATCCCATCGGGACCGTCTCCGAAGGCTGGGAATCAATCAGGCGGCCGCACTCGTTGCCTCGTGTCGGAACTCGGAGGTGCTGGCTCTGGCGGGGTCGTTCGGGTACAGCGAGCGCGATCAGGGCTTCAACAACGGTGCGCTTGCTCAGCGCTCTGCCGGTTCCACGCTGAAGCCGTTCCTGTACGCTCTGGCGCTCGAAAAAGGCTACGGAAGCACCTCGGAGATCTCGGACACCGACCGTGTCTATCAGACCCCCCACGGCGACTACATGCCCATGAACGCGGATCGTCGGGAGTACGGGCCGGTGAATGTGCGGTCTGCGCTTGGCAACTCGCTCAACGTCTCCACGGTGAAGGTGGCTCGATGGGTAGGTCTCGAGGATTTCTATCGCCTGTTGGATCGCGTGGAAGTTGTCACGCCGAACTCCGCGCCGCCTGAGCACTACGGCCTGGGTTTGGCGGTGGGCAATGTGGAGGTCAGCCTGTACCGTCTGGTCCAGGCGTACCTGACTCTCGCTAATGGGGGTGAATTCCGGCCGTTGCGCGTGGCTCCCGGGCCCGCAGAGTCCACTTCGCGCGTGTTGTCTCGCGAAGTTTCTTACGTCATTACCCACATTCTCGCTGATCCGTCGGCTCGACTGCTGAGTTTCGGAAACCCTGGATACTTTGACTTCGGGTTCCCTGTCGCGGTGAAAACCGGCACCAGCAGCAACTATAGAGATGCGTGGATTATTGGTTACACCTCCCGGCACGTGATCGGCATATGGGCTGGGAACTTCGACGGCCGCCCAAGTCCGGGCAGGATGGGCGCGGGGGTTTGCGGCCCGATACTGTCGGACGTGGTCCGACTTCTGTACGCCACGAATCCTCCTGAGGTCTTCGCCAGGCCCGCGACCGTACGAGAGGAGACGGTCTGCTCCATGTCCGGAAGGCGAGCTTCCCCCCGATGCCGCTACGCAACCACGGATCTCGTAACCGGCAAGCACCAGCTTGCCATGTGCGACCTGCCGCATGAAGGCGAACACCATCTTCTAGGGGCCGGCTATGCCAAGTGGCTCCACCGCCGTGAGGCGCGGCATGGAGTGAGCCGATTTAGGCTCATGAAGCCCGAGGCCGCGATGCCGTCCAGTGATGGAGGGATCAGTGGCCGTGAAGGCTCCAGACGACCAAGTCCCGGATCTCATGCTTCCAGGATTGAAATCGTCAGCCCGCACAACCGGGACCGTTTCATCTTCTCGCGGCATCGTCCCACCCGGATCGTGTTCAGGGCCTTGCCTGAGAAAGTGGTCGAGCACGTGGTCTGGTATCTGAACGGGACGGAACTGGCCAGGACAGGCCCGCCGTACGAGTTCTTCTGGGACGCGAGCCGCGGCCGGCATGAACTTCTCGCTGTCACGCCGGACCGGACCGCCGCAAAAGCAACTTTCTTTGTGGAGTGATGCAGGGAAAAGGAAAATTGCGGGGAGGACCTCTCTTGAAGACTCAGTTATGCACTTGGCAAAGAAGAGACTGATAACCTTGTCATCATCTCGGACCTGCATCTCCTGTAGGGGCGCATGGCGTGCGCCCGCATTGGGGCGACCGCAGGTCGCCCCTACAGGAGCAGGATATGAGACCACAATTCCGGGGAAAACCTTTTTGTAAACAGATTATGCTCCGAGCTGAACATAATCAGGGAGAATACCATGAACGTGTCATTGCCAGAGCGCAGCCCGAAGCAATTTGCTCTATTGGTGGGACAGGCGTCCCGCCTGTCAGTTTTTGGCTGGGTGGCCCGGACGCCACTCCTTTGATCACTGCCAAAATGCGCGCGTGTTTTGTGGACACGGCATCCCTCCCTTTAATGCCGGCACCGGCCTTTCACTTCTCCAGCGGCAGGATCTTCACCATCTCGCCTGATGTCCTGCCGAACACATCGGGATCGTACATGAGCGAGACCCTCGATCCTCGCATCCAGAAGTCGCCTTCAGCCACAGCACGAGCCAAGTACGAGTATTGGAACGTCCCTGACCACGCGCGATCCTTGAAGACTCGGACGCCGTCGTCACGGAATTCAGAGAAGTCCGGTGAAAATCTCGGCCTTCCTGCACCTGTACCCTTTGCGGCTCCGGATCGTCCGTAACAAATGAATTTCATTGTTCGATTTTGGCGCGTATGGAGGGAGCCCTTATTGTGGCCCTCTTTCCTGTTCCTTGCGGGTGATCAGTCGCCCATAAACGAGCAAAGCGGCGGCGTTGATGAGGGATGCGGCTTCTTCAGGGCTGGTTCCTTCCATACCTATGCAGTGGTGTGGCTCCCCATCGGGGAAATATGAACGTATAAGCGCTCCCTTGCCGGTCACCTCGTCAATCTTTACGACGTAAGCTACGGATTTTTCCACCGGTATTTTGACCACGAATCCGTGAAGGCTTTGTGTTGCCGAGGGCTCAAGGCCTCTATCCTTTGACCATTCGAGCCTTCTTAAGATTTCGTTGAATAAGTCTTTAATCAGCATTGTTGTCTCACTTATGATTTATCTGCCGGGTCGGCTAGCCATTGTAGCTATATTCCGGACCACAGCAAAGAAATCTTTGGGGTTAGATGTCGGTAAGATTGCCCGGTGTTGGTGCAGGGGCTGACGGTGGCCCTTTTGACTTGGTTCCGGGGCTGACTTATTCTTAAAAAAATGGATTTACACGTGGTCCGAGGTCATCGCAACTCGGAATCGCCCCACGCCGGAGCCCCTCACATGGAAGCCCAAGAAGAGATGGAACCCAAACCTTGCACTCAAACAGCGGACCCACCGAAACGTTTTCTTAAGAATGAAATCTCCGCGTCTGAGAGCCACGGTCCGGACCAGTTGCGGCAGCATGAGGGGCCGCCTTTCCACAATCAACCCTCGGAAAGTCTTGGGGAAGGAAATCCCAGCCCGGAGCAGCCCAACAGAGGATTTGCATCGGGGATTGACCAGGCCGCCGAGGCCGAGAAGGCTTTGCTGGAAAGTCACGAACGACTTCTCTCGGTCGTGGAAACCGCTAACGATCCCATTATCGGTGCTGACAGCCTCGGTAACATCATCATGTGGAATTCGGCTGCTACCAGCACCTTTGGCTATTCAGCCGAAGAGGTCGTGCATCGACCTGTAACCGTCCTAATGCCCGAGCGGCTCCAGATATTGCATGAACACGCGATGCAAAGAGCGATTTCAGCAGGCAGCTTGTATTACCACAAACGAGTCCGTGAGGTGTTCGGTCGCAAGAAGGACGGCACGGAATTTCCGGTAGAGGTATCTATTTCAGCGTGGCGTACGCGGCAAGGGATGTTCTTCACGGCCATCGTCAGAGACATTACCGAACGCAAGCAGAAAGATGAAGAGTTGAGGAAGGCCTATGAAGACATGGAGTCACGTGTGGTTCAGCGGACTGCGGAGCTTGTTGAACTGAATGAAAGCCTGAAACAAGAAATTAATGAGCGGAAGCGGATAGAGGAAATGCTGCGGAATTCGGAGCAACTCTATCACACGCTCGTTGAAGAAGTTCCGGATGTGATTTTTGTTCTCTCCAATGAGGGAAGATTTACCTACCTTAACGCTCAGGCGGAGCGACTCCTGAAACGACCTCTCCCGGAGCTGCTCGAAACTCCTCTCGTCTCTCACGTGGTGCCTGAAGAGAGAGAAAAAATTGAGTCGATCCATCAACTGGACCGGGATTCCATATGGGATGAAGAGATAAGGCTACTGGACGCAGACGGAGAGGAGAAATTTGCTCGAATTCGCTGCAAGAAGCTGGAACGTACCGGGAAAGGCAGAATGCATTACGAAGGCGTGATGCGAGATATCACTCGGAGGCGAAGGTTGGAAGAACAGTTGAAGGAATCCCGGAAACAGTTGATGCAAAAGATCCGTATTATCGACGAGCTTTACGCGCATATTGTTGAATCGGGGAAAGCCAGAGCCATTGCCGAGCACACAGCCGAGGTGGCCCATGAACTGAGGCAGCCTCTAACCATTATAGGAGGCTTCGCGCGGCGAATAGCCAGGCAGTTTGATTCGGTCAACCTAACAAACGCCGCAGGGCAAGCGGAAGCCGTTCGAATCATAAGCTCCGAAATTCAAAGGCTCGAAAAGATACTCAACACCCTAATTGACTTTACGAGGCTGGAAAGTGTCGTCCAGCAAATGACAAATCCCAATGCCATCATTCAAAATGTCCTCAACCTATATGAGGAAGCCCTCGGTGAGAAGGGCCTTAAACTCGATGTTAACCTTCGCGACGGGATCGGAGAGATTCTTTTGGACCCTGACCGGTTCGAGCAAGTGGTACGCAATCTGGTTTCCAATGCCATGGAGGCTTCGCCATCCGGAGGAACCATACACGTAGAAACAGGGCTTTCTACTCCCAGCGACAAGGCCCTGGAGACGGCGGCTCTGGAATCGGCAAGCTATTTTGAAATGAAGATCCGGAATCACGGTCCGATGATCAAACAAGAGGACCTCCAGAGGCTGTTCAGTCCGTTCTTCACCACGAAGAGTTATGGCACTGGAATAGGGCTGACCGTGTCCAAAAAAATTGTTGAGGCACATAAAGGATCGATTTCCGTTCGCTCGGACGACCGCGGAACTACGTTTGTCGTCTGGCTTCCCCTGGATCGGCAGGAGCCTGCTGCACGGCAAACGGCATAGTGAACCGATCCTCTAAGTTAATGTCCGAATGACTAATGGGTGCCACTGCTGGCTTGCCCAGCAGTGTTTTCGCACTCCGGGTAGGATGTGGTGAGCGCAACGAACCGCATCGCTTACTTTAAGGACACGAATGATGCGGCTCCCTTGAGACAAAACCTCTCGCAACCCATATGCCGTCAAAAGGGCGAGGGTCCCGCGACGGATCTGCTTTATCTTGATCCATCGCGGGTCGCAGGGCGTGTTGACAATTCGGCACACTATTCCCGGAATCACAAGACATCTTCACTCAGTACGCCTCTTCGGCGGACAAATCCTCCTGCGTCACTTTGTCCTTGAACAAGTGGTAGCACCAGATCTGGTAGATGAGCACAATGGGCACAAAAGTTAATGCCACACCCAACATGATTTTCAGGGTAAGGGGGCTGGACGATGAATTGAAAATCGTGAGACTGTATGCCGGGTTCATGCTGGACGGAAAAAGATTGGGGTACAACCCGACCACACCGAATAACGTTGCCCCGACAATTGTTAGAGAGGATGCAAACCAGGCCTTCCACCACGCCCTTTTTGCGATGAATACGCGTGTGGCCAGCAGTGCTGCTACAGTTATTAAAGGTATCAGCAAGAGCACCGGGTAGGTCAAGTAATTCCCGTATAGATTTGTGGCAAACCAGGTGGCTCCGAGGAATATCACGGCCACAACCAGCAGGACCCACCAGATCCCTCCGGCTGCTTTTCCCGCTCGATCCTCCAGAGGCGCCTCAGCCTTGATCGCCAGCCACAACGAGCCGTGAACGAGGAATAGGAGCACGAACAGGATGCCCCCCAAAAGTCCGTACGGGTTGAGCAACGTGAGCAAATTGCCGTGGAAATCGCCTTCCGCGTCGATAGGTATGCCCCGGAAGATGTTAGCGAACGCTACACCCAACAAAAGGGCAGGTAAAAAGCTCCCGAGGAAGAGGCACACGTCCCACAGCTTCTGCCATGCGGGATTGTCTGACTTGCCCCTGAATTCCAGAGCTACCGCCCGCAGTATCAAGGCAAACAGCAGCAGCAACAGAGGAGTGTACAAGGCGCTGAACATTACGGCATAGGTGGTGGGAAACGCTGCAAAGGTGACTCCACCCGCGGTAATCAGCCATACCTCGTTTCCGTCCCACACAGGTCCCATGGCATTATAGGCTATTCGCTTTTCGGTATCATTGCTCGATATGAACGGTACAAGGGTCCCCAGCCCGAGATCGAAGCCGTCAAGCATGAAATAAACGGCCCACAGCACGCCCCATAGCAAAAACCAGATTGTCTCCAGCATGATTTCTTCCCCCCCTTCCTAAGCTTTGGTCGCGGAAATTGGTTCAGGACCCTTCCGAGCGTATTTAAAAACCAGATAGAAACAGGCTATACCCAACAGGGTATAGACAACAATAAAAGCCGCGAGCGATAGCCCCACTTGAGACCCGGCTATTTTGGAAGCCGCGTCGGTGGTTTTCATCATTCCATAAACTATCCAAGGCTGTCGCCCGATCTCAGTGACTGTCCAGCCGAGTTCGGCCGCCAGGTAAGGGAGGGGAATACAATAAATGAGTAGCCGAAGCAGCCCCGGGCTGCTCTCCGGCGTGTTTCTTTTGAACCAGGCAATAATGCTTACCAAAGCCAAGAAGAAACCGAGCGCAACCATCAGCCTGAAGGACCAGAAAGTAGCGGTTACGGGAGGTCTCTGATCTTTCGGCCACTCTTTGAGCCCTTTGTAAACTCCTTCCCGGTCGCCCAGAGCCACCCAGCTCAGCAGTTTCGGTATACCAAGGAATTCGACCTTGTTGCGCTCGTTTGCCTCATCCGGGATGACGAACAGATACATCGGCGCGCCCTTGGTCGTTTCCCAGACCGATTCGGCCGCTGCCGCCTTGGTGGGCTGGGCTTTCATCATTTCTCTTCCGTGGAAGTCACCGATGACGATTTCCGCAATGGCAAAGATGACGGCAAAAGTAGCCGCGATCCTGAAAGATCGCTTAAAAAGAGAGACTTCCTGATTTCTGAGCAAGTGGTAACCACTGATCCCCATGACAAAAAAACCGGCCAGGATATAGGCCCCGCTGATGACGTGCAGGAACATCCAGACAGCGTACGGCTGAGTCACGATAGCCCAGAAATCGTCCAGTTCTGCTCTTCCGTTGCGAATCACGTACCCTACGGGGTGCTGCATCCAGGAGTTGGCCACCAGAATCCAGTACGCTGAAATGTTCGAGGCTGCGGCGACGAGCCAGATGCAAGCCGCGTGGGCTTTCGGGGAAAGCTTCTTCCACCCGAATATCCATACTCCGATAAATGTTGATTCAAGGAAGAAAGCAAGTGTGGCTTCTATTGCCAGGAGAGAACCGAAGATATCCCCCACGTACTTGGAATACCTGGACCAGTTGGTCCCGAACTGGAATTCCAGCGTTATTCCCGTTACCACCCCCAGGGCAAAATTGATGACAAACAATTTGCCCCAGAACTTGGCCATTCTCTTGTACTCTTCGGTGCCTGTCCTGACATACTGGGTCTCCATTATTGCCACCAGAACGGAGAGACCCAATGTCAAAGGCACGAAGAGAAAATGGAAGTAAGTCGCTACCGCAAATTGCACCCGGGAAAGCCAGACAGCGTCCATATCAATTTACCCCCTTTTTGTGTCGTACCATGTGCCGAACTAAAACCCAACTTTGTATGGTCCGGCGGCATGCTCGTTGGCGATGAGGAGACACGCCGCCTTCTTACCTGATGGATCGCAAACCGGTACTAATCCCGGTCAATCAATTTTCCTGAACATCTCGCCTTTGACCCGGCAGACAGGGCATACGTCCGGAGCACTGCCTTCCGCTGTGAAGCCACAGGTAGGACACACATAATACGGATAGGTCTCCTGCGACGAGCTGAGGGTTTGCAGAAGCTTTTGGTAAAGCTGCGCATGCACCTTTTCAACTTCATTGGCGTAGTTGAAAGATCTCTCCGCCTCCTTGTTCCCTTCCGCCTTTGCCGCTTCAATCATCTCGGGGTACATCTGCTTGAACTCGAACGTTTCACCGGCAATGGCAGCCTCCAAATTCTGAGCGGTGGTGCCGATCCCTTTGAGTGCTCTCAGGTGATTATGCGCGTGAACGGTTTCAGCTTCTGCCGCTGCCCGGAACAGTCGAGCAACTTGAGGATATCCTTCTTTGTCCGCCTTGACCGCGAACGCGAGGTACTTGCGATTCGCCTGCGACTCTCCTGCAAAAGCACCCTTTAGAAATTCTTCCGCTTTTGGCATTTCTTCATTTCCTCCTGTCGAAATTGGCTGAATTAAATTGATGGGGATGGATTTCGCCCCACAAAAGGCATCAATTGTTGCCGTTACAATCGGGGCAAATTCCGGTGAACTCGACTCTGTGTGTCAATACTTTGTAACCGCTGAATTCCTTGGCCGTGTCTTCGATGCTTGCAACGGGCTCCATGTGGACATCGTCCACTCGGCCGCACGCATCGCACCTGATGTGGTAATGGTTGGCGGTGTTGGCATCGAAACGCCTCTGTGTGCCGGCAACGTCCAGTTTCCAAATCGAACCTTCATCCGACAAGATCTCAAGATTGCGATACACAGTCGCTATGCTGATCGTGGGAAGCTTGTGCCGCACCAGCCGATAGAGTTCCTCGGCGGTAGGGTGGCAGGTCAGCTTTCCCAATTCTTCTAGAATGACCCGGCGCTGCTCGGTCATTCTTCGCGGGGGGGTGGGTTTCATGCTGTGGCACGGTCTCCTTATCGCTAATGCGAATCAATAGCAACAGAATAAACGACCCTCTCCGCTAGTGTCAAGAATTTTTTTTGCTTCATGGGTTTTTTTTGAGGACGCACTGAAAATTCCAGGCGCGTTGGATTTGCTTCCTTGCTCAGCGCGGGATTTCGGTCCTGTCGACGACAGAGACTCCACAACTCGCCCGGAAGGTTAAGGGGTGCCCGGAGCAGCCCGGCGGTTCTTGACAATCTTAGTAAAGCTTGGTACAAAGAATTTGAGGATGGATTATGAAGAGGGCGAGTTCCTACACGCTGATTGTTCTTCTGTTTTGCGCTTGCACAGTTTTCACTCAAGCCGATGGCGTACTGAGGTCGCTGTCTTGTCCATGGTGGAAGACCGGTTCGCCGTATGCCGTGTGCGACCATGATCGAAATTGCCGCTGTGGCAGCTATGCAGTGGAGATCGCGGGATTCCCCGAAGATGCTTACCACGAATCCGATCAACGGTCCGAGAGTCCGGCCGAGGACGGATGCTGCGCAAACGGCTGCTGCAAATCTTTTCAACCAGTGACTTTCCTGGCCACTGGTGCTCTTTATTCAATCCGACCCGTCGATTTCCCGCCTGTTTTCGAGAAGATCCATTCCTTGCCCTGTTCCGACTATTCCAAGGCGCTTTTTCACCCCCCACAGGTATAAGCCGGCTATTTGGTGACCGGACCGTTCCTCGGTGAATCCCGTACCGAATTGCTTCGCTGTCGTACGCAATTTGCATAGGCGATTCCTATCGGAAACCGCGATGCCGCGGGATGCACCACATGATTGCAAAATCGATCGGGAAAGCAGCAGGTGAGGCTTTGGAAAAGAACCGGTTAGCGGACTTAAGAAGTCTGTCACGAAAAGCGCCAGAACCCGCCAGGGAGGCGAAAGTCCCCAGGCCGCGCTTCAACTGGAAGACTCGGGTTTTGGTCCCCTCTCTGATTTTTGGTGGATTTCTCGTCCTGTTCGGAATCACCCTGTCCCACGAGGTCCTTCCGACGCCACTGGTTCAGGCCGCGCCCGTGGTGGCGAAAAGCGTGCAAGGCGCCGTGACCGGCACAGTGACGGTTCAGGCGGCTGGTTGGCTGGAGGCGGACCCGTACAAATCATACGTCACGGCCCTCACCGACGGAATTGTGCGTGAGGTTCTGGTGCTGGAAGGGGAGCGTGTGCAACGGGATCAGGTCGTGGCAAGGCTGGTTGATGAAGACGCTCGCCTTGCCGTGGAACGGCTGGCAGCCCAAGTTCGGGAACGTGACGCCACCCTGGCGGCAGCGCGTGCCGATCTCTTAGCGGCACAGACCGAATGGGAGAATCCGGTGGAGCGCCATAAGGCCGTCCAGATGGGAACGGCCCAGCTGGCTGAAAGTAAAGCCACTTTGGAACAGCTCTCTGCGGAAATTGTCTTGGAAGAGGCTCAGTTGGTTCATGCCAAGAGCGACCATGACCGACGCGTGGGTCTGTATAGCTCGAATTCCATCTCAGACGCCGAAATGGTTCGCTTCCGCTCTCAGTTCCTGGCGCAGGAAGCCAAGCTTGGGGCCACTCGCATGAAGCATGCCGCGGTGAAGGAAACAGTAGCCAAATGCGAGGCTGATCTTAAGGCCGCTAAAGATCACATGGTCCTACGATCTGAAGAACGTCGCAAACTCGACCGGGCGCAAGCCGCGGTTGCACAGGAAGAAGCTCTGTTGGCACAGGCCGGGACTGCTCTTGCGGAGGCCGGACTGCGGCTGAAGCGCATGGAGATACGTTCGCCCATGGACGGTGTGGTCATGGGAAGACTCACCGAGCCGGGGTCCAAAGTCGTTATCATGTCCGACAATCCGGGATCGGCGCGAATATTAAGCCTCTACGATCCCGGTAAGCTTCAAGTTCGAGTGGACGTTCCATTGGCTGAGGCTGCAAAGATCGGCGTGGGCCAGGCTGCGGAGATCATGGCCGAGGTCCTGCCTGATCGCACCTTTTCCGGCGCAGTGACCCGGGTGTTGCACGAGGCCAATATTCAAAAGAACACCCTGGAAGTGAAAGTGGCGTTAACCGACCCCGATCCCCATCTGCGGCCTGAAATGCTGGCACGCGTGCGGTTTCTCGCGAAGACCGATTCGACGGATTCGGCAGAGAGGCAGCGGGTGTTCGCGCCGGAAGGGGCAGTCCGCAACCAAGGAGGGAGCGCGGCGGCTTGGGTGGTAGAGAAACTGGAAAACGGCCGGGGAGTCGTCGGTTCCAGGTCCGTAAAATTGGGACACACCCGGACCGCAGGGTGGATCGAGGTCCAGGAGGGCCTCAACCCTGGGGACTTAGTAATCACTCGGACGCCCGTTGAACTTGTTCACGGCAGCCGCATCAGGGTGCAAATGGATTAAGCCAATTTCAGGCCCAAATGAGAGGACTTATACATGGCCTATATTGAATGCCGAAAACTCACACGATCGTACAAAAAAGGGAACACCACCATAACGCCGTTGGAGGAACTCGACCTGGATATCGAGGAAGGGACGTTCGCTGCTTTGATGGGCCCGTCGGGCAGCGGCAAGACCACGCTGCTTAATCTTATCGCCGGAATTGACACCGCCACCTCAGGGTCGCTTGTCGTCGCAGGCGTCAGCCTCGCGGATCTGTCTCGGTCGCAGCTTGCCCATTGGCGGGCTGACATGATCGGTTACATCTTTCAGCTTTACAATCTCGTCCCTGTGCTTACCGCGTACGAGAATATCGAACTGCCACTACTTCTCCATGATCTCTCAGCCAAAGAGCGGTACATAAAGGTCTCTGCGGCCCTTGAACTTGTGGGTATCGCTGACCGGCACGACCATTTCCCAAATCAATTGAGCGGCGGGCAGGAGCAGCGCGTCGCCATCGCCAGAGCGATTGTTTCAGACCCCAAGATCATCGTTGCGGACGAACCCACGGGCGACCTGGATCGTGTGTCTGCCGCGGAAATCTTGTCCTTACTCCGCATGATCAACCGCGATCTCGGCCGTACCGTAGTGATGGTGACCCATGACCCTAAAACAACAGAGTATGCCCAGAGGACTCTTCATCTGGACAAGGGCAAGTTGTTGGAAAGGCCGGCCGGCGCGGACCGTGCTTCAGGGCTCCGGTCATGAGGAGGGCCATAATGTCGGCACTAAGGTTCGCTCCGCTGGTGGTCAAGTACGTGATGCGGTATCGAGGCAGAAGCCTACTGACGATTGGCGGGGTGGCAACGGCGATGTTCCTGTTTTATTCGGTTCAGGCCATGCATCATGGCGTCCGGGAGGCTACGGAGGCCAGTTCAAAAGACACGAAGCTGGTAGTGTACAGACAAGACCGATACTGCCCGTTTTCGAGCAACCTCCCACAGGATTACGAGGGCCGCATTGCTTCGATTGGAGGCGTCAAGAGCGTCCTCCCGGTTAAGATAGCCGTGAACAACTGCCGAACGGGATTGGACGTGGTGACATTCCGGGGTATTCCTCTAGGGGCTGTTGACAATGGGGCATTGGGTCATGTTCGCGTTTCCGAGGGCTCGATACAGAATTGGAAGCAGCGGAGCGACGCGGCTCTCATCGGCCGCAGGCTCGCCGCCAAGCGCGGCCTCAAAGTGGGAGACCGGGTCGATTTCGGCGGAATAACCGTCCATGTGGCAGGCATTATCGACTCCCCCGAGCCTCAGGAACAGAGCGTTGCGTACAGTCATCTCGAGTTTGTCCAGCGTGCTTCGGACAATAGAGTAGGGGTGGTGACTCAGTTCAACGTCGCAGTCGAAGACCCCACCCGAATGGATCAGGTGGCAAAGGCCATTGACGCTGAGTTCCGTACTGCGCAAGAGCCCACGTCCACGTGGTCGGAGAAGGCATTCGTCGCGCGCGCGGCAGCCGACATCGTGGAGATCGTGGGATTTGCTCGTTGGCTCGGTTGGGGATGTGTAATAGGGGTATTTGCATTGGTCTTCAATGCCATTGTGCTGTCTGTCCAGGATCGCATTCGCGATCATGCCGTCATGCAAACCGTGGGCTACCCCCAGCGGCTTATCGCGAAGTTGATTGTCGGCGAGAGTCTGATCTTGAGCCTTACCGGGGGCCTGCTGGGGCTTGCCGCGACTTTGGCTTTTACCTCATGGGGGAACTTGAGCCTGTCTGTCGAAGGCCTCAGCATACACGTCCAGACTGACGCGCTGTCCATCTTCAGCGGACTGATGTTGTCGGCTTTGACAGGAGTGTTGGCGGGGCTGGTTCCCGCCTGGCAAGCGTCGCATAGAGAAATATCGGCCTGCTTCAGGGCCGTGTAGTCCACGGAGGCGAAAAGCGTCCATGCGAATCCTTCCTTTTGATTACAGTGTGCGAAACCTCGGCAGGTCTCCCAAGCGCCTCGTCCTGACCATCCTGGCGGGTGCGCTGGTGGTTGGCCTGGTGCTGGTTGCTGCGGCATTTATCCGCGGAATGGAGCACTCTCTGGTGGTTGCCACTGATCGCTCGAATGTGATCCTTTTGGCCTCGGGCAGTGAAGAGAGCCTTGAACGCAGCCAGGTCCCGAACAGTACCGCAGGTCTTGTGGCCGGTGGGATCTCAGGCATAAAAAGCCGTCTGGGCGTTTCTTACGTTTCACCCGAAGTCCATGTTGCCCTGTTTGCCAGGCCTGATGAGAATGCCCAAGCCGAATGGCGTACCATGCTCCGCGGGGTTACCCAGGAAGCGCTTCTGGTGTATCCGCGAGTTCGCATCGTAGAGGGCCGAATGCCCGTGGCGGGCAACGATGAGATCATGGTCGGCGGTTTGGCCGCGGAAATGATGGGTGTGCCGCAAGAACGACTCACCGTCGGCAACAGCCTGTGGTTCACGAATCGCTCTTGGCGTATTGTTGGACGCTTCAGCGCTCGCGGGACCGTCATGGATGCCGAGGTTTGGGTCCCGCTTACCGATCTCCAAGTCGCCACTAAAAGGGACACCCTTTCGTGTGTCGTGGTGAGTCTCGGGGAAGCTGACTTCGGGGACATCGACCTGTTCACCAAGCAACGGCTGGATCTGGCATTGACGGCAATTCCGGAAGCCGAGTATTACGCATCGGTTATGAAGTTTTACCGCCCGGTGCAGGCCATGGTTTGGACTACCGCTTTATTGGTCGCTCTTGCAGGACTGCTGGGCGGATTGAATACTATGTACGCGGCCTTTGCCGCCCGCATACGAGAATTCGGAATGCTTCGGTCCTTGGGATACTCTCGCCCGGCCATTATGCTCAGCCTGGTTCAGGAGTCGCTGTTGACCTCCGCTGCCGGGACGCTCCTTGCGTCTTTGCTCGGGATGGTTGCGATCAACGGCCAGGCTGTGCGTTTTTCCATGGGAGTGTTCGAGTTGGTCGTTGACCACAGAGTACTTATTTTCGGCGTGTTTGCCGGACTGCTGATGGCGCTCGTCGGTGTCGTCCCGCCCGCGTGGAGATGCTTGCGCCTGGCAATACCGGAGGCTTTGAAAGCCGCATAACCTGAAAGGAAATGAAACATGAAATTAATGAGGAGAAAGACGGGAATGACCCGTTTGATTTCCGGAGCGATCTCGCTGGCGATAATGTTTTCGGCCCTTATGGCCACCTCATTGGCTGACAAGGCCGCGGCAGCCGGACCGGTTAAGGCTGGACTGCCTGCGGAACTGTTCATAGCCGCAGCTCCGCCGAACGCGATCGACGTCGGAGACGCGCGTAAATCTGCAGTGGAAGGCAAGCCGATTGTCGTCCGCGGCCAGGTGGGTGGTTTAGCGAAGCCCTTTGCCGACAAGTACGCCATGTTCGTGGTGTGCGACAAGCGGCTGGCTGTTTGTCCCAGCGGATGCGCGAACCCCACGGACTTCTGTTCGGTCCCTCGTGAGCAGTTGATGGCCAACCTTGCGACCATTCAGGTGGTTGACCAGAAGGGACTCCCGTTGAAGCTTCCCTTGCAGGGTCTAAATGGCCTCAGGCCGCTTAGTGAAGTAGTTATCCAGGGAACCGTCGCGAAAACCGACAACAACGTACTCATTGTGAATGCCCATAATATCTATGTGAACAACAAGATATCTTTGAATCCCTGACTTCCAAGCAGGGCCGGACCGCCCGGACGGCATTACGGTTGGAACTTGCTGCGGCAAACCTAATGTTGCATTTTTTCACGATCGGAGTCCGTTCTTCCCGGTGGCCCGGTTTTCAACCGGGTGAACAGCAGCAGGCAAGATGATGGTTGACTGGCAGGCCAGTCGCGAGGTATGCTCAAGCTTAGTCCACGAGCGGACTATCGGGATGCTCGACCATAATTGCTGAAAGTGTTTTTGCGTCATTCCAGCGAAGCCTATCCCAGTGAAAAAGAGGGAGCCGGAAACCAGGCGAAACCGAACCCCGGCGCTTGCGCGGCCTTCGGTATGCGCGTTGCCGGGATGACAGGAATGTGCCAATCGGAAAAATTTTGAAAGAAATGCTATGATGTGGTCGCCAAGCAAGGGTGTCGCAAAGTAGTGGTGAAAGGGGTTTGTGAGATCGCAGCCTCACGCTCCCATTCCCAAAAACACTAGGACCCACGACTTTCGACCCGACTCCCGTAAGGTATTGCTCGACCCCCGTGTTGGCCTTCTTTTGAGGTAGAATTTTGGCTCGGATAATAACCACACTGGTCTTTTTGACCTGTTCCTGGGCATTCACTTTTGCGTATGGAAGCCAGGGCTCCCTCGATCCTGATAGGACAGCGAACAACTTGGCGCCGAAGGTAATTCTGGCTATTTATGAAGACAAGAGCGGCTCAGAAACCATTGACAGCGTTCAGTCCAAGACCTTCCACCCCTCCAAGCAAACTTCGCTAAACTTCGGTTTCACTCGATCAGTTTATTGGATCAAGCTATCCGCAAGCAATCCTTCCCCAGAGGCCCAGACCCTGTATCTCAGGATTGCCAACCACTTTCTTGATTTCATAGATTTTTTTGTCGGGCTTGACCGAAGTCAAGGATTTGAACATTTTCGAGCCGGGGCCTGTGTGCCCTGGGACGAAAGGGTGCCCGGCAGGCGTGGTCCTGTCCTTAAGCTTCATTTTACTCCCGATGAAACAAGGACGATTTTCATCCGCGTCCAGTCGCAAACCCCTCTCAGGATCCCTGTTCTCCTTCTGGACCAAGAAGCCTACCATCGGTCCGAAATGGAAGACTTGTTTGTAGAGGGCATTTTCTGCGGCATTCTGGGCTTTCTCATCATTTACAACTTGTTCGCATGGTCGATATTAAAACAGAGCGCCTACCTTTATTATATTCTGCTTCTAGTTTGTATTTTCGTACATCAATTGGCCTGGGATGATCTGTTTCCCCATGTTCCAATTTTCTCCCGTCCCGAAACGACATTGCATCTCTTCGTGTCATTTTTGGCACCGATCTTTATTTTCAACGCCCTTTTTGCGGGCTCCTTTATGGACGCGAGGCGCAAGTACCCGATCAGCTACCGGATCTTCGACATTATAGTTGTCGGTTCAGTGGCCCTTGCCGTCATCTATAGCGTTAACTGGTACCTGGGCAATTACCTGGTATTCATATTCGTGCAAATTGTGGCGTGGTCTCTTGCCCTCACACTTGGATTTATGTGGTACAGAGGAGAAACCCATGCTCGGTATATGTTTCTGGCTCATGTACAGTTCCCCGTGGTAGCGGCTCTAGCCGTTGGCTTTTCCCTGGGCATCGTGCCCTTTAATCCCCTTAGCGCCCAGGTAATTAAAGTTGGATATCTATTCCAGGGAGTCTTCTTCTCGTTGGCGCTGGCTGACAAATTTGCCGTAATGCAGCGAAATTTCCAACATATCCTTGAAGGCACGGTCGCGGAACGTTCAGCGGAGTTGGTAACGGCGAACCAGGAGCTTCAAGGCGAGATTCGCGAGCGACAGCGCACCGAGGAAGCACTCAGGGAAGCCAAGGACGCGGCCGAATCGGCAACGCGAGCGAAGAGCGAGTTCTTAGCCAATATGAGCCACGAAATCAGGACCCCGCTTAACGCGGTACTGGGCATGATCGATTTGCTGTTGGATTCAGACCTGACCATGCCGCAGCGGGAACGAGCCAAGATCGCGAAATCCGCGGCGGAGACTTTGTTGATCTTGCTGAACGATGTCCTGGACTTGTCCAAGATCGAGGCCGGTAAATTGGAGTTGGAGCAGGTTGACTTCGAAGTCAGATCGCTATTATCGGCCACCAAAACAATATTGAGCGGCCGAGCATTGGACGGAGGGTTAGATCTCAGATGTTCGGTTGCTGATTCCGTCCCCGCGTGGGTCCGCGGAGATCCGAACAGACTGAGGCAGATATTGCTCAACCTGGGCAACAACGCGATCAAGTTCACCGACAAGGGCGAAATAATTATTCTAGTGGACCTAGAGGACCAAGTGAATAATGAAGTTGCACTGCATTTTGCGGTATCCGACACCGGAATAGGCATCTCTCCCGAAAAGTTGGAAGTGGTATTCGACCGTTTTTCGCAAGCGGATGCCTCCACCACCAGGAAATACGGAGGCACAGGGCTGGGATTGGCTATTTCCTATGAACTCTCGAAAGCTATGGGCGGCCGAATGTGGGTGGAGAGTGAGGATGGAAAAGGAAGCACGTTTCACTTCACGACTCGTTTCGAGCTGGGACGGCCGGTTACCGAAGCAGTTGAGTGCGCCCCGGACCGGATGGCTCAACCCGATCTAATCGGGATCAGAATCCTCCTGGCCGAAGACAATGTTCTCAATCAGGCCGTGGCCGTACAGGTCTTAACCAAGTTTGGATGTGAAGTTGTGATAGCGTCCAATGGGAGAGAGGCTGTACAGGCTTTTGACTCGCACCAATTTGACGTGATCCTCATGGACCTGCAAATGCCCGACATGGACGGATTTGAGGCAACAAGCATTATCAGGGCGAAACAGACCACCAGCAGAATTCCCATAATTGCCCAGACCGCGCATGCTTTCGCTGAAGACCGACAACGGTGCCTGGAAGCCGGGATGGACGAGCACATCTCTAAACCCATCAACATGCGGGAATTGCAGGAAGTCTTGGCCCGTTTCTGTGTTTCGGCCGGCCAGGGAGGGGTTCCCGGACATGAGGTCTGTGACAAAATCTACGATGTTGAGGCCCTTGATGCGAACAAGGAAGTCTTCGACCTGGAACCCCTTCGCGATCGTCTGGGCGGGGATGAGAATAGCGCCAGACAGATCGTCGCCCTTTTCCTATCGGAAACTCCCGAGTTGGTGGCCAAGTTGCGATCCGCCGCGCTGGCTGAAAACTGGAAGTTGATGGCCAAGCTCGCGCACAGTTTGAGAGGCTCTTCGGCCACCCTCGGCGCGGACGTTTTGGCTGATGTGGCTGGAAAAGTGGAGCGAGTCGCACAAAATCCCGACGACTCCACGCTTTCTACCCTTCTGTCTCAACTGGACGCGGCAGTTTGTGCGCTGGAAGCCTCGATTCAGCGGCTCAACCCTCAATCAGAGGGATAGAGGCGGCCAGTGAAACGCGGATACCTCAAAGCCAGGTGAGTCCGGGGACAAACGTGGCAGTGCGGAATTAAACATCAGCGCGGATTTTCGAGAGGTGCGCGGGTCATGAAGATCCTGATTGCAGAGGACGAGGCAGTCACCAGGGAAGTGCTGAAGAAGGTCCTCACAAATTGGGGACATGAGGTCGTCGAAGCCTCTGACGGATTAGAAGCCTGGGAAGCCTTGCAGTCCGATCCCGGACCTCGGCTCGCTCTTTTGGACTGGCTTATGCCGCAAATGGACGGCATCGATGTAGTCCGCAAGGTAAGGAGTGCCGTGTCGGAGCAGGATCGTTACATCTACATCATTCTCCTTACTCAGAAAGGCTCAAAGGACGATGTCGTTCAGGGGCTTGCAGCCGGCGCCGACGATTACATGGTCAAGCCCTTCGACCACAATGAACTTCAAGTGCGAATTCGGAGTGGGCAGAGAATTGTTGAGTTGCAGTCCGCATTGGCAGCGGTCAATCAGGATCTCCGGGAAGCCCTGGCTCGAGTGAAAGAACTTTCAGGGTTGTTGCCCATTTGCGCATCGTGCAAGAAGATCCGCGACGACCAGGGTTATTGGCGGCAAATCGAGGCTTACATCCGTGATCACTCGGAGGCCGAATTCTCTCACAGCCTCTGCCCGGAATGCGCCGAGAGACTTTACCCCTGAACTCTAGGCTAAACAATAAGACCGCCGTGGCTGGTAATAATTTACGGAATTGTTCTCTTGACAAACCCATCCACGGGGTGCGGCTCCCTACCCACAAAAAATATCTAAGTTCTTCTTACTTTTATGGAAGAAAAATCAACGTGAGATAAGTGTTCTATCCTCCGACACTTACCCAATAAGGCTCAGGTACGATGATTCCTCACGTCCACCATCTGGAAGGACTCTAGCTGCTATCTCTGCAAATCCAATTTCAGCGGGCCGGATTCGCCTTGGTTTTGGGGTCTTACCGTCGATAGATGTTGCCCCTAATGGATGTTGCTCCCAGGGGGATTCAAATTGATGGGCTTGGTTTTGGGGTCTTGCGCTCGTTCGCTCGCATTGCTCTTAGAACTCTTAACACTGCTCCGAGAGGAATCGTCAGTGTCGCTTGGAGAGGAGCCAACCATATTGTCCGCATTGCTCTTAGAGCCTTTAACCGTGGTTGTTGCCTGAGCCCCACCAATTGAGACTACTCCAAGGAACACTACCGATACCAGAATGATAAATCCTCGTTTTAATATGTTCATGATCTTTCCTCATTAATGCCATGTTAATGGATTTCAACGTTTTCGCCTTTCGGCCTGCTCTCTACTTTATATTGATGCAACGACGGAAGATAGGATTCGCGACCGCCGTTTCTTTGTGGGAAAGGTGCAATAGGGGGGGCAGCATGGGTTTGTCAAGAGAACAATTCCGAAATTCTTTAGTCCCGGTAGGGACGACCGATCGGTAAGATTCTTCAATAACTTCTTCGGCCGTCCCTCTGGGACTACGGACCTCTTTGACCGCTTTCCCGGCGATGAAGAAACTGTCTCAGAATTCATCGGTGCTCGGGAATCGTGCTACGCTGGGTGGCCCGGAGGCCACTGCCTCCGGGTTCCGAAGGAACAAGAGGGGCTGTTGCGAGGACACTACCCTGTCCAAAGACTGTCGGGGCTACTCGCAGGCTGAAAATCACCTCCTGTCGCTTCGCGACCCGGACGCGTGGCGTCCGGGCCACCCGGCAGAGACAATCGCCATCGTGGTAACACGATTGCGACCTGAGCACGAGTTTTGAGACAGTTTCTGAATCGCCGGGAAACTCTCGTCTCGTCCGTCTGGGACGAAAGAGATTAGAACCTAAAGTTAACGCCTATGGGGCTGTGCCCGCCGATGGCCGCCGGTAATAGGCTCGACCTCGATCATGTTATCGGACATTTCTGTTGGCAACTGTTACCGGTGTGTAGTGCAGGCGACCGGTTTAGTCAAAATCCGTGGCCCCCTTCGGGCAACTTGCACGATTGTTGTAGCCATCCCGAAAGCCCTCTACTGATTCGTACGTATTTTTACTTCATGCGGTTTCCAATACTTTTTGCACCGCATCCAGCAATTCCTGTCTACTGAAAGGCTTAGCCAGAGTAATATTAGCTCCGAGGCCCTTTGCAAACTGAAGGCACGTGTCACGGGGCAAAGCTTGTCCGCCTCCTGAAATTGCGATGATTTTGACATTGGGGAAATCTTGCCGCAGTTCCCTTATGGTCTCGATGCCTTCCTTTTCCGGCATTATGATGTCTGTGATGAGAAGCTCGGGGAGATGCTTCCTGTAAAGGCTCGTTCCCACATTCCCGTCAGGAGCCTCAAGGACTTGGTGCCCTGCCTGCTTTAAAATCCTTGAAACGAGATCACGAATGTCCTCTTCATCATCGATAACTAGAATTAAGGCCACTTCCACACCTGCCTTTGCACGTTTCCCCTTTTTTTGCCATTATACCAAGGTGTCGACAAACTAGAAACGGAATAGTCCGCGGGGCGCACCACGCCGAGGCGTGGAAGCGCAGTGAACCTTTGCGACAGCCCATAAGGAGTGATCGTTTTTTATCCAACAAGGGATCGAACATATCTCTTGATCATCAGAAACAAGGGGCAGATAATCCGGAAGGAAATTCGCTCGAACCTGCGAATTCTACAGCCGGGAAAGACAAGATTCCGGATACTTGGCGAGGTGAAAGGATGTTCAATGAGGAACGGACAGCCTATCGTTTCAGATGGGAGGACTTGGGAAACATCGAGGAGGGCAGACCCAATCTAGGTCCCGAAACCAGTGTGGCTGCCTACAGATTGATGCAGTACACCTTGAGGGATGTCCTAATTACCAGGTTCGATGTTCAAACGGCCAATGATCTTCTGAAAGAAGCGGGGAAATTGGCAGGCATGGAATTCTGCAAAAACGTGCTGACCACCGGGCTTGGTCCTGATGAGTTTCTCGCTGACTTACAACATAGACTTAAATCGTTTAATATTGGTATCTTGAGAGTAGAACAGGCCGACTTGGACAAAATGAGTTTTGTGCTGACGGTTTCCGAGGACTTGGATTGTTCGGGGCTGCCTGTGACGGACGAGACCATCTGTGATTATGACGAAGGGTTTATCGCCGGAATCCTAAAAGCGTATTCCGGGAAGGAATTCGATGTCACGGAAATTGATTGCTGGGCATCGGGTGGCAGAATCTGCCGGTTTGCCGTTAATTTGAAGGAATAGGGGCGCCTGGTGACGGAGGAGGAGCTTCGAATAATACGCGACCTGACTGAGCGCATTTCGAGCCTGCTCAAGGGCGAGGTGCCGGAAACGCTCCCTTTATCGGCGCCCGTGCACGCAGATGTCGACCTGCTCCGGCAAGCAACCAACAATCTGATCAAGACTTTCAGCGAGGCACACGGTTTTATAAGCGCTCTAGCCCACGGAGACCTTGACGTCGATCCTCCTGGCCGCAATTTCTTGTTTTCACCCTACAAGCAACTACACGCGAACTTGCGTCATCTGGTTTGGCAGACACAACAGGTGGCCAAGGGAGATCTTAGCCAGCAAGTTGATTTCCTCGGCGGATTTGCCCAAGCGTTCAACTCGATGATCCTGTCCCTAAGAGAAAAGCGCTTGCTGGAAGAGGCCTTGAAAAGGTCTCACGAGGCGCTTGAAATCAAGGTCCAAGAGCGGACAGCGGAACTCACTGCCACGAACGAGAAATTGAGGCAGGAAATCACTGAGCGTAAAAAAGCCGAGCGAGACGCGGAGAGCGCCCTGGCCGACCTGATACGGATCAATAATGAGCTGCGCCAATTTGCCTACGTGTCTTCCCACGACCTCAAAGAGCCGTTGCGAAATGTTGCAATTTCCGTTCAGAAGCTTCAAAAGCTTTTGAAAGTTGAAACCGGGTCCGACGAAGAGAGGTGGATAACTTGGGCCGTGGAGTCGGCGTCCAGGATGGCTTCCCTCATCGATGACATTTTGGCGTTTTCGAGGCTGGATTCCGGCCGGCCGTTTCATTTGGTCAAGTCTGAAAAGGCCTGTCAACAAGCGATTTCCAACCTGCGCTCAATTATAGAAGAAAGCGGCGCTACGGTGACCCACGATGGACTTCCCCGAGTGAGAGCCGACATGGAGCAATTGACTCAAGTGTTTCAAAACATAATTGGCAACGCCATAAAGTATCGACGAGATGAGCCACCTCGGATTCATGTGTCGGCCCAAATCAAGGATGAGGAATGCCTCTTCTGTGCCCGCGATAACGGAATAGGCATCAGACAGGAATACGTGGACAGGATCTTTCTCATTTTCAAGCAACTCCACCAGAAAGACGAATACCCGGGCACGGGCATCGGCCTTGCAATCGCTAAGAAGGTCGTCGAAGGTTATGGCGGACGCATGTGGGTTGAATCGGAATACGGGAAAGGATCTCAATTCTATTTCACTATCCCGACGCAGTAGGAACGACACAAAAGCTTCTTGGCTCATAGGGATCGAAGGAAAGACAGGTAGGACGGTGCAGTTCGGATGATCTTCGACTTGGCAGCCTTGTTCAGGCCCGGTTCATGGAGATTCTTGGAGGAGGGCGCCGTACACCCTTCCCCTTTGCGGTCCGCGGGTCCACTTGTTAATGACTCCGGCCGCTAATGTAGCCCTGGAGAGGCGGAGAGTAGAAATCAACCCGGTGGTCCAGGAATTATGAGCCATTCTGCGTGGATCCCCGGAGACTTCCCCCCATGCCACGATTCGGCTCGAATTTGACCGCAGAGCCTCCGCATCTTTCCACACCAATCCTGTGGGCGTCAGGCCGTCTTCGTGGGTGATTCCGTCAAGCAATGCCAGCTTCTCGCCTTCTCGCTTGAAAATCAGCAGGCTGTCGTGGGCCGCCGGGCTGTCCAATTTAATTCCCCTACTGACAAAGCCGCGAGACGATACCACTCCCTGCTGATATATCCTGTTAGGCCACGTCCAGGCGTACGGATAGAGATACCAAGCTCCGAGGGTCCGATCGTCGTACAGCATCTGAATCAACGCCTTCAAACCCATCCAACCCCGGAATACCGCTGCGCGTTTGTGACGGCTTTCAAGATTCAGGAACACGAAATTGGAATTCGGCTCCACTTCCGGCGCTTGACTGACGAGGCTTCTTGTCACCTTGTTTCGGATCTCCGCGGCCTCTTTCCAGTCTGTGCTCAGTCCGGAGTGAAAGACCGCCAGGAGTACGATGGCTACGACCCCCAGCGTTATGGCCGCCAATCGCACTGCCTTCCTTCTCCACACGGTGATCAATGCCGCCAATAGTATTGCCAGACCAAAACTGCTGGAGGAATAGATCCGGCTGGACCAATTAAAGTTGAACCATGCCGCTTCTCCGTGGGGCATAAACCCCCATTTGACGAGCACCGATTCCACCAATTTTGGCGACACGGAGCCGTATCCTGCAAGCTGATACGGCAACATGCCCAAGAAGACGATTGCAGTCCCCAGAAGCGCGACATAGAGGCCGGTCCGCTTCATTATGGCCTCGTCTTCCGACAGGGACAGGCTCTGAGAGTCGCGCCCTCTATAAACGGCCATTGCGGCCCAAATCGCGACCATTACTCCAAGCGCCCAAGACCAGCGTTCCGGTGAAAGGGAGGTAAAAGGGGCCACCAGATAAAAAGGGAGCAAGGCCACATAAGACCACAAGAGTTCCAGGGGGGGCAACACATGGCTGTGACTGACCGCGCCGCCACTCAGGACCATGAACCTGATCAACAAAACCAGCGCGAAGGTACTGGCTAGGCCTGTCCCAAGTCGAACGGCAAAACTTGAATCCGCGATCCTGTACGGGTTTCGGCAATGCACCGGCCAAACCAGGAGCGGAACGACAAGGATTAAGAGAGTAGAGGCCTCATACGTCAGAAATGCCAGAACGTAAATCAGTATCGGTAGTGCCAATCCCGTCCAGGACTCCGAGCGTCGAGCCCAACCTTGAAAGCCCATGCAAGAAGCCCAGAACAGCAGGAGACTTAATCTAGAATTGTCCGTGGTGACAACATAAGTCAGGCACGATACGGTAGGCATAAAAAACGCAAAAAGGACCGCAAGTACCACAAAAACACGTCGCTTCGGGAAAGCCCTGTCCAGGCATACGCCCATCAGGAGAGAAGCCCCGGCTAAAAGCAACTGGGAAAAGAGGTGAAACAGCGGTTTGTTGAACCCGAACAGTTCGTACAAGGTGATCCAGTAAACACCCTCCACAGGACGCAAAGATTCGCGAGCGTAGATCCACAGCGAACTCGGAAACCGGTTCCAAAAAGGCCAACTGAATATCCACCAGTCGTCCCCCTCGAATCCGATGTCGCCTGTAAGGACGGTGACCGCCAAGCAGTAAAGACTTAACCCCGCACCAACATACCAGAGAGGATGCGTCGTCTCTTCATTTTCAGGCACAGCGCAATTCAACGATAGGGCCTCACTGCAAATTGCCGAGTCAGTACACAAACCTTCTTTTACTCCATAACTCTCATTTCAGGCAAAACATTTTTGAGTACGGAGCCAGGAAACATGAAGCGCGATCCAGTTGGGGCGCCTCATTTTGCGCCATTTGCAGCGCACCCACATGACCCAAAATAGTAGCCTGCGATACGGTTTTCTTTCTCTACAACCTCGATGGTATCGGTAAGGCGTCCTCTCACGATGCATTTGAAGCAATATGTCGTCAGTGTCTCGCTTTCGCAGGTGCGCAGGGGCTCCCCGATACGTTCCCTTAGAAGGGCAAGCTTATCCGGTTCGTTGTTGCCGATCAGGTCCTTGACATCTTTGAGCAAAAGATCGCATTTCTGGATACTTCTCGCTGAGGGCGGCTCGACAGGCTTGTGCGCAGGCTCCGCTTTACTAATCTGGGAAGGTTCTCTGCCGGTTGTCACGTCTGTGGTTGCGGGCGGACCACTGGGTTGCGTCGGATGTTCCGCGACTGGTTCCCGGTCCTTCTCGGTGGGCTGTGGGCTCTCAGGACCGGGAATCGAGGACACGACTGTCTTGGGTGGGGTCACACTTGCTAAATTGGTTTTGGCCACGACATTGTTCGGATCGCGTTCAAGGACCGCTTTATAGTGTATTAACGCTTCTTCCTTCAAACCGGCCTTCTGCGCCGAGAGGGCAGCGTTCAAGAAATTAGAAACCGAGCCGTGTAACTCAGCTGCTTTGGCGAAGGATGCCGAAGCCTCCCGGTGGGCTTCCTGACTTGTGTACAGGTTACCCAAGGCCTCGAAGGCCTCGTGATTACGCGGGTCCACCTTCGTCAATTTGACATAGGCTTTTGCCGCCATGTCGGGCTGCTTCAACTTGACATAGATCTTGGCCCTTATTTCCAGATCCAGCGGGGAATCTACCACAAATATTGACACAGCCACCGCGACCGCAATCAAGAAAGACATACTGAACAGCAGTAAGAGGAACCTTTCCAACACCTCCTTCCATGCTATTTTTGTTTCGGGATCAGCCATCCGGCCCCTTACCGCAAGTTGAACTGTCACTTCATCCGGGCGCCTCCAAACCGTACTAGCGGCTTGGGAGGCCCTTAAGAGCGCAGTCACTGCTGTGATGAAAATCGCTGTCGGGAAATGCAGCCTTCGTATGCCCAGGAACTCTTTTCATGGGAGGAGGTCTACCGATTTATAGTAAGGTCGTCAAGATCTTTTGGCAAGAAGCCCGGAACGGAATCGTGAACCATTTTTTCTAGTTATCTTTTTGCGGGGCGTTCCGGGTCCGGTAACCAATTGTGAAACCGGGGCCAAGACCGGAAATCTGTGATGCCAAGTCGTGTGTTCACGCATCTGTATTTAACAAATTGATGTGCGTGGCGAGATCAGGGAACAACAAATTGATAGCCGGCCAATTACTAATTTGCCGCCTCTTGGCGGGGCGGAGGCTGGCGCGAGGAGGGGAAATGAAATGCCGAGGTGACGATCCGAGCATATTGACCTTGCCCCTGGTGCTGGGCTATTCCGGTTTGCTCGTAATGTTGTCGGCGTTGGTAAAGCATCAATCCGATGCTAACTGGCCCGTGGAAGCGGTCGGCCATTTTATTATTTTTGCCGGCCTTGGAGTCTCAGTCGGCCGTTATTTCAGCAAAGAATTCGCGGCGAGCCCCGTCCTCGGCCTTGCTTTAACGCTCCTATCATGCGCCTTCTTCGGCTTGTGCGACGAAGTGTACCAATCTCTTGTGCCGGGACGAACCGCTCAGCTGGGGGATCTCTTCGTCGATTGCTTGGGCGCGCTTGCCGGAGGCCTAGCTTATCTGATACTCCTGAGGAAAGTCTGTGGCACTGTGCGGGAAGAGACCACGCCTCTGCGGAGGATTTGGCCGTTTGGGAGGCAGATTTGATTCCCTCGGGAGGCACGCGATGCCTTCCTCCTGAGGTTCCTCGGAATCGATTGATTAGGGCTGAAGATTAATAACTCAGGGCCAGAGGAAGCATGGCATGGCAAAGCGTGTTTGTCCGTGGTGGGTCGGCTATTTATTGGTATGTCCAATTCGGCGCTGGCTCCAGGATCCGGAAAAGATCCTTTCCCCGTATATAAGTGAAGGTATGACGGTGCTCGATATAGGCCCTGGAATGGGCTTCTTCACGATTCCCGCAGCGCGTATGGTGGGCAAGAGCGGTAAAGTGATAGCTGTTGATGTTCAAGAGAAAATGCTAACAGCCCTGGCCAAACGTGCAGAAAAGGCCGGTGTAGCCTACCGCATCGTGACCAAGCTGTGTGAACCGGACAGCATCGGGATTTCCGAGCCGATTGACCTGTGTTTGGCAATCAACGTAGTCCATGAGGTCCCCGATGCCGGCGCTCTTTTTTCTCAGATTAGAGGCGTTTTGAAGCCCACCGGCAGATTGCTCCTCTGCGAGCCTTTTGGCCATGTGTCTGAAAAAGCGTTTCAAGACACGCTGGCCTTGGCTTCAGCCTCGGGCCTGAAACTCATTGGGGAACCCAAGATAAGCCGGAGTCGGTCAGCACTTCTAATGCCAGACTAGAGATGGTTTCAAAACCTGCGAGTTCCTGGAAGAGTTTCCGGGGAGGCCCTTTTTGCAAAAAGGGCCTCCCCGGACCCCTCCCCAAAAACTCCCATGATTTTGAACTATTGTCGCCGGCGGCGACAATGGCGCGGTGTGAGCAACCCCGATGTCGATTCCATCCTAAGATGTTGACGTCCAGGCGTTTAGGCGTTGAGATGTTAATATGAAAACATTATCAAAGAGAGCCACAATTTATTTGGACCCCGACCTTCACCGAGCGTTGCGGCATAAAGCCGTAGAAACAGATCGGACCATCTCCGAACTGGTCAACGAGGCCGTGAGATTGAGGCTTGCCGAAGACGCTGAAGACCTGGCGGCATTTGGAGAGCGGGCACAAGAGCCCAATCTACCCTTCGATGCGGTCCTGAAAGATCTCAAGCAGCGTGGCAAACTGTAGGCGGTTTTCATTAAGCATCACGCCTTCGAATCAAGTCATCCCTCCGCAAACTGCACCTCTGCCCCAACCATGACTTCGTCACTGAACCTGCGCTCCATTCTAGTATAGATTCGCCTTGCAACACTCAATGAGGCCTGAAGGGTTTTTCATCGGAACGGCCAATAGGTGTGGACACAAATCGGTCGAGTGGGTATCCTTTTCGTCAGCAACTTGCTTAGGATGTGAACGGCAATTGGAGCAGAAGACCCTTACCCCCATGATGCGGCAGTATCGGGAGCACAAAGAGCGCCATCCCGACGCGATATTGCTTTTCAGAATGGGTGATTTCTACGAAATGTTCTTTGACGACGCGACCAAGGCGTCAGGAATCCTGGAAATAGCCCTCACCACTCGAGACAAAAACAAAGAAGAAAGCGTCCCCATGTGCGGCTTTCCCCATCATGCCGCGTCCGCTTACATATCGCGGCTTTTGGCAGCAGGTGAGCGGGTGGCTGTATGCGATCAAATGGAGGACCCGCGGCAGGCAAAGGGTATTGTTCGCCGTGAGGTCACCCGAGTTCTCACACCCGGCCTTACCGAAGACCCTGAAACCATCAAGTCCAATGAGAACCATTTCACCGTAGCGCTCTTTCGGCAGCGCAACGAGGTGGCAATGGCCTCGTTCGACCTGTCAACCGGAGACCTCCTGGTCACCCAGACCGATCAGCCGTCCATTGCCGCGCAGGAACTGCGCCGCATCGACCCCAAGGAAGTACTGGTCCCGGAAAAGGAATCCGAGGAAGACCTTTTCCGGGGTATGCTCGACGGACCTCTGTACGTGCATCCTGTAGATGAATGGATGTCCGACCCGCGTGGATGCGCGGACGCCCTGCGAGATCAATACGGCGTTCGGAACCTGGAAGGGTTCGGGTTGACCGACGGCTCCAGCCTTGCAATTGCCGCGGGCATGATTATCAACTACGTAAGACAGAACCGATCCGACGCTCCCACACATATAAAGCCTCCCCGCGTCTATCAGCTCGGCAATTTCATGGTCCTCGACCATTCCACGCTCAGGAACCTGGAAATCTTCAAGAACCTCCGGGACGGAACAACAACCGGAACGCTATTAAAACTCCTGGACCGTACCGCCACGGCCATGGGCGCGCGCCTGATCCGGCAGTGGATCTCCTACCCGCTGCTGGATACGCAGGAGATTCGCCTGAGAAGTGAAACCGTGGAAGCCCTGGTCGAAAACACCATTCTCAGGACGGAGCTGCGGGATATCCTCAAAGGAATTGGCGACATAGAAAGGATAGCCGGGAAGATATCCCTCAAGAGCGCGACGCCCCGCGATCTGGTACAGCTCCGGGTTTCCTCGGAAAAAATTCCTGCCATCATCAAATTGCTCGACGGATTGGACACAGCTCTCGTCGAGAAGCTCAGACAAGCGGACGACCTCTCCTACGTCGCACATGCAATTGCTGCTGTTCTGGTGGATTCGCCTCCGCCAACGATCAGGGACGGTGGCGTCATCCGTGACGGTTACAATAAGGAACTCGATGAGCTTCGAAGCATAAGCTATCGCGGCAAGGAGTGGATTGCCGGAATTGAAGCCAGAGAACGGGAGCAGACGGGCATACCCAACCTGCGGGTAGGATACAATCGGGTTTTCGGATACTTCATTGAGGTCACCAAGAGCCACCAGACCAAGATTCCGGCTCATTACGTGCGAAAACAGACACTGGTGAACGCCGAACGCTACATTACGGATGACCTGAAGGAATACGAACTCAAGGTCCTCAACGCACAAGAAAAGATCTTGGAATTGGAAGAGCAGATATTCGATCTGCTCAGAACCAAACTTCTTGAGGTCATAAACCGCATTCAGGCCACCGCGGGCCACATAGCGGCTCTGGACACCCTGGTGGCACTGGCTGAAGTAGCTGCGGCAAGAGGTTACTGCCGCCCTGAAGTGCATGACGGTGACGAGATACTGATTGCAGAGGGCCGCCATCCTGTAGTGGAAACGTTTGATCAGAGAGAGACCTATGTGCCCAACGACGTGCAGCTCAATCGGGCCTCCGAGCAAATCCTTATTATAACTGGGCCGAACATGGCCGGTAAATCCACGTATATGCGCCAGACGGCCCTGGTGGTGCTGATGGCCCAGATGGGCAGCTTCGTCCCGGCCGGCCAAGCCTCAGTCGGCATAGTGGACCGCATTTTCACTCGTATTGGAGCTGCCGACTACCTGGCGTTCGGGCAATCTACATTCATGGTGGAGATGAACGAAACCGCGGAGATTTTGCATAACGCGACGCCGCGATCTCTCGTGTTACTCGACGAAGTGGGCCGTGGGACCAGTACATTCGATGGTCTGTCGATCGCGTGGGCGGTCACCGAGTATCTCCACGACAGGCCCGATGGAGGCCCCAGGACCCTCTTTGCCACGCACTATCACGAACTCGTGGACATCGCTTTGATAAAGCCAAGAGTTCGCAACTACAACATTGCCGTGCGCGAATGGGGAGATAAAGTAGTTTTCCTGCGAAAAATAGTCCCTGGAGGATGCAGCCGCTCCTACGGAATACAAGTTGCCCGACTGGCCGGGATTCCTGATACCGTAATTGGCCGGGCTAGAGAAATACTGTCAAACCTCGAAAAAGAGGAGATCGATCCGGGTGGACGTCCCAGATTGTCTCAGCGACGAAACACCAGGAAGAAAGTTGAGGAGCAAGCATTCCAAACAGACCTGTTCGGGTACCAGAGCGGCGAACTGGTCAAAGAGATGGAACAGGCGGACCTTAATATCCTCAGTCCCTTGGAGGCCCTGAATCTGCTCGCGGAATGGAAGAAGAAATATTGCGGAGGCAAAGACTGATTCCGCGAAATTATTGGGAAGTCAGGGACTGGTATAATCCATTATATTATATAATCACACCATTATATTGAAATTATATTTGATTTAACCATACAAATGTGGTATCCTCCATCGTGTGGGAGATCCCTCTGTCAGATCTCCGTTATCGAGGAGGACACTCCATGACCCGAAGGTTCTTACTGCTGTTCGTAGCCTGTGCGCTCATCGTCGCTGTGGCTCTGCCTGCTCAGGGCTACGTTGCCTACCATACACACGTGAGCTTCGTGGAAAGCCTGACGAAAGACATCCTCAAGCTCATGCCGCGTTCTATGGGTTCCTACATATTTCAGAATCGCTGGGATTACGAGCGTGGCATGACGTTCATGACCAGAGACATCAGGTCCAGCCCGGGGAAGATGAAGGACCTGGAAGAGATCCGTAGAGAGGCGTACGCACGATTGATGCGCGACATCCCGTACTGCGTGCAGGCCCTAAAGGGCGGTGATATTAAGCTCGACACGTCTTCTGCAAATTTATCCGGCCGACTGGGCATGATAGCGTATTCCATTATCCTGCTGAAAATGCCGGAGTTTCCTGATTTGGAGTACCTGGAGCGGTTCAGCATGCTCCTGGACGAGCTTATCGCGGACTCTCAGGTCGATGTTTTTGTTTATTACGACGGCTACGGGGACTTCAATTCTCTCGGGGAGCTGATGGAAAGGTTCAAGCCGTTCGATGTGCCGGCGTTCAGGCACGTCAAGAACGACCTTTACGCAGCGACCATGAAGGAAGACGTGTTCGCGATTTTCCGGGCGCCGAACAAGTTTAACCGTCAGATAGTGCTTACGGATCAAGATGTGAACGACATTTACAGCAATATCGTGAACGATATTGTCGACACTTACACTTATATCTGGAAGTGCTCCGGCATGGACTTGCAGCATCCTTCCTATTCGGCCCCTCCGGGAACCGTAATCGCCAGGCCCAGCAGGCGCAAAATTATATCGGGAGGGGTTCTTTCCAGGCCCCCGTTGCCCGCGCCTCCTGTGGCCGAGACCTTTGAAGAGCCGCTCCCGCTGGAAGAAACTGCACCGACTCCAGGCGAGGTTCCTTCACCCGAGGGTCCAGCTCCCGAGGCAGGGGCGCCGGGTAGATAACAGACTCAGGGGAGACACCCTTAGACAGGGGTTCTCCCCGCAATTCCCGCCTTCTTGAATTGCTCCCTGAAGAATTCCACAGATTGAGCGCCGACTATTTTCTGATGTCCGTTGACGATAAAGGTCGGCACTGCATTCACAGCGTACCGTTGAGCTTTCTGCCCTGCCTGCGCAAGCCTGGGGGCATAGCGTCTTTCTTTCAGGGCCGCCTGCAATTCGTCGCGATCGAGCCCATCCTCCTGCGCGATCTGAAAAAGCACTTCTAAGTCCCCGATATCACGCAATTCCGTAAAATACGCGTGGAATACTCTGTTGTGAAATGAGTGGTGATGCCCCAAGTCTTTGGCAAATTCTCCTGATTCCAGGGCGAGGCGAGAATTGGAGACATATGATCGTTCTGCGAAAAACAGATCGAATGAGGCTGCCGCTTGATTAAGTTTCTCGTACCGGTCCTTCAGATCGATGCCCGGAAACAACTTGGCGAGCGGCACCCCTTCGGCAGGGGTGCCGGGGCGCAATTCGAATCCCAGCCAGTAATCCTCGATCTCAAATTCCTTTTTTAGCACTTCGACAATCCCGTTGCCGATGTAGCAGTACGGTCAAACATAGTCGGAAAAAATCTCTACTCTGATTGGCATCAGGAATCAGCCTTTCGAAATTCGCTCTTGATAATGGCGAAGACCTCTTCATCGCTGAACGGCTCTTCGAGCGAGTCCAAGCATTTCTTAAGCTCTTCTTCGGTGAATTCGCCGGGATCTCTCAATGCATCCCTGGGGCAAATATACTCTTTCCCGCTACGGTCTTTTACTACCACGTAGCTCGACGGTTTTTTTTCAGGGTCCTTCATGCCTTGCTCCTTGTCCATCAGATTAGTGCATGGCGGATCGGTTGTGAAGGTTCACAAAAAAAGGCTGTCCTCAGTGGCCTTATCATGAATGAAATTCGACCATACGGTGTCGGCTAACCCCTCGCGAGCATAGCAGACCGGTTAATTATTATCCCATTTCTGCGGAACCTGAAAGAGAAGACACGCGAGCCTCGGGTCGCGCGGAAAAAAAAAGCAATCCTTGAGGAGGATTGCTAGAGGATATGGTTAGGTTTCGTTGTTGTTCGAATATTAGAGCAAGTCGCGTACCAACTGCTGTTATCATCTAATATTATTATGCAAAACTGTTAAATCCCTGCCGACGGTCAGGACCGATGCGGTCAATTGTTTCGCACATCCGTCACCTTCCTCAACGTCGCTGCGAAATTGTTTCCCAGTGCCGCGTTCAAGGGCTGTACGAAACGTGCGTGGGAAGCAATCAGAGCCGCGTCTGGGGAAGATGGTCACCACGGTCGGCTGGACAGTTTAACGGTCTGTTCCAGCTTAGGCGCTCTTTCTTGGACGGTGGCGGAAGGAGGCGGCGATTTTCTGGGGCCTATTCTGACCTGAGTCTCTTCCATCCAGAAGGGGGATCTTCTCGCCGAGATCTTGATCGGTTCGGAACGAGTACCGGGGTTTGTTGCGGAGATCTTTGCCGTGCTGAATCCCAGCTTCTCAAAGTCCACCCCGAGATCTATGCGGTAAATCATTCCCGGTCTCTCGCGGTTTGCCAGGGTGAGTATTATCAAACCATCCGACACCTCGGCGGATTTGATCGAGAGATCCGAACTGGATTTTATGGGGAGATTCGAAGTCGAGCTTACGAGAGGCTTCTCGATCCTCCGGCGAACCACGGCCGGTGTCGGTTCGGCGACCGGGACCTTATCGGGCGTGATGCGGCCCGAAGCCGCGGGCGTCGGTTCCCATTCCTGGAGAAAAACAAGAAGATAATTGCCAAGGCGACGGATTTTATGCACGGGAAGAGGGCTCGCTCCAAAATCCATGACCACGCGCGCGCCCGATTGATTCTTCACTGCCTTAACGGCCAACCCCGAAGCTTTTGAAACTGCATGGGCCGGAGGTGGCGTGGCAACGCTCGCGCCCTCGACATCAATTATCAGACGCGAAGGATTCGACGCTGTGGAGACAGTGTGAGGCCCGATTATGCCGTCAGATTTTATCGTAACTCTTTTCAAATCCGGGCTCACACTCACTTCAGTGATCTTGCCGGTGGGCATGGCATAAGAAGCCCCACTGACGATGGCGACCAGCGCGGCGCTCCATACCAGGCTTGCACAAATCCTTCGCTTCAAAGACATGGAAGATCTCCCAGACCGATTCGGATCGGGATCAGGACATAATTATTTAATGTGTCACATCTATTTTAGTAGATAATATCATAATATCATAATTGAAGTCAATACATAATAAATCCGGCGCAAACACGCGGGGGAAGATCAGAAAAGGGTTTCCGCACCTCCTCTCAGAAAAGAAGGGCGTGAAACCTTCGGAAAAGCGTTTTCCAAGAATCAAACCGGCCCCTGAAGGGGTCCAGTGATGAAGAAGGGCAATTGGGCTGTGGAGGTGATCCTGAGGCTTAACACTCCATTCAGCACATGCGCGCTATTTTCCGGCGCCGCCAGATCTTCTCACAAGGTGTCTTCGGCGCAGTTCTTTGCGGAGGATCTTTCCCACCGGGCTGCGAGGCAGTTCGTTGATGAACTCCACCTGTTTGGGGACCTGGTGGCTATCAAGTTTCGTTGTACAGTAGCTTATGATTTCCTCTGCACCGGCGGTCTGACCTGCCTTTAGCACGACAAAGGCCTTCACAATTTCACCCGCCATAGGGTCGGGAACGCCTAGTGCGCATCCTTCAAGAACCTTGGGGTGCGAAAACAGTACCTCGTCCACATCTCTCGGATACACAGTTGAACCCTCAGCGACGATAAGGTCCTTTTTTCTGTCCACGATCGTGAAATACCCCTCGGGGTCTACAGTTGCAATGTCGCCTGTCAAAAGCCATCCGTCGAGAAGAGTAGCTGAAGTCTGGTCAGGTAGCCCGACATACCCTCTCATCACCTGGGGACCCTTGATGCAAAGTTCCCCCGGTTGTCCCGGGGTGTCGATTTCTATCCTTGGATCGGTCAAGTCCACCAGCTTGGCTTCGGTATTGGGAATAGGCAGACCGATGGTTCCAACTTTAGTTTTTCCACCGAACGGGTTTACGTGTGACACGGGGGAGGACTCCGTGAGGCCGTAACCCTCGCAGATTTGAGCCCCTGTAAGAGTTTCGAAGGATCGTATTGTTTCAAGGGGCAGAGGGGCCCCACCGGAAAAACAGCCTTTCAGGGACTTGAGGTCGAACTTTCTAAGGGAAGGGTCGTTGATTACCGCGGCGTAAACTCCGGGTAGGGCAGGTATATAGGTAGCCTTACAGGTCTGGAGCGCTTCCAGAATGTTTTTCGGTTCAGGCAGCGGAACCAAAGCGTTACCATATCCGTAAAAAATACCGATATTCAGGGCGCAGGTCAGGCCGAAAACATGGAAGAACGGCAAGCAACCCACCACTATCTCTTGCCCATCTCTGAAGGTCGGAAACCAGGCCTTCAATTGTTGCACGTTCCTGGAGAGGTTAGCGTGGGTAAGTTCCACTCCCTTGGGTTTACCTGTGGTTGCGCTTGTGAAAAGGATAAACGCCGTGTCGTCCATCGCCGGCTGGTGCAAACGCGTTGAAGCTTCGCTGCTCTCGATGAGTTCCGTATACTCGAGCACTCCCGCATCGCCGGAGGTATTGAGATGCAAACCCTTCTTGACCAGTGGGAAAAGCGCCTTGGACAGAAAAGGGAGATAGTCCCGAATGTGGCAAGAAACGATTTTCCCTATCTGCGTGCGGCGTCTAACGTTTATCATCCGGGGAACCAACACGTCCAAGCAAATAAGTGCCTTGCTCCCCGCTGTGTTGAACTGGTACTGGAACTGCATGTCGTCCAGGCGCGGGTTGTGCATGACCACTTTGGCGCCCACGCTTAATACTCCGTAAATGCCGACCACGGTTTGGATCAGGTTGGGTAATACGATAGATACTGGGTCGCCCGGTTTTACACCCATGTGCCGGAGGGCCGCAGCGAACTTCGAGACGAGCCTGTCCAACTCTCGATAGTTTACAGCGGTTCCCTGGAAGAAGAGAGCCGGGTGGTCGGGATACTTGGAGACGGTCCGCTTAAAGGCTGCCGGAAGCGATATGTCGTCGAATTCAACCGCCGCGGGCACACCTCGATGGTAGCTTTTCTGCCATATCTTTTCCACGATACCCTCCTCGGAATCAATGAGCGTTTAGGAACGCTCATGAGAACGTGCCCCCAAGCAAGGAATCCGCTAGGAATCCCGCTTTTCGCGGCGTTTGTCTTTTCCCGCACGGGACGCGGAGCCTGCACAAATCTCCGGTTGGAAAGCAACTCGATGTGGCAGGTCGGCTCGCCCGCTTTGACGCGCCTCGTCAGCCACGTGTCCCTTTGGCCAAGAAAATTCGCCGGAATAAGGCTTCTATCAAGGTTCGAGATCGTACGGTTAAACTACACGGTTGTTGTCGTATGGATGCTTTGCCGAGAGTCTTTATTCTAACTCTGTTCGATCTCCGGCAAAAGATAAATGTGGCGCTCTCCCAAAGATGTTAGAGGAATTTTTGCATCGCTTCCTTGGCCAGGCTGTCCACCATTTCATTTTCTTCATGAAGGTTGTGTCCTCGCACCCACTGCCACTCCACTTCATGGCGAGATGCGGCCGTGTCGAGCCGTTGCCACAGGTCGACGTTTTTCACAGGTGAATTACTGGAGGTTCGCCAACCTTTTTTCTTCCAACCCTTGAGCCACTGGGTGATGCCTAGCATCAAGTACTGAGAATCAGTGGTGATCTTGACCTTGCAAGGACGCTTCAGGGCTTCCAGCGCCATGATCGCAGCGGTCATCTCCATGCGGTTATTTGTAGTTTGCCGTTCTCCCCCGCTGATGACTTTGGACACGGATTTGTTGCGCAAAATGGCTGCCCATCCTCCAGGGCCGGGATTGCCTTTGCACGCTCCGTCCGTAAAAACTTCAACTATGTCTCCCACGTTACTGTCTCCTGAGGATTTTAGCCCGGCACCACTTTTATGTGGATATTGCGCGTTCGAGGCCCATCAAATTCGCAAAAGAAGATCCCTTGCCAAGTGCCCAAAACCGGTGACCCTCCGGATATTATGAGGTGTACCGAACTTCCCATCATCGAAGTTTTTATGTGCGCGTCGGAATTGCCTTCCATGTGACGGTACGCGTCCTTATATGGCACCAGTTGCGAGAGCTTTTGCTGGATGTCTTCCACTACCGAAGGGTCCGCTGCTTCGTTGATGGTGATGGCTGCCGTCGTGTGAGCAACATAGACAACGGCTATGCCTTCGCTCACACCGCTCTTGGCAATGGCTTCCTTCACCCTGGAAGTGACGTCCATGAATTGGGTTCTGGACCCCGTTTTCACCTGCAAAGTTTCCATATTCTTACCCCTGTAGACTTGACTCCGCGTCCGGCATCAATACAGTTCCATCATTGGCTTTCGGAAACGTCAACGCCGGCAAAAAGCGCTTCGGTAAAGTCACGCGCGTTGAAATCCCTGAGGTCGTCCATCTTCTCCCCTATGCCGATGTACCGCACAGGCATTTTCAACTCATTTGAGATTCCTACCAAAACTCCGCCTTTTGAGGTCCCGTCGAGCTTGGTAAGCGCTATGCCGGTCACAGGTATTGCTTCGTTGAATGTCCGTGCCTGCAGGATGGCATTCTGACCCATGGACGCGTCAATCACCAGGAGAGTTTCGTGGGGGGCCTGTGGCAACTTCTTCATAATTGTCCGCCGCACCTTCTTCAGCTCTTCCATGAGGGGTATTCGAGTGTGAAGGCGACCCGCGGTATCTATCAGTACCATTTCCGCGTTTTCTTCTAAGGCCCTCTCCATGGCCTCGAACACCACCGACGAAGGATCGGCTTTATCCTTTCCTTTTATGACCGTAGAACCTACGCGCTGACCCCAGATCTCGAGCTGTTCCACCGCGGCGGCCCGGAAAGTGTCGCCTGCCACCATAAAAACCTTTCGTCCCGCGGCAGTGTGCCTGGCGGCAATTTTGGCTATGGTTGTGGTTTTTCCGGACCCGTTCACTCCCACCATCATGACGACAAAAGGCTCGGAACCGTAACCGACGCGCAAAGGGGCCTCCACTTCCGATAACATCTCAGTTATCAAGTGCTTCAGGTGGTTGACCACCATTTGGGGGTCGTTGAGTTCCCTGCGCTTGATTCTGTCTGTGACGCTATCCAACAGCTCGTAAGCGGTCTTTACCCCGATGTCGGCCCGAACGAGCACCTCCTCCAGCCCAGCTACCATTTGGTCGTCCAACTGCTTTTTGCCGCCAAACACCTGGCCCAGACTCTTTATGAAGCTTTCTCGGGTTTTCTTGAGCCCCGTTCTCAGTTGGACCCGACCCGCCACCCCTTCCGTCGGTTCGCCGAAATTGGCCGCCGCTGGAGGAGACGCGTCCGACGGAACCTCCGCAGTCAGAACATCCGGTCCCCGGGCCTCCGGCGTTTCGGACGGTTGTTGGGGGTTTTCCTCTTCGATCCGCTTGTCCCTCTTGAACATGCGGCTGAAGAATCCACTTTTCTTGCCCGCTTCGTCACTCATCTATTTGCACTTTCTTTTCCGGATTGGGCCGCCTGTAGTCAAGCGCGGGAACGAATCTATCAGGGGGAGCGGCGGGGGTCAAACGAAATTGGTTAAAGTAATTTCTAGAAAAACTATTGAATATACCGTTTTTATTGTGTTATGATCCTAACATAAAGTCAGGGAGGTGCCCCGTGCTCTGGAAATCTCGAAAATCAACCCTAATTATCCCGGCAGAACTTCACGAGAAACTTTCCCGTTCATGCCGGCCAATTGACCAGGTTCCCAGTGAGGTCCTACGCGTGAGGATAGTCTCGGAACACAGCCGGAAGGGGGCCAAGAACCAGTCAGATCCTCACCGAGATTTTTGCTCCGGAACATAGGGGCTGCGAATCCAAGGAGTCCTCCCGGCCGGCAAAATACGCACAGCGTTTGACGATTCTAGGGAAAGCCCTTCCAACGAAAGAATTTTATAACCACCCCTCTTAATCCCGGTCGCCATGAGAGTTTACCCTGGATGAAAAAAGCTCCCCTCAGAGTGGGCGTCATACAGGCCATGGTCCTTTGTCTCGGCCTTATGGCGGCCTCTTTTTCATATGCAGGTCAGCCTGTCCGACCCTCCTTCGCGAAAGCTTGCCAGACACTGGAGCAGCTTTCCAGCCAACCTCAAGCCACCCGGGACCAGTGGACCAAACTAGTCCATTCCTTTCTGGAAATCCATCGCACTGAAAAGGACCGGCGTGCGGCAAGGCAGAGCCTGTTCCTTGCAGGTCGGGCGTCGCTGAGTCTCTATCGCCGCGGAGGCAAAGCCGAGGATTTGGACCGGGCCATCCAGTACCTTTATGAATTCAGCAGGATCGTCCCGGACAAGCGCCACCGCATAGCCGGACTCAAAGAACTGAAGGAAGCCCACCTCCTGAAAAGAAGGCTCGGCAACATACATGGAAATAGGCCGGCTCCAGCCTCGGCAACAAAGAGGATCACCCGCAACAATCCACCACTACCTCCGCTCGGAAACCATCAGAATTCAGCAGGGGCCGGTCGAATCGAAACGCGGCCCTCGAAATGGACCACCGCGGCCAAAGGCTCTCCAGAGGTTTCCGAATACAAGTACACCGGTAATCCTTTCTGTCCCGCGGATGGCGCATGGCCGACAGCAAAGACGCAGCCAGGTGATATTGTTCCTGATGACCGTGTCTTTCGCCCGGAGGGACCTCACCGGCAGCCCGTAGCCAAAGAGAGTATTCCTTGTCCACCGAAGCCGTCATTGCCTCCGGCCCCCAGCGATTCGCCAGCGTATGCGAAGACCGCTTCACTTCAGCCTCGGCCTGCCGGCGACTTGATGCCCCCGCCGCGACCGATCGAAAACGCTGCAAAGGACTTCCTCGTCGTCATAGATCCGGGTCATGGCGGGAAAGATCCTGGAGCGGTAAGCAAGGACGGCGGGATAAAGGAAAAAAATGTAACGCTCGAAGTGGCCTATCTGGTGAAAAAAAGGCTCTTGTCCGATGTCCGGGGGATCAAAGTCGAGATGACCCGTACGGACGATAGGTTTCTCACGCTTCAAGAGCGCACCGCTCTGGCCAATTCCCTGAACGCGGATCTCTTCATTTCGCTTCACTGCAACGCGGACTCGCATTCCAGCTCCAGAGGGGTCGAAACCTTTTATTTGAGCAAGGCCAGCTCCCCGCGAGCCATGAGACTGGCAGCCAGAGAAAACGGCATCCCTCTTGCGGAAATGAGCGACCTTCAGGCCACTTTACTGGACCTGATGCTGGCCTCCAAGAAGAGTGAATCGGACAGATTGGCCAACACTGTACATCATGCTCTCGTGCAGGACCTGGCCAAGGCCGCCCCTAAGATTCGGAACCGGGGGGTGAAGCGAGCGCCGTTTTATGTTTTGCTAGGCGCAAAAATGCCTGCGATACTTGTGGAATGCGCCTTTATCAGCAACGGCCGGGACGAACAAAAACTGACAAGCGCGCAATACCTGGACGCTGTCGCGACGGGAATCGCCGCGGGCGCGGGCAAATACCTGCGTGAACTGGGAAGCAAGAGCTGATCGCGGCCGCCGCTTGGTTGACCGTACGGACTTTAGGAATTACTATCCGAGTTGGCTTGACGAAAGTCGACCGCCCGGATGCCGTATGAAACCTAATTAGTAGTTGGGAATGTAGTGCAATGAGATTCATATTCGCGGACCACGATCGGGCTGCTCAAATAGCCAGGATAAAAGAGGGCGTCGCGGAATACCGTAGCCAGGGTGAACTTGACCCCGCAAACTTCGAAATGCACCCTGTTTTCGACAATCTTCTCAGACAACTTGCCGAACATTTTTTGGGCTATTGGAAAGACCGGATAGCGCTTGTGGGGCTGGGCGGGTACGGCCGCAAGGAGATGAGCCCGTACTCGGATATAGACATCCTGTTCTTGAGGCCCGAAGACACTCCGGAAGGGGTGTACAGAGGAATTCGCAGCATACTCTATCTGCTGTGGGACGCCAGGGTGGAATTGGGCCATTCTGTGCGCACCGTGGAGGAGTGCAGGCTGGAGGCCGACAAAGACCTCGCCGTGCTGACCTCCTTAATGGACACCCGGCATGTATGGGGTAATGAAGAGATCTTTCGGGACCTCTTGATCCAGCGAGAACGACTGCTCCAGGAGACGGACCCTCTGGAATTCTATCTCAGGATAGAAGGGGAAATCCGCAAATCATCCGAAAAATTCGGGCACACGATTTATCTGTTGGAGCCTCATCTGAAAGAGGGCCCGGGCTCATTGCGTTACATTCAGCTCATAGCCTGGCTTGCAAAGATTCTTTTTGGCTGCTCCAGCTTGGAAGAATTACCCCTTGCAGAAATTTGCGGGGAACGTGCCGTGGCCGAAGCGATAGACGCAAGAAGTTTCCTCGCGGAAATTCGGGCAAGGCTGCATTTCATGGTCGGCCGAAGGGATGACAGGCTCACATTCGATGGCCAGCGAATCCTCGCCGAACAGATGGGGTTCAAGAACCACACGGAACGACAAGGCGTGGAAAGCTTTATGCGGGAATACTATCGCCACGCGTCCAACATGGATTTTTTTGGTCGTCGCGTCCTGGCGAGAGCCCGTCTGTTTTTGAGGCCGAAGATCGCATCTGAAGTAAAACGATTGAGACTGGACGAGCCCTTCTATATAGGGGCCGGTGGAATCAATCGCTACAGGTTGGCGGATTTCGGCAAAGACCCGCTGGAAATCCTACTCGCTTTTCGGCAGGTCGCTGAAACAGGGTGCGAGCTGGATATCCGCCTGGTGGACATGTTGCGCGTCCGACTGCGGTCCATGGATGAAAAGATAGTCACAGATCCGGAAGCCAATCGAATGTTCCTCGGGATTTTTCGGATGGCAGGGTCTGTTGCTCATGCCCTGAACGCCATGATGAAAATCGGATTTCTGGAGATTTTTGTCCCTGATTTTGCTTGGATACGCTTCCTGCCCCAGCACGATATATACCACGAATACACTGTCGATCTTCACACCATGGCGGTCCTGGAGAACATCGACTCTTTCGCCGCGCATGACGGCAGAAAAGAGGATGCGCTCCTTCGTACAATCTTTTCCAGACTTGACAAACCGGAGATCCTCTATCTTGCGGGTCTTTTCCACGATATAGCGAAGGGCAGAGGCCCGGGGCACGAAGTCCACGGTGAAGAAATAGCCCGGCCTCTTCTTGAACGTTTCGGGCTGCCTCCGGAGGACATTGACGAGGTCTGTTTCCTGATACGTAATCATTTGGCCATGACTCATCTCGCGTTCAAAAAAGACCTCCACGACGAAGCTCTGCTGAGTCGATTTTCAGAAAACATCATGCACCGGCGGCGGTTGGATCTACTCATGCTGCTGACTCACGCGGACCTGAGGGCTGTCGGACACACGGCCTCCAATTCGTGGCGAGACATGCTCCTCGAAGAACTCTATTACAGGACCCTCGACATAATAGAAGGCGAAGGGGCCGAAGGTGAGGACCTGGCCGAATGGGTCAGACAAATAAAGGCCGTGGTGAGGGACCTTGTTCCTGCCGAGATGCGTGGCCCCAAGCTGGATGAGTATTTGGAGATGGCCCCATCCCGTTACTTCCTGGATTTCTATCCTGGGGTCATCGCGGAACACTACGGTGACCTCAGATCTTATCTGGCGAGCCACGGGAAAGACGTGTTTGATTGGTCCGATCTGATCGCGCAAAAAACCGATCACCGTAAGCCCGGGTATAGTGCCGTCACCCTTATCGTCAAGGACAAGCGTGGTTTGTTTTTCAGGATCGCAGGCACGCTCTTTGCCAACCGGATCAACATCCTCAGCGCGTGGAGCCATTCCATCGGAGACATCGCGGTCGCCACTTTCCATGTGAACGATATCCCGGAAGGACCTCTCGACGATCCGGAACGCTGGGAACATTTCCGTCAGGACTTCGCGCTGGTTATTCGCGGGGACGCGGATGTGGATGAACTCGTGGCCGCGCGGAGAGCCATCCGCAGATCCTTTACCGCGGCGTCACGACCGCGCTTCCCTCTGAAAGTGGAAATAGACAACGCAGCTTCCGACAGGGCCACCATAGTTGAGGTGTACGCTCACGACAGGCCCGGGCTCCTTTACGACATTACCCGAGGCCTGTCCTCGCTCGGTCTCAACATCATCCTCACCAAGATTACGACCGAGATAGACCAGGCTGCGGATATTTTCTACGTCAAGGACGAGAGCGGTAACAAAATCATAGACTTCGAGCGCCTGGACCAGATCAAGGACAGCCTCTACGATCATCTGGCCGCGATGGAGGAAGAACACTTCGCTAGCCAAAAAGAAATGGCGGTGTAATAGGAAAAGTGGAAATGCGGGGAGAACCTTTTTGTAAAAAGGTTCCTCCCCGCACCCCTCTCCAAAAACTTTCATATCATGTCCGCTGGGCAGATTCCGCCAGTGGCGGAAGCTGCCCAGCGTGCAAGATATGCCGTTTCTTGAACGGGCACGAGAGAAGCTTCCTTACACAACAAGGCTTCCCGGCAATTCCAAAATCACGGACTGACCAGAGTTCGACATGCCTCATTCGCAGACCGAACAAAGCAAGCTTTCTGAGATAGACCTGGCCATCGCCGGGTTTCTCGATCATCTCATCGTCGATCGAGGGCTTGCCGCATTGACCGTGGAGTCCTACGGCTCCGACCTCAAGGGTTTTGCCCGGTTTCTAACCCGGAGACGCGTGGATCAGTTGAATCAAGTCAGCCGAGAGGACTTGCTCGTATTCCTGGCCTTGCTCGATCGGGCCGGACATGCTCCGAGAACCAGAGCACGAAAGATTTCGTGTATCAAGAGCTTCTTCCGCTTTCTTGCCGAGAGGGGCCAGGTGCGGGAAGACCCATCTGAGCAGGTCGATTCACCTCGGTTGCCTAAAAGCATTCCCAAGTACCTCGAACCCAACGAAGTGGAAGCTCTATTGTCCGCTGCTGATTCCTCAACCCTGGAAGGAAGAAGAGACAAGACTATGCTGGAGTTGCTTTATGCAACAGGGTTGAGGGTGTCCGAGCTTGTTGGATTGGAATTGTATTCCGTAGACCTGGAAATGGGATGCGTCACTGTCATGGGAAAGGGCTCGAAGGAAAGGGTCGTCCCTATGGGTATTCCGGCTGTCAAGGCGGTCATGCAGTATCTGGAAGAAGTGCGCCCCCTGATCATAGGCCGAGTGCGTTCCAATGCGCTGTTTGTGACCCGCCGCGGCCGAGGCATGACTCGGCAAGCCTTTTGGAAGATAATAAAAAAAGCGGCTCGTGCCTCCGCGATAGACAAAACCATCTCACCCCACACGCTGCGCCACTCCTTCGCGACTCACCTTGTGCAGAACAACGCCGACCTGAGGGCCGTCCAGATCATGTTGGGGCACTCCGACATTTCAACCACGGAAATCTACACTCACGTCGCACAGACCCGCCTCAAACAACTTCACGCAGCTTATCATCCGCGAGGGTGACCAAGCGCCCCTTACAGAGGCCAAATCCAAATTTGCACTCTCTTGGACCATCTGGTCTAATTTGTTGACGAATTATTTTGTGGAAGTATAATCGGCCAACGTTGGTGGAGGTGGTTTCGTGCTAAATCGGCAGCGAATTTTACTTTACATGTTGAAACAGGCAGGTGGATCACTCTCCAGAATAAAGCTTATGAAATGGGCCTTCCTGCTATCGCAGGAGACTTGTTCTCGCGGAGGACCGGCCTTCTATGCTTTCGTCCCATACAAGTACGGACCGTACTCCTTTCTTTTGCAGCAGGACATCCTGGCCCTGAAAAAGATAGGGCTGGTGGAAGAAATTGATTCCAGAGGATGGGGCCTGCCACCGTCTAATCAGGCCGCCATAGAATTGCCTCGGGAATGCCAGGACGTAGCCAGAATCATCATGAGATATAAGGGATTGACGACAAACGATTTGATCGATACGGTTTACTCCCGATATCCCTGGTTCACAACCAATTGTGAAAACGCCAGCAGACGCGCACGGGTGAAGCAGCATGCAGAGATAGCGGTCTATACGATTGGTTACCAAGGGCTGTCGATTGACGCCTTTCTCAACAAGTTATTGAAGTGTGGAGTAACCACACTTGCTGATGTTCGTAATAATCCTTCTTCGCGCAATTTTGGCTTTCACAAGAGTACTCTCTCACGTCTATGTGAGAGTTTGGGTATTAAATACCGTGGATTCCCGGACTTGGGCATCCCAGCATCAGATAGAATGGATCTGAAATCACCTGACGATTACGAAATGGTCTTCAGCCGTTATCGTTCGGGAGTATTAACGAAACGGTTGGAGTCGCTGGATTCGCTCGGAAGGCTCGTAAGTGAAAAACCTACAGCCTTGGTATGCATGGAATCGGATCCAACCCTATGTCACAGATCGCACCTGGCTATGCTCATCTCTGAAAGGACTAACATGCCTGTGATCCATTTTAGGAGCAACTAATGGATGACAAGTATGAAGAATCCAAAATTTTCGTTACCGTTATGACCTATCCACGTCCTTCTCAGAAATACGTCGAGGTCATTTGCACGGCGGGAATAACTGAAGCAGGCGAATGGGTTAGACTTTACCCCATTGATTATCGGTATCTCCCTCTTGGTCACCAATTTGCCAAATACCAATGGATCAAAGTTGGATTGTACCCCCACGGGGCCTCAAATGATATGAGAAAAGAGAGTCGTAAGCCGGACCTGAAATCAATCCGTATTGTAGGCCCTCGCGTCGGTACGGAGCACGGGTGGCGGGAAAGAAAGATGATACTCGGCAAGGTGCCAGTTCACTCGTTGAATGAACTCAGGCAATTGCATGATACTGAGCGAACATCTTTGGGAATCGTGCGTCCGTCTCGCGTCTTGGATCTCCAAATACAGCCCGAGGACGAAGAATGGGATGATAAGTGGCTGCAGATATTCAAACAAATCCCGCTTTTCGGGGAGCCCCCGAAACCCTTACGAAAAATTCCATTCAAGTTTGTGTACGTTTTTGAGTGCGAAGACAGCGTAACTCAGCATACTGCAAGTCTGATAGACTGGGAAATGGGCGCATTATGGTTGAAGGAGGCAGAAAGATTGGGGGACGATGAAGCCGCTGCGCTCAGTGTCAAACGTAAATTCTTTGATGAAATATGTGGCCCCGACAAGGACACTCATTTTTTCATGGGCACCCGCCATCCTTACAACAGTTGGATGGTATTGGGTGTCTTTTGGCCTCCTAAAGTGAATCAGACAAAACTTTTTGAGATTTGAGATAATTAAGACAGGCTGCGTTAGCAGGTGGGCCAAACTCAGTAAAAGGCGACCCGACCCATGGTACTACCATGTGTCAGCCGAAGGTCCAGAGCAAGAAAATCACGATGTAGTGCGTTCGGCAGGATGAGAATTCGGTATTCCATGGAATGCTAGGCGAGGTCTAATTGCTTCTTGAATTATTGCCAAGGGATAGTACCGCCTTCCCGCTTCGCTTCCGCAATCGCATCGAGTGCCTCGATCAAATCCGACCGGTCTTCCAGTTCCTCGAGCAATTCCAAATCTTCGAGGGGGACGACAGCCGCGATCTCCTGCCCGTCGCAAACAACCCTTACCCGTTCCTTGTTATTGGCCGCTAGGTCCACGGCTGCCTGAATATCATCCCGTGCACAAGTCTCAGAAGAATCGTTCATTGCCGCTGACCTCCTTGCAGGCTCTGAACAGAGTTTACCATGAAGTGGGCAGTCGCGATATCGTCTATATTTCGCTCTGTTCAAATGGGTTAATCAGACCGAGTCCTTCGATTTTGTCAAAGTCTTGGGTGTTGCGAGTAACAAGGGGAAGGCTCACTTGTCCCATTCCCTTTCCCATTCATCACGCATCTGCCGAATGTCGGCATCAATTTCTTCAACAGACTTCCCCGGCTTCACGCAGCCTTTGGTACGTTCGAGGATAGCTTTTCTGGCAGCGGAATGCTGAGTGTCCATTTCTTCTTCCAACACCGTTACAATCACTTTCATCCTCTTTGCGGGAGGCTGTTCTCGAACCCACCGCAACGTCCCTTCCTCGTAGACCGCCTCGTAACTCTTCAACATTGCGGACCTCCGTCGGGGCAAGTACTGCCGTCAATTCCCAAAATATAGGCCAGGATAGCAATTTGTCAAAACTAAAACAATGAGCAGCAGAACGGCCGGGGCGTTTGCATCGTCACGCGCACCGGCAATAAAGGTCTCTCGTAATTTCGCACTTTTAGCAGCAGCCGGAACCCTTGCTTCTCTCTGGTGTTACTCCGCAGCCGGGTTCATCGGGCTCGACCACGCAGCAGCAGGAAGAGCTGCTTCGGCCCAATGCAGCGTTGATTACAGCCGCGGCGCAACCTACTCCGGCCTTTACCGTGACCGCGCCCGCGGGGCAATTCCGCGCACACGCGCCGCATTCCATACAGGCATCCCGGTCTTCAATGCGAACCTTGCCGTTGTCCTTCACTAACACGGCGTGGGGACACACTTCCAGACACGTGCCGCAGCCTGTGCATTTCTCGGGATTGAGCCCCAAGGTGACGACATCTTTCAAGTAAACCAGGCGGTTCATACTAATGCTCCTTAAGCCAGAAAAAGAGTGCCGAGCCACAGACAGAGCCCTATAGCCGCGGCAGCTATCTCAAGAGGGACTGCCAGGCGCATTTCTCGCCGCACTCCGGAAAGAGACGTGTAGGTCGACGCGCCGGTAAAATTCATAGCCAGATATGCCGTCAAGGCTGTCGCAATGAGCAACCACGCGACCAGCTCAAGTCCGGTGGACCAATTGAGCCCTCCGGCGGCGTACGCTCCTGCGAGCAAAAGGTACACAACCGCTCCCAGAAGAGCCCCTTTTAGAGCGAAAGCCCTGCCAGGCAGCCAGGGTAGAAGTATCTGAGTCAAAATAGTCCCTGTGAACACCGCGCTGATCATGGCAGCCACAGCGAAAAGACCGTGATCCATCGCACTTGCCCAGAAGCTTCCGGAACCGAGGAGTCCCCCGAGCAAAAATACAACGGGTAAAATAATGGCCAGAGGCTTCAAAGCAGCAACCAGCTCAATTGGGATCAGCTCCACCCTTTCCCGAAGCGTGAACGTTTTTCGCCGCATCTCCGGGGTGGCCTTGAAACCCGCGTCCACAAAGGCCGGCAAGTCACGGGCCGTGATCGGACCGTATATGACCCGGAAGCCGGATCGTCTCTTCACTTCATGGGCTGCGACACCCGGGGCCGCAAGCTGCGGCAGGATAAGTCGCTTGTGGGACACTACTTCCGTCAGCTCGCTAGATGCTATCCGGCTCAAAAGCTCCTCTGTTCCGAATGTGCCTTTGCCCGCCGCACACCAAACATTGATACCGTCGGTGTCGAGCGCCAAGATCCACGCGTTTCGGTTTGGCACAGCGCTGCGCAAGGCGTCGAAACTCATCTTATAATTGGCCGTTACGAAAACCGGCGCCGCGTGGTCAGGGTTCCCGAGAGCATAAAGTCCGGGATCTACGGTGTAATTCATTCGTCCAACGCCCCAACGGGCCTTGAAGGTGCCGCAGTGATCCGAAGCCTCGAGGACTCCTGAAACCTGGGGCAATTCCCCCGCGGGCGTGGATATCGATCCTTTCACAAACGGTTGGTCGAGTCTGGGGCGGCTCACCTGAGCCTGCGATGCCGGACATCAGGTGGAACCGGAGCCATTGGCCGGCCTTGACTGCACAGGGCCGCAATCCACCATAGGTTGCTTTTCCTGCTTAAAATCCAAGGTGCTGTCGGGTTGGTTACTCATGTGCGATGTTCCCTTTCTGTTGAATGGACTCGTCTCCCACCTGTGACGATCCGTTCCCGGCATGGTCGAATGAAACAGGCAGCGAATCGCCCGGCCCCATTAAGGGTAGAGTTTGTTCGCGTCTGGTGTCTTCCATCAAGCACAGGCCACGGTCGAGGAGGATTTGGACGCAGGGGTCCACAAACTTGTAGAAGATGTTGCTCCCCTGGCGCCGCGCAGAGACTATGCGCCGATCCACCAGCCGCTGAAGCTGGTTGGACACTGCTTGAGCCTTCATGCCGAGCCGCTCCGCCAAATCGTTAACGCAAATTTCCTGGCAGCAAACCATTGTATGAAGCATCCTCAAACGCGTCCGGTTTGCGAGGACCTTGAACAGCCCTTCCAGTTCGGCCGCGAGTCGCTCGGACAGCAGGGAGCTTCCATCGTCTTGGCTTTTTGCGGGGCAGCAAACGTTTCGGACCTTAGCGATGAGATTTTCGGTCATAGTCAGGCTCTCCAGTAGATAGTAATTACAGCATATAGTGTAATGCTGTAATGTCAAGGATTTTTTGAGCACAACTCCCTGAAATACTCGGAGCCACAACAGGGTTGTCTTGCAACCACGTTTCCGGTAACATCATCCACGTATCGAGGGAGTTTTAGCGAAACAGGAAGGAGTCGTCACATGCCGCCAACGGTAGGAGAAATTGTGGAAGCCATGCCCGGACGATTTAACCCTGACGCTGCGGCTGGGCTGGACGCGGTCTTCCAATTCGACATCTCAGGAGATCAGGCTGGTCAATGGCACCTGCTAGTCAAGGATCAAAGCTGCCGGATTCTGGAGGGAAGCCACGCGAGCCCCAATGTGACTTTTTCCATGGCGAGCAGTGATTTTGTAGAGATGATGACCGGCAAGCTGTCAGGGCAGGCGGCGTTCTTTTCAGGTAAATTACGAGTTTCCGGCGATCTCATGATGGCTCAGAGGCTGGAAAGCCTATTTAAGAAAGGCTAGTCCCCGATCTCGCCCCTGATTGTGTCGTGTACCAGCGGCCGGAAGGCTTTGATTCGCTGGTCTGATTCGCCCATAAAAACCCTGTTGGTGAGAAGGACTACAATAAGTTCCTTTTCAGGGTCTATCCAGAGCGACGTGCCTGTGAATCCTGTGTGTCCCAGACTGTCAGGGGCAAAGAAGCGGCCACTCGACGAATCCTTTTCGGATGGGGTATCGAACCCCAGGGCTCTGGTGCATCCTTCCACGAATCCTGCGCGCGCGCAGAAAGAGCGAACAGATGCGGGATCGAAATGACTCTTCCTAGATTTCAAACCCGCGAGAATCTCCTCCGCAAGATGGCTAACACCTTTGGCAGTCCCGAATAGTCCCGCGTGGCCCGAGACTCCGCCCATGGCTCGGCAGTTCAGGTCGTGGACGAGCCCCGGCTGGTCCCCGCGGTGTGTCAGGGCTATCCTGTTTTGGTCCTGCTGAGGCTTGAACATCAGTTGATCACTGAGTTTCAGCGGCGCGTAGATTTCTTCTTCGGCAAACTGATTTATGCTGCGGCCGGTTTCACGTTCGATGATCGCGGCCAGCAGCATGAAGCCCAGATCTGAATACAGACAGCCCTTGCCCGGCTCATATTCAAGAGATTCAGCCATTATTCTTTCGTAGCACCGAATCGGTGGGCCGGGTACGTACGAAAACAGATAGTAGGGTCTCCACGCAGGAAGGCCGGAGCCGTGGGCCAGGAGTTGTCTCGGCGTAATCCCTCTTTTGTCCGGAGGGGGCTCAGGAAACCAATGGGACAGCGGCCGGTCCAGAATGCCGGGGTTGGTCGCACTTACCAGCATCCAGCAAGGGGTTGTGGTGAGAACTTTGGTGAGCGACGCCAGATCGAACAGAGTATCTCCCTGAACCGCTGCGGTCCCGGGGTCCCCGATTGTCCCGTACGATTTCCGGAACAAAATCCGGCCTTGTTGAACCACTCTCAGTGCTGCCGCGGTGAATAACCGCTCTGCGAGGGCTTGGTTCATCAGTTTGTCAGTGAGTTGGAATGCACTTGTTGGCACAGTCTCACCCCGCAGCTCTGAATTCATCCCGACTCCCATGATACAGAATGCCACAGCGAAGCATGAAAATGCCCGGTGTCGCCACGAGGCCGTCACAATTCTCGCACCACTCGCCCGTACCCGCAGGAACCTTTGGTAAATCCGCCGCGCCGCTTTTGCCGGGCATTCACTGATAGGACCGGCATTTTCATGAGAAAAGCACATCGGCAGCGGTCAATTTCATCTAATGGGTCCGGCTTTGGCTGGCTTCAGGGCTTCGTTGTGAAATACAAGTAAGGCCAGCGAGCCTGGACCCTGGTTGAAAATGTAATCGTGGGGGCCGGTAAGAACATGGTACCTATGCGCTATTCCGTTTGACATCAACAGCTTGTGCATCTTCTCTACCGACGGAGCCAGAGGATCTTTGTCACTGGTAACGAGCTGGATGGACCGTTTCTTCAACAGATCGGCCTTTGCCCGTACCAGGTCCCGATACACGTCCAGAAAAGGCCCGAACGCGCCCTGCACCGAACCGATGCTTGCGAAGACCTCAGGATACTTCAGCCCATAATACATGGACCTCGCGCCGCCCATAGACACGCCATCCACTCCAATTCTGTCCGGATCGACCCGGTAGCGTTTTTTCAACTCCGGAATCAGCTCATCCATTATGTACGCTTCGTATTCAGGGAACTCCAGCGCGCTTCCGAGGGCCAGAGGCGGCGAGTACGGGCAAGCCAGGATAAGGCCGTCATAGGGCCGCCGCTTCAGCCTCGCGTTAAACGACTTCAAATGCGCTTCTGAAACCAGGCCTCTGAAGTCTTTGGCATCCAGGTGATTATTCTGAAGGGCCCGTACCGCCTCGTCAGTCTTATAATAGTGCATCCACGCGAGAGCGCCCTGTTTAGGGGGTTTGACGCATTCCCCCGCGCCGCCGAAAGCTATAACAAGCGGGTACCTTTTATTGGGATGTTTTTCGTACCCTAGAGGAAGCGTCACGGCAACTACCGCATCAGGGAAGCTTGCCGATTTGATGGTCACAGAGTCCCCCTGGGTCTTGTACCCGGTCAGCTTTTCAACCGACACGCCACCAGCCGCAGGAGGTCGAGGCAGAGAAGTGATGCCGTCCTTTTCCGGTCCTGTCTTGTCGGATTGAATCTTCAGCCCCGCCCGGGTCAGCCCTTTTTCTTCATGATAAGGCCCCGCGGGCGGCGTTTCGCGGGAAACAGAGGGCGTCAAGACCGGTTTGGAAGAATCATCTCCGGAGCTGGAGCATCCAAACGCCACAGCCGCGACCAGAATTGCAGCGATCATGGTTATGTGCAGATGCCTTGCAGACAGAAGTACCTCCTGGCTTGAACCGAAACTTCCAGGCCCAGTTTATGAAACAATGCCGAAGAAGCAAAGGTCTTTTGCGAGAAGTACATCGAGGGGCCGAATTTTTTTCCGAATCGGGAAGGCCCATCCCGTCATTCCGCTGCGCGGGCAAACAACGAATAATCAGTTGAATCGGACACGGACCTGCCAAAGCCCAGATCCGTGGCACCCCTGGGCCGATATTGATGGGCTGTTGGGTGCCACTGACCTGGGCACCAGGTCAGTGCTGCTTGCGCTTCGAAGTCATCTTCACGGTTTGAAAGCGAGGCGGCATCGTTCCTGCGGAAGCAGGAATCCAGCCCTGCGTCTCGCCGGATTCCCTGGGTTCCCGCTTTCGCGGGAACGACGGAAGAGCAAGTTGGAAGGATCAAGAAGCCTTGGCTGTTGGGTTTAGTTCGCAGCAGGGACCAGGCTGAACACGTGAACCTTCTTGCTGATGTTCTTGAAGCTCATTGATCCTCGGTCGAAGACGGTCATTTTGTCCTGAACTCGGCTTGCCGTTTCAGGACCGAGCAGTATATCCCCTTCCGCTGCCGCGTTAGCGATGCGGGATGCCAGATTCGTTGCCGAGCCTGAAGCTGTAAAGGTTGTCCTCGTGCCGGAAGAACCTTTAAATCTGTTCATCCCCACAGACGCTTTTCCCGAATTGATCCCCATGTTCACCACAATCGGATAAAAAAGGCCTTCCAGCTCCCGATTAATGTCTTGAACGCGTCGCCGGATTTGCAGGGCCGCGCTTGCGGCATTTAACGCGTTGGTCTGTTCCTCTCCCTGAAAGATCGCCATCAGGCCATCTCCCGCGGTTTCGTTGACATCTCCGTCAAACGAGTAAATCACATCGAGAAAGCTGGAGAAGTATTTTTCGATGACAAAATTGACCTTGTCCTGGGTAAGCGATTCGCTAATGCGAGTGTAGTCCGCGACGTCCAAGAAGAGCACTGATACGTCTATTTCCCGTCGATTCAATGCAGGAGCGTCGGGGTTCTTTTCAACTATGCGCCGTACCGTCTCGGGCACGAAAGTCCTGATGTGCTGGAGGATGCGCTCCAGGGTCAGCTTCTCCTTGGCCATCTTGGAGTATTTTTTCGCGTTGATGATCGTGTTCGTGGCAAGGTCGGCCAGATCGGTGAGCATGACAATGTGCTTATCTTCAATAACATGCCCTTTCTCGGTGACCACGTTCAGCACCGCTAGAGGTTCAGTCCCGTCGTAGATGGGCATGGCGATTTCGCAAATTTCCTCCCCGGAGCCTCTGTGGACTACCGCACCGGGAACTTCCGGGTGAATTGCGCATTGAAAAGCCATTGGTTCACCCAGGGCCTGTTGGACTATGTCCTTGCCGCGTTTGCACATGTGGCAGTTGATATTCTCCTTTTCCATGGTGCAGTGCAGGGGGCGCGTGTAATTGGGGGCATCAGGGTCCACCAGTATAAGACAGGCTTCTTTGGCGTAAGGGACGGTGATTTTGGCTTCATCGCGGATAATCTCGAGAATGTCCCCTATGTGGAGGCACGAGGTGATCTTCTTGGCCACGCGAAATAGGTTCTCAAAGCGTTCTTTGTACATGACCGGTCCTCAAGCGACTGCTTGCGTAGATCGTCGGTTGATTTATCAGTACAGCCATTGCAGCCTTTTTTCAAGGCCAAGACCACGATCCCACGTTCTGTGACACCTCCAGATCTTAACCTCCTTCTATTACATAGTTCACTTCGCGGAAGAATGACTTGACCTAAGTCAAAACATGCGAATTTTGTTTGCTTCGCTGCGCAAATCCCTTGGATTGACCGGTGGACAAGGATATTGTAAGCTGTTGAAACCTGACGCAGAAAAGAGGAGAGGTCTTTTGTCCCCTTTCCGCGGCCTTCACATCAACGGGCTTTGCGAATCCTCAGTAGGTTTGCTCCGATTCCTGGATGAAATTCCGGTGGGCATCGTAGTTTTCAATCGAGATCGTAAAGTGCTGATCATCAATCGAGCGCTGGAAGCTCTGACGGGTTTCCTGCCCCAGGAGGCCTACGGTATACCGTGCCATTATCTCCTCCGGAGCAACGTGTGCCTTCAAGGGTGCCAGAACAACCCGGTGGGGAAAGGCTCCGAGCCTGTCTGCACCGAAGCCAACATAATTAATAAGAGTCGCCAGAAAATCCCCGTTCGTCTAACCATGGGACCCCTTCTCGATGTAAAAGGCAAGCTTGTGGGGTTTATCGAATCCGTGGAAGACATCCGGTCCCTGGAGGAGCCCACGGACGAATCGGGCAAATCCTTTCTATTTGAAAAAATGGTTGGCAGAAGCCATGAGATTCAGCGCATTTTTCGCGTGATTCCCGTGATCGCTCAGACCGACTCTTCTGTGTTGATTACCGGCCAAACCGGCACAGGCAAGGATTTTGTGGCTGAGGCGATACACTCTGCTTCGAGCCGAGCCAAAGGCCCTTTTATAAAGGTCAACTGCGGGGCTTTGCCCGAAACCCTCCTCGAATCAGAACTGTTCGGCCATCAGAAAGGGGCTTTCACGGGAGCGGTGGAAAACAAACCGGGCAGGTTCCGCCTGGCTCACAACGGGAGTCTGTACCTCACCGAAATAGGTGACCTGCCCCTGGGGCTTCAGGTAAAGCTGCTTTCTTTTCTCGATGACAAGGTGCTCCATCCCTTGGGAAGCACAAAGGGTATTCATGTGGATGTGAGGGTGATTGCCGCGACTCACCGCAACCTGGAGCAGATGGTCCGCGAAGGCAAATTCAGAGAAGATCTGCTGTTCAGACTCAATGTGGTCCGAATGCATTTACCGCCGCTGATGAAACGCGGGGATGACATAAGGATGTTAATGGATCACTTCGTTCAAACCTTCAGCCCGAGATTCAAGAAAAAAGTCACCGGGTTCAGTGACGAAGCCAAGGAAATCCTTCTCAAATATCCCTATCCCGGCAACGTGAGGGAATTGAGGAACATAGTCGAGTACGCGGTCAATATATGCGAAGGCCACAGCATACAACCCGTGCACCTGCCGGCTTACGTCGTGGAATACGATCCAGAAAAGATCGAAGATAGCGGTTTGCCGGAAATCGGTCCAGCTCCGTTGCAGTCCGGTTCGGCCGACCGCTTCTCAGGAGTAAGCTGGGGCGAGGCTGAGCGCAAGCTCATAATCGACGCCATGGTGAGGGCAAAGGGAAGGCGGGCTGAAGCGGCTAAAATCCTCGGTTGGGGAAGAAGTACGCTATGGCGCAAAATGAAGCGCCACGGGCTGATGCCATGAAAAAACCCCAGAGATCCCATCGCAGCGACCCGGCCGTGAACGTGACCAAGCTCCTTATTCCTTTGTTGGGGGATGATGTGGCCCCGCGGTTCGACTTGGCTCCGGAGGCCCTTATAGCTGTGATCCACTCGGAAAGCGGACTGATCGAAGACAGAACCATCATCCTGCCTGAAGCCTCGGCCGAATCGCTTTGCCATCTGATCCTGGCGGAAAAGGTCGACACGGTGGTCTGCTGCGGAATAGAGGACGAGTATTATCAGTACCTTATTTGGAAAAAGCTGAAGGTGATCGATTCCGTGATGGGTCCCTACGTCCGTGTCCTTGATAAAGCAATGAAGGGGACCTTGAGCAGCGGAGACAATTTGCTCGGTTCCAGGACGTCATCCAAGAAATGAGCAGGAAACTTGGGGGGCATCTATCGGGAAAAACTCTTTTGTGGACTCGAATGTTCCCGGCAAGGTCTCCGGCCCGATTCACCAAAATTTGGCGGGCATGGCCCGCCCTACGATCAGACGCGCATCCTCCTCGTAGGGCGGGCGGTGCCCGCCTTCTCTCACAGGTATAGATTGGAGACTCGTTCCCAGGTTCTTCCTGGGAATGCTTTCCCGCAGGCGCCGCTTCCAAAAGTCACACCTTGGACATGCACATGATTCAGCCGCCGTCACCGCACTATGGTAGCGGCCGGGCGTCCCTGCCGGCCATTCCTGATGTCACTTCTTTGAACGCGCATTGGTCTTAGTGAGCCCGACTCAGCATTGTCCCGACGGATCCCGGAAACCAGTCGGGGAAATCCTCCGATCACTAATTCTGAGACCGTTTCGAAAAGCCCGCCTAACCGATGGGAGTTCCCATCACATTGGAACGCGTTGGGAATTTGTACTCAAGGCCGCGGGATTTTTGGGACGGACAATCCACATACCGGTTGCATGCCAATTCGTTTCACTATGTTCCATGCCATGTATCATATTGTGTCATATTGACGCGCACGGTAACTGACCCATAATCTAATACCCAAATATGATTAAATAAAGTACGATTGGCACAGCGCTTGCTCTCCCATAAAAGCGTCCACAGTTCGAGTTCTTAACGGACAGGATCTCTGTCCGCTAATCGTAAAAGACATTCTTTAAGATTCGAGGGTGATTAACATTTGAAAAAGCGCGCTCCAGCGCGACCCTCCTCTCAGCAGGGCGAGTTTCACTCGGAATCTCAATGGCGCAGTTTGGCAGAGAGAAACGGCACAAGAGAATTGAGGAGTTTGGTACATGGTTACTAAAGTGCTTGTGGTGGATGATGAAGAGCAGTTTGTCGACGTTCTGGCCGAGCGTCTGCAAGGCAAAGGTTTCAAGGTGGACACCGCATTCAACGGCGATGACGCAATCGAATTCGTCAACAGCCATGACGTGGATGTGGTGATTCTGGATGTCATGATGCCCGGCCGCGACGGCATCGAGACCCTGCGTGAACTCAAGCGCATCAAGCCTCTTGCCGAAGTGATCATGCTTACCGGCCATGCCACCGTGGACACCGCGATTCAGGGCATGAAGCTGGCCGCATATGATTACCTCATGAAACCGACTGACACCGCTGAGCTGGTGGACAAGATAAACAAGGCGTATCAGCGGAAAAAAGAGCATGAAGACCGCATCCGGCAAGCGGAAGTGGATAGCCTGGTAAAGAGGCGGGGTTGGTAGACAATTTTGTCAAATCCCCCCAACCCCCCTTTAAAAAAGGGGGGTAATGGAAGGATTTGCCCTCCTGCCTAAGGAGGGGTGACAGCAGGATTCCCCCCTTTCTTGAAAGAGGGGTCAGGGAGGATTTGGATAGCCGCTCTTGCCTATGTGTAGATCATTCCTGAGCGGTCAAGCATCGGAACAAGTAACCTGGAGTTTTTCCATTCACTCCAGCAGAGGTACCACCTGGAGGTAGGTTCATGGAAGCCATTAAGGTGAAAGATTTAATGGTCCCGCTCGACCAATACGTCTGCGTGTCTGAAGACGCGACGCTTTTTGAAGCTGTTGTCGCGCTTGAAGAGGCCCAGGCAAAGGGATCGGTGAAAGGTTATCCTCACAGAGCGGTTCTCATTTGCGACAAAAACGACAAGGTAATCGGTAAGCTGAGTCACCTGGACGTTTTGAGAAGCCTGGAGCCTCGATACTCGGAGATGATCGATTTGAAAAAGGTTTCCGGGTTTGGTCTGAGCGCGGAGTTCATGAAGTCCATGATGGACAAGTACGAGCTGTGGAAAGCCCCCCTGGACGACCTGTGTAGAAAGGCCGCTCAGGTAAAGCTGTCGAGTTTGGTAGATGCTCCTTTGGAAGGGGAATTCGTGGACCAGGACGCGACCCTCAATCGAGCTGTCCATCAACTGATCATGGGACATCATCAATCCTTGCTGGTGACTTCGGGCGGTCGCATTGTCGGTGTCTTGAGGCTCACCGATGTGTTCAGAGAAGTCAGCGACAAGATTAAAGCTTGCAAGATTTAGCTTCTATACGATGATTCAAGGAGGACTCCTTCTATGACTGCTGATGCCGTCGCCTCATCCGAAGGGATAAAAATAGATTGGACAAGGCTAATAGCCTTGCTCACCGGTTTTGGCCTATTTCTGGTGATTTACTATTCACCACCCTGGCCCGACGCTGTTGATCCGCTGGGCAAGCACTTTGTCTTGTCCATCCAGGGCAAGGGTGCCGTCGCGGTTTTCGCGTTGGCTGGAATATGGTGGGTTTTCGAAGTGGTTCCGATCGGGGTTACCAGTCTGGTCATCGGCGTGACACAGGCGTTGTTCATGATTCGTCCGGCAAAGGAAGCCTTCAACGATTTCATGGACCCTGCGGTGTTGTTCATCTTTGCCTCTCTTGTGATCGGCCTGGTATTCAACAAGACGGGGCTCACGAGGCGCATGGCGTACAAGATGCTGGGTCTCGTGGGAGAAAAGACCACGACCATTTACCTCGGTGTCTTTGTTTTGATCGCACTTCTCACGCATATTATGGCACACACCGGAGTGGCCGCCACGGTATATCCGTTGCTCCTGGCCATCTACAGCTTGTACGGAGAGGGCGACAAACCTACAAAATTCGGGAAAGGCCTCTTCATAGGAATGGCCTATGTTTGCGGAGCAGGAAGCATCATCACTCTGCTCGGCGCGGCCCGTGGTATAGTAGCACTGGGGTTCTTCAAGGAGATGGCGGGCACCGAGGTGAGCTTTTTCCAGCTCACCTACTACATGGCTCCCCTCGGATGGACGATGGTTTTCCTCCTCTGGGTCTACATTTCCATCGTGTTCAAGCCCGAGAAATCCGTGATAGAAGGTTTGCGAGAGCGTGTGAGCGAACTGAGCAAGGATCTTGGCCCCATAACTAAAAATGAGATCATTTCACTGGTGATCGTCGGCGCTGCAATCGTCATCATGTCTTTGCAAGTAATGATTCCACCGCTGAGGGCTTTGGACAAGTCGGCGATCTTTCTCGTGTCCACGGTTCTGTTCTTTGTCCTGCGCATACTTGATATCGACGACTTGGAACTGATACCTTGGAACATTGTGCTTCTTTTTGCCGGAGCGATGAGCATCGGGTACTGTCTCTGGCAAACCGGAGCAGCCGAATGGCTGGCCATCAACTGGCTGGCCCTGTTTAAGACTGCCCACTGGTTGGTCTTTGTGCTGGGGGTGGCCTTCTTTGTGCTGGTCCTAACCAATTTCATCATGAACGTCGCAGCCATTGCTATTTCGCTGCCGGTTGCTCTGGTTATTGCCAAGTACCTGTCGGTCGCTCCTGACGTGGTAATGTTCGCATCGCTAGCCACCGCGGGCATGCCGTTCCTCTTGTTGGTTGGAGCGGCGCCCAATGCTATTGCTTACGATTCCAAGCAGTTCACCAGCGGCGAATTTGTCATGTACGGGATTCCTCCGAGTATCATTCTGATGGCAGCCCTGGCCTTGATGTGTTTTGTAGTCTGGCCGCTTATGGGGATGCCCGTGCTTGCCAAGTGACCGGTGAGGATATTCTGACCACATAAGAGGGGATTCTATGATGAAACGTTACGGTATAGCATTGGCCTGCGCATTGGTTGCAGTCCTGCTCGCGACGGGGGCCTGCTGGAGCCAAAAGCCGCAGCCTGAAAGTGCTGTCCTGATACTTCAGGGTAAGGTCCTTGATTCAGCGGGCATGCCGCTGTCAGATGCAACTGTGCTGCCTTATTTGAACGGAAAACCTTTCCTGCCGGGCGCTCATGGGGCTGAAACGCCGAAAGAATATTCGACCGGGCGAAACGGCTTGTTCATGATTGAGGTCCCGGCTCCTATCGAGAAGATCAAGGACGGGAAATGGTCTCTCAAGATTACAAGACCGAGCTTCAAACCAACCCAGATGATCGCTGTGAAAGCTCTGGACGAGGGGATTGACGAAAAAGGTGTTCATCGGTTTGTCTCCGGCACCACGGTATCTCTTGCCCGGTTCCAGGGAAGTGCTTTCTGGATAGCCCTGGTGGTTTTTTTGGCGGTGTACGCGCTCATAGCTTTCGAGATCGTACACCGGACCTTGGCTGCGTTTCTCGGAGCTGCGGTGCTGCTCGTGATCACGCATACCTTCGGACATTTCAACGAGGCTTTCACCATCATTACTTATGAACAAGCCCTCCATGCGGTGGACTGGAATGTGATCTTTCTCTTGATGGGGATGATGATCATAGTGGGTGTGTTGAAGGTCTCCGGAGTGTTCCAGTGGCTGGCGTACAAATCCTTTCAGGTGGCCAGGGGCCAAATATTTGTCCTTTCGTCAGCTCTGTGCATCGTCACTGCGGTTACGAGCGCTTTCCTGGACAACGTCACCACCATGCTGCTGTTAACACCGGTTACGCTGGAGATTGCCGTAGTCCTGGGTGTATCTCCGTTCGTTTTCCTTATCCCGGAGATTTTGGCCTCGAACTTCGGAGGCACTGCCACGCTGATCGGCGACCCGCCCAACATCATGATCGGCTCATTTGCAGGTATCACCTTCAATGAATTCGTCCTTAATCTGACTCCTGTGGTGGTAATCGTCATGGTGGCTCAGATCGTTTACAACAAGTTCCTGTACGGCAAAGCATATGAAAAGGCCAAGGTCGAAGACGTGCCGAAGATGATCGCTTTCCTGAAAGAAAAGTACAGGATCACTGACGCTAAAGTCTTGACCCTCGGCGGCGCGGTGTTGTTGGGAGTCATTCTCCTGTTTATCCTCCACGGCCTGTTCCACATGGAGGTCAGCGTAGCAGCGTTGTTTGGGGCTGCACTGATCATCCTGGTAACCAAGATGGATATTGTGGAACTCCTCGAAAAAGAGATTGAATGGCCCTCTCTGGTGTTTTTCATCATGCTCTTTATTGTTGTGGGCGGGGCTGAGCAGACCGGCATTCTTCAGATTATCGCGGATTGGATAAAGGAGGTCTGCCAAGGAAAGCTCTGGGTCGCTGTACTCCTGATCTTGTGGGTGTCGGGAATCACTTCCGCGATCGTGGACAACATTCCGTACACTGCTACCATGCTTCCCATAGTCCTCTTTCTAAATAAATCGATTCCCGGCGCGGAGAGCGGCGTATTGTGGTGGGCTCTGGCGCTCGGTGCTTGTTTCGGCGGCAATGGCACTATCATCGGAGCTTCGGCCAATGTGGTGACCACAGGTATAGCGGAAAAGGCAGGATACAAGGTAACTTTTTACGATTTCATGAAGCAGGCCGCTCCCATAACGATCGTCAGCTTGATCATTTCCTCGGTTTTCTTGTTGCTGCGGTACTAACCGCTGGGACTGGAAAGAGCGGTTATAGGGAAACACAGTAAAGTCTTTGGCGACTATAAATATAGAGGAGAATTCAGCATGCATGCGAAAGTGCTCTTGGTGGACGATGAGGCGCCTTTTGTCGAAGCCTTATCCAAGCGATTGTCCAAGAGGGAGCTGACGGTCGTGACGGCTTTCAGCGGTGCGGAGGCCCTGGAAAAGCTCGAACAAGATTCTCGTATCGACGTTGTCGTCCTCGATGTGAAAATGCCGGGCATGGACGGCATCGAGACACTCCAGGCAATCAAGGTCAAATATCCCTTGGTGGAAGTCGTGATGCTCACAGGCCATGCCACTGTCGAGTCCGCGATCGAGGGCATGAAAATGGGCGCACTGGATTATTTGATGAAGCCGTGTGACATGGAGATCCTTATGGCCAAAGTTGGAGAGGCCAAGAACAAGAAGAGCAAACAGGAAGAAAAGATCGCGGAAGCCCGAGCCTTGCAGATCGCTTTGCGCCGCGGGGACTAGAAATGGGTGATCGTAGAGGCAGCAGTGCAGGTCGCGTTGACAGACTCTGCCTCATCAAATCCCCCCTAACCCCCCTTTAGAAAAGGGGGGTTAGGGCATGGCCGATGAAATAACGAGTCTCTCCGAATTTATGAGCCCCGGAGGGGCTCAATGATAGTAGCCCGGCAATTCATTGCCGGGTGACCGATGAGCAATGATTCAGTTTTTCGTCCCCGAGGGGCGCCCGAAGGATTTATACTTGGGGCGCCCCTCGGGGACGAAAAAAGGCTCTCTTGGCCGTTCATTCCCGGCGATAAATCGCCGGGCTACTATCTTAATGTCCCTCCGGGACACCAGCTTATTTTAACGCCTGTGGGGGCAAGGCAATTTGGATCTCGTTGCTCGCCCCGTCTTCGAAAATGCGAAAAGAGGTGCTGATATGCCGCATTCAATGCCAGTTTCAAAACTTATGACCCGCCTTAATGAATGGCCTCAGTTGAAGCACGATACGGATGTAAGTACTGCCATAAAGATCCTCAGAATCGTGTCTGAGGACAAGAAGCTGGAACACGGTCATTCGACTCCGCTGGTCTTTGACGATAATTACAAGCTCCTGGGCTTTGTCCATTTGACCGATCTGTTGAAAAACATCAGGCACCTTTGCGACAAGGCGGATGAACCTTGTGAGCTTGGAAAGGCTACTACGCCACTGTCCAAGTTGGTGGTGCCCTTCGCAGATTCCGTGGGGCCGGAAGACAGTATTCTCAAGGCACTTGATATCATGATGGATTACAACGTTGCGCTGGTCCCGGTGATGAAGGGAGATAGGGTCGAGGGGCTGGTCAAGCTATCGGATATTTTCAACACCGTGGCAGCCCTGTTGTTCGACGAACAAGACCCTCAAGAGCGACATAGGCTTCTGCGGAACTTTCACATCTAGCTTTCTTTCGGGCGGGAGCTTCTGACCCTCTTGCGCTGATCGCGGCTTTAGAGGAGAATACGCCATGATAGAGACCAAAATCCTTTTGGTGGACGACGAGGAAGCTTTCGTGACAGCCTTGGGCAAAAGGCTGTCCGCAAGGGACATGACAGTGTTGTCGGCCTTTACGGGCGAGGCCGGCCTTGCCAAACTGGATGAGGCCCCCGATGTGGATGTGGTGCTCTTGGACGTTAAAATGCCCGGTATGGACGGCATTGCGGCCCTGAGAGAGATCAAGAAGGCTCACCCGATCACCGAAGTGATCATGCTCACGGGGCATGCCACGGTGGAATCAGCCATCGAGGGGATGAAACTTGGCGCGTTCGATTACTTGATGAAGCCTTGCGATCTGGACGAGCTTGTGGCAAAAGTCGAAGCGGCAGGCGCGAAAAAGCGCGCTCATCGAGCAAAGATCCTTGAGGCCGCGGGCCGGGAGCTTCGAGAGAGGCGGGGAGTGTGAGGTAATCCCGTTGCCAAAAACCCTGCTGCTTATCCTTTGGCATTAGTTAGCTGAGGTTTTTGCTTGGGTGCCACTGCTGGCTTGCCCAGCAGTGCGTTCTCAGGCGACACTGCTGGGCAAGCCAGCAGTGGCACCCGACACGGAAAATTAACGTAGGGTTGGCAGGTTGGCCGGGCTTTCTTTCCCATCTGGGTAGCTTCATGGCCTCCCTTTGGCGAGGCCTCTGTTGTTGCTTCGGTGAAGGAGTGAACCAAGGCGCTCAAGAGGCTCAAGAATGAACGATAAGGACGGTCAGACCGACAACTATTACAGATCGCTGACCTGGCGAATCGTATTGATAATAGTTGTGGTGTCCATAATACCGTTAGGTCTTATAACGGGCACCATTCGCTACTATTTCCAGGTGTCGTATCAAGAAAAGGTCCTGGATCACCTCAAGGTCCTAATAAAAAAGCACCGCCAAAATATAGATACCTTCTTGACCGAGAAGCTGGCTGAATTAAAAGTCCAGGCTGAGTCATATACGGTCGAGCAGCTAAGCGACGAAGCGTTTCTGAAGGAGCGGTTCAGAATTTTGCAGGATGCGTACGGCCGATCATTTGTGGACCTTGGAGTGGTAGACGAACGAGGAATACAAATTGCCTACGCAGGCCCGTACAAATTGAAGGAAGCCGACTATTCGCCGGCACAGTGGTTCAAGGAGGCGATTAAGGGGAGCACCTACATAAGTGACGTGTTCCCCGGTTTGCGTGGGTCGCCGCATTTCATCGTCGCGGTTCGACAGGAGAGAAACGGTGTCAAATGGATTTTGAGGGCCACCGTTGATTTCGACGCGTTCAATTCCCTTGTAGAGAGCATACGAATAGGCTCAACCGGATTCGCGTTTATCCTCAACAGAAAAGGCGAGTTCCAGACCAAACCTCGCTCCGAAATTGCCGGCTCCCGGGAAACGTACCTCAACTTCTTGGCGTCTCCCCACAAGGGGGATGAGGTGAGCGTTGTCGAGAAGGAGAGTGCTTCGGGAGAAGACGTCCTCTACGTGATGTCCAGCCTGAAAGACGGCGACTGGGTATTGGGATTCCAGCAAAGCGCCAGTGATGCCTATTCAGCCCTGTACTCGGCCCGAAGGGTCGCAACTATAATATTTTCCTTGGGTGTCATAGGTATAGTCGTATTCGCCGTTGTGCTCTCCAAACTGGTCGTCAAACGAATTTCCAGGGCTGATCTCGAAAAACAGATGATGAACGAACGCGTTATAGAAGCGGGAAAACTGGCGTCCTTGGGCGAACTGGCTGCGGGGATAGCGCACGAGATTAACAACCCCGTCGCGGTCATGGTAGAGGAAGCCGGCTGGATTCAGGACCTTCTTGAAGAGGACGATCTCAAGCAGACCAAGAACCTGGAAGAGTTCAAGCAATCTCTGGCCCAAATCAGAACCCAGGGCATCCGATGCAAGCAGATAACACATAAACTTCTGAGCTTTGCCCGGAAAACGGATCCCAGGCCGCAGGACGTTCAAGTGAACGATCTTGTGGAGGAAGTGGTCAGCCTCTGTCAGCAGCGAGCCCGATACGCGACGATCAAAATCGCCCTGGACCTCGATCCTGATCTTCCGCGAGTGAAGGTCTCACCCTCCGAGGTGCAGCAGGTACTGATGAATCTGATCAACAACAGTCTGGACGCCATCGACGGCAGGGGGGGAAGCGTCGAGGTCAAGACCAGATATAAAGACGATTATGTGATTATTGACGTGGCTGATAACGGGCCCGGCATCCCGGAGGCTTATTTGAGTAGAATCTTCGATCCTTTCTTTACTACCAAGCCCCCGGGGAAGGGAACGGGTTTGGGCTTGTCCATCTGTTACGGCCTCATCACCAAGATGGGTGGAAGGATCAGTGTAAACAGCGCCGTAGAAATTGGGACAACGTTTCATGTCCAGATCCCGCTCAAAAGCTGAACGGTCCGGAGTTCAGCAGCCTTAGGGTAAGAAGACCCGGTCAAAAAGAATCCGATTGAGGATACAAGATGATCGTGAATGAATCCACGAAGGGCGATCGCATAAAGCTTCTGCTGGTGGATGACGAGGTAGCATATGTGAACATCCTTTCAAAACGACTTGCTAAAAGGGATTTCGACGTAAAAACAGCCCTTAGCGGCATTCAGGCGATTCAAGCCCTTCGGGAACACGAGTTCGATGTGGCGGTTCTGGACCTGAAGATGGAGGACATGGACGGTATCGAGGTGCTCAAGATTTTTAAAAAGATGTCGCCTAATCTGTCCGTAATAATGCTGACCGGGCATGGATCGGAGCAAGCCGCGCGGGAAGGGGTCCAGTTCGGGGCTTTTGATTATTTGACCAAGCCGTGTGAGCTTGAGGAATTGATCGAAAAAATCAGACTGGCCGCGCGGGCAACCAAGACCCCCACGTGAATCTTCGCGAACAGTCCGCCCTCAAACAGGTTCTCAAGAGTAACACCCGATTGTCCGCCTGGGCTCTAAGCCGGCTTCTTTTTCAGTTTCACGCCCTTAACGTCGGTGAGTTTCGCGCCCCTCATACTTGTTCCACCGAGCTTGACGTGTGTGAAATCGGCTTTATCAATAAAAGCCCATGAAAAGTCCGCGCCGGTCAGGTCAGCACCAACCAGTGAACTGCCGGACATTTTGACCCCGGTCAGGTTGGCGCTGTTAAGGTTGGCATGGGACAAATCCGCACCGTCCAGGACCACGTTGTGAAGGCTCGCCCCTGAGAAGTTGGCACCTGTCGCCCTCACCCCTGTCATGTCCGCGTCCGCGAACGAAACGCCGGAGAAGTTGGCCTCGACCATTTCCGCGCCTGTCATCTTGGATTTTTGAAAATTGGCATCTGCAAAGTCGCCACCGCCCAGATTCGCTCCGGACAGATCAGCTTTGTCAATTACCGCCATGCGACCGTCAACGTTTTGCATCTTGGCTTCGGTCAAGATCGCTTCCGAAAGGTTGGTCTTATGTAGAATTGCGTTTTGCATTTCCGCTTTGGTCAAGGTAACCCCATTCATGGTCGCCTTTGAGAAAACGGTCTTGGGAAAACGGCCGAGCGAAAGGTTTGCGCCTGAAATATCCGCCTCCGTCACGTCCGCGGCGGTCAGATCGCAGCCGGTGAGATCGGCACGCATCAGCTTTGCTCCGTCGAGCTTGGCGTTCACGAGCCTGGTGTTGGCCAATTTTGCTCCTGTGAGGTTTGCGCTTGAAAGGTTTGCGCCGTCCAGTTTTGCCCCCGACAAATCACAGCCTTCGAGGTTCGCCTGCGTCAGATTTGCCCCTGAAAGATCAACTCCCACCAAGGTTGCCCCTGAAAGGTCGGCCCTTTCCAGGTTTGCCTCCGAAAGCTTGGACTGCGCCAGATTGGCTCTGGCCAGAATTGCCCACGACAGATCCGCCTTCTCAAGATGAAGGGCAATTAGCTGACCCCTTGAAATATCCGACGACGTGAGTCGGGCTCCCGAAAGTTTCGTCTTGGCAAAAGTCGCCCTGCTCAATTTGAGTCCGGCCAGATCCGCGCCGGACAGATCAGCCGCGGTGAAGTTGGCCGTATCCACGATGGCCTTGCTGAACCCGGCCCCTGACAGATCGGCTTCGCTGAAGTTGGCTTCCGTAAGGACAGCTCGACTCAGGTCTGCGCCTTTCAATTCTGTACGGTTGAGGGTGGCGCCATTCAGGCTTGAGCCTGTCAAATTGGATTGTGACAAGTCCGCGCCCGAAAAATCCGCGTCGCTAAGGTCAATTTCAGACAGGTCCGCACCGCTTAAATCGGCCCCGTACAACTTCACCTTGGTCGGTTTCTTAAGACCGATCTTGGCGACGACGATTCTGGAAATGGACGTGTCCAGACCGGTCCGTATCGCTGATTGCACAAGTTCCTTTAAGGATCCGGCCCTGCCCTGGAAAATGACCTCGCCTGTTTTTCTGTGTGTGATTTCAAATCGTGGCAAGTTACTGTCTCTCCTGGGGTTTGAGTGCGGAATTATACCACGGAGATCGCCCAATCGGTAGGATTTGTTGCTCGGTCCGAGCAACAAATCAGGAATGAGGGGCAAGACAAGCCTTTATTCCGCCACAAGTTTGTCAGTAGGGGCAGAGCCGCGTGTCTGCACGGTCTTTGGGCACATGCGCAGGCGCGCGGCGTACCAGGGCCGGCTTTTTTCGTGAACGCGAAACGGAATCAGACGCTTGTGAGATCTTACAACCGCCGGTGGTGTCAGAGTCGTCAGAAGTCACTCCTCTTGAAGGCTGAAGCAAAGAACGGTAGACTTGGCCCGTAAGATTTCAGTCCCATTTGGCTTTCCAGGGTCTTTTCGCATGCTTGCTTCCGACTTAATTGAAATTTCATTGCGGCAGCTATCCCGCAACAGACGGCGCTACAGGGGAGTGATCATAGGCATTGCCCTGGGCATAGCCGGATTGGTTACGGTGTTGACTATGGGGGATTCCGTCGAGACCGACCTCGGGAATAATCTTGAAATGCTGGGCAGCGCAACTGTTCTGAAAGCTACCTGGGACTACGATAGAAGCACCAGATGGCATCACGGGCAGTACTACCTCAAAGATGTTGATGACCTGTCAAAATTGCCCGGCGTGAGATCCGCTTCCCCCGTGGTTTGGATGTCAGGTCGGACCATCGGGCGTAACGAGAGGAAAATGATCGGGAGGGTTATGGGAGTGGAACCGAATTTCTTCCCTACCATCCATATCCCTGTTCCGACAGGTCGAACAATTACCCATGCGGACGTAGAGAACAGAACCAGCGTCTGTGTCGTGGGCCCCACCATAACCAAAACTCTATTCCCGAATGGAGAAGACCCGATCGGCAAGGAATTGTTGGTGGCAGGCCATGTTTTTAGGATAGTGGGAGAAATAGGAGGTGTAGAGGACAAAGGCTTCCTCGAGACTGTCTTGGTGCCTTTGTCGGTGGCCAGGGCAAGGTACCCGAATCTCTATGAGATAAAGGACATCTATGTGCGAGCGATAAACTGGGACGTTGTTCCGGGCCTTCAACGAGACCTGTTGGACCTGTTGAGGAAGAACCACTCGGGATACGTCGACGCCTTAGAAGTGAAGTACTTTCCTGAACGGGTGCAAACCATACAGAACGCCATTAAGCTCGTTAAGCTCTTTATTTATGCATCGCTTCTGGTGACGCTGCTCTTGGGGGGACTCGGTATCACTAACGTCATGTTGGGGGCCGTGAGAGAGAGAACCAAGGAAATTGGCCTGCGAAAGGCTGTGGGGGCTACCGAACCGATGATAATGAAACAGTTCATCATCGAGTCGGTCACTATCAGCGTGATGGGCGCAGGCCTCGGGATGTTGACGGGTTTTATTTCAGTGGAAGTCCTGAAGAGGGTCTTTGAAACGGTCCCCGCGTACAGCGTCTTTGTTGCCAGTCTCGTGGGTGGTGTGATCTTCGGGGTTCTCCTCGGCATTATTTCGGGATACCTGCCTGCGCGAAAGGCCAGCAGACTTGATGCCTCCGAAGCCATGAGATTTGAATAGTGATTCCGGCTAGATTTGTGCCAAGTCGCATACGATATGGTTGACCTGTTCCCGGCCCGTCACCGATTTGCCGAGACCTCCTCAAAGGCTTCAGCTATCGTAGGGCGGGCCGTGCCCGCCGGTACCAACCCTCACCGGACACACCAATCGGACATTTCTTTCGGAACCAATGTAGTATCAGCCCTCACGATTTTGCCGAGACCTCCTCAAAGGCCTCACTGAAGACTCGCTCAGTTTGACGCACCATGTTTTCCAGCGAGTGGTTTGCCAGAACCCTCTCTCTGGCCGCTCTCCCCATCGCATGCCTGCCTGGCTCATCGGTTAGAACCTTTACCAGGGCGGACGCAAGGTCCTCAGGGTCCCCCGGCCTTACCAGAAGTCCCGTTTTTCCGTCTTGGACCAGTTCCGGAATTCCGCCCACGCTCGTGGCAACCACTGGCAACTCCATGGCCATGGCCTCCAGTATAACGTTTGGGGAGGCCTCCATCGCGGAAGCGAGGACAAATACCCAGGAACGAGCCAGATGAGGTACGAGGTCCGGGGTCCCTGGTAACAATTCGACTCTGGAGTCCAGCGACAGAGCTTTAATGCGAGCCTGCACTTCCTGTTTGAGCGGCCCGTTCCCTATGATCCTGAACAGCGCATTGGGTATCTTGTCCGACACGATTCGGAAGCCTTCCAAGAGATTCAGGGGGTCCTTCTCCTTGACGAGCCTGCCGACGCACAAAACAGTTGGTTCAGCTGCCTTGAAGCTCTGCGTGCTTTGAAACAGCGCTGTGTCAACCGCATTGGGTATTACGGCAATGCGGTCCGGATCCACGGAAAAACGTCGGATCATCACCCCCTTGAGCGCCTCTGCATTGCATATGATGCGATTGGCCAAGCGCCACAGCCAACGTTCGTGCTGTTTGGGGAACAGGCTCCGATAGCCTGAAATGATGACAGGCACGCCCGCTATGCGGCCTAATATCCGCCCCCAGATGTTCGGAACAACAGTCAATGTGTACAGGCCGTCAGGACGCATGCGTATCAATCGCCAAGCAAGGTTGGAAATCGCCCGAGGGCCCACACGCGAGGATCGGGACAAATGGATGATTCTCACCCCGGTTTTTGCGGCAATGGGAACCATGTCTTCGCCTTGGCGCAAAACCCACAATTCCGGCGAGAAAACCTCTTTGTCCATGTATTTCAGTAAATGGATAGCGTAACGCTGGGTACCGCCGAATTCCAGATCCTGCAGTAACACCGCTATTCGTATGGGAACGCGTGGAACGCTTGCATCATTTTTCATACTAGTTTAGGCGATTTTTCGTCCAGGCTGTCCCACAGTGCCCTGTACTGTTGGCGCCAATCCGAAGGAAATCGCTCGTCCAGGAGAGGCTCCAGTCGAGTGAGCGTGTGGCGCCAGGGCGAATTGCCTTGGGAGATAATATCGAGGAGTTCGACCAGCAATGAATCAAGATTGGCCAAATCCTCCTTAGGAATGTAAGAGATTGCGCCGCGATCCATAGCTCTCAGAATGTAATCGGGGCTGAGAGCCGGAGCAGTCAACATTACGGCAGGGAACTTCCGCTGCACTGCTATATCGAGCAGGTGCAGGCCTCTCACTCCCATAACGTCCAGGATTACGACATCGTAATCCCTGGTTTGGAGCAACTTTTCGGCCTGGTTGAAACTGCCTGCGGTATCGACGCGGCATAGATAAAGAACTTCCACGATGGTTTCAAGCACATCGGGTTCGTCGTCCACCGCGAGAACTGCCTTACCCTCCAGCACCTTAAATCTCCTGGCCGTTGATTGGCCCAATCGCCCTAAACCAGCTTGACATGGACCTTCAGCATATACTATAAAGAAGATTGGAGATCAAGTTATGGCACGGAGCCTGTTGCAAGGCAAGACCATCCTCGCGGTTGACGATGAACCGGATGTGCTTGACATTCTCGCGGAAGAACTTGAGGACTGCGGCGCAGAATTCGAACGGTCAGCCACTTACGAGGATGCCATAGAAAAGATCTCGTCATTTACTTATGACCTGGTAGTGCTGGACATCATGGGGGTGCGAGGCTTCGAGCTGCTGGAATACGCCACAGCGAAAAAGACTCCCGTGGTCATGCTTACGGCACACGCGCTTAGTCCCCAGTCTTTGAAGAAGTCCATTGAACTCGGCGCCAGAGCCTACTTGCCCAAGGATCAACTTGGGCAGATAGCTCCCTTCCTGGAAGACGTGTTGACGCTGAGCTACCAGTCGGCATGGAAGTCGTTGTTCGAGCGGTTAGGCGGCTATTTCGGGAAAAGATTCGGACCAGAATGGCGAAAGTCGGAAAAAGAGTTTTGGGAGAAGTTCGAGAAAGATCTGGAGGTGCATGAATCTACCATCATTCAGTCCTGATCCCACCACTTTTTTCCGGCTGAGACATCCGGGGGTTATTCGGTGACCATCAAGAACATCCAGACAGCGCATCTTGTCCACGATCTCAAAAATCCGGTCAACATAATAGAGACCGGAGCCAAATCTCTGCTGGACAATCAGGATCGGTACGGAGACCTGACTCCGAGGCAAGAGAAGGTTATAAGGCGGGTTTTGAGAAACGCTCTCAAAATCAGGCACCTCGCCAACTCCATGCTCGAAGTGGACATGGCCGCGACGGGTGTAATGAGAGTCAGCGAGTGCACCTTGGCCGGAATACTCCGGCACGCCTTGGTCGAGGTCTTCGACCTGGTCGATCCCGATGTTGCGGACGATCTTGAAAAAGCCGCTGATTTGGACGCCTTCCGAAATGTCCTGGCGGAAAACGAAATCTTCCTTGAGGCCGAGGACTCACAACTGACCCGAACAATAAGGATCGATGAGACCAAAATGTGCCTCATCGTCACAAATCTTCTTTCCAATGCCTTCAAGTACCGGACGCGGAGGGTCTACCTCAAATGCGCCGCCGACGGGGATTCGATAAACGTTTCCGTGCGGGACGACGGCCCTGGAATCCCGGAATGTTACCACCAACAGATTTTTGACCAGTATTTCCAGTGCATCAAAGTGGAGGGCTTCCCGGTCCGCGGCCATGGGCTGGGGCTCGCAGGAGCACAGGCCCTGACCGAGGCCTTGGGCGGCAGGTTGTCCCTGTGCAAAAGTCCGGACGGAGCTGAGTTCCTGGTTCAGATCAAATGTTCCGCGCCGGGGACAGCCTGAAAGCGACCGAAGCCGGAATCGGTGCTTTCAGTTGATCTCGCGGTGCCGAGAGACAGATGAGGACTTCATTGCTGCTCTGTTAACGTAAATAGTATGATTGCCGCCTTCGCGTAATAATTCGCAACCATGCCTTTCAAGATGTCTGATGAGGTCGATTCTTTTCATGCAGTAAGTCGGAAGGTTTCTTTGATCACATCAGCGCCTCTGAGTTGTTCTTCACTCAGCTCGCGATTTGCCTCCAGTACCATGCGTACTGCTTCCTCCAGGTTGGCTCTCACTTCTTCCAGAGTCTCCCCTCGGGTGTTCGCGCCTGGAAGCTCTTGAACAAATCCAATATAGCCCTCGGGAACCTTCATAAAGACTGCCGTAAGCTGTGCTTGCATCACAAGACCTCCGAGGCAACTATAGTGCAGAAAGGAACTTATTGCACCTGCCAAACACCCTTGATCGGCCGGCAAGCGGGCAGAATTTCAGCCGGTTCTAGTTTCGGCCGCGCAGCTTCATCAGCAGTCGTAGTATTTCAATATAGAGCCATATCAAGGTCACCATCAAAGCGAAGGCAGCGTACCATTCCATGTACTTGGGCGCCCCTTGGCGAGCCCCTTGGTCAATGAGATCAAAATCCAGAACCAGGTTTAGCGCGGCCACTGTCACCACGAAAATGCTAAATCCTATTCCGATCCATCCGGCGTCGTGAATGAACGGTACTCGAACACCGAACAGGCTCAACAAAAAGGAGGCTAGATACACGAGAAAGATGCCGCCCGTTGCAGCGAAAACCCCAAGCTTGAAGTTCTCTGTGACTTTGATCAGGCCGGAGGTGTAGACCAACAGCATCGCCAGACAGGTCCCAAAGGTCAGCCCCACCGCCTGAATCACAATGCCCGGGTATTGAGATTCAGCCACCGATGAGATGCCCCCCAGGAACAGACCCTCCAGCAGCGCATAAATCGGCGCGGTCACCGGCGCCCATTGTTGTTTGAATACCGTAATGAGTGCCACCACAAGCCCGCCCAGGGCCCCCACTATCAACCACGGGGCAACGGTTGCGGGGTTGGGTTCCGGAGTTCGGAAATACAGATGCCAGGTCCACCCCGCGGTCAACAAAACGCAGAGCAGTAGAAGCCCCGCCCTATTCACCGCGCCCTGAGCGGTCATCGCCTCCTCGCCTGACGCATAATCCCTAACGCCGGCGAAGGTATCTTCAGTAAGAGTAGGATTCGCTGTCCTCATGTTTTTGGGCTCCCCCTTTTGATTTCGTACTACGATAGATAAGCACGCGGGTAGAACTAGTCAATCTATACAATATATAAAGGCAATGGATTCAGACTCAACGGGTCTGCTTGAAAGGGATACAGATCTTAAAGGGAGGGTTTCCGTCGTCAGGAGCCGCCATCATAGAGCCCAGGGTAGAGCTTGGCAGCACATTCCGGGCAAATACTGTGTGTAAAGTCCGCCTCGGAATGCTGCCGAACATAGACTTCCACTTGAGTCCAGTACCCCCGGTCGTCTCTGATCTTCTTGCAAGACGCGCAAATAGGGAGCAAACCGCTCAAAGTCTTTACTTTGGACAGGGCTTCCTGCAATTCAATTACCAGTTTGGCAAGCTCCGTTTCCGCACGCTTACGCTCAATAATCTGCATGCGCAATTGTTCATTCGTTTCGGTCAGCTCTGCCGTCCTTTCTTTCACGCGCTCTTCCAGTTTATCCCTGGCGGTCCTCAAGGCCTGTTCTGATTCCTTGCGCTGCGTGATGTCCTGTCTCATACCCCACAAACCAAATAAATGTCCTACTTTCACGTTGCCGACGAGGGTGTTCTCGAAATAGCGGGCGGACCCCGAGCAGTTTGGTTCCTCGGTTTCAAAACTGATGACCGGGAACCGCTTTGCTATCCACGAGCGGTAGTAATCTGAATGAGCCTCACCAAAAGGAAACAACTCACAAAGCGGCTTGCCCTTCATGCTGTCCACACCCGTGTGGCCGCACAGGCGAGCAAATTCGTGGTTTCCTCCCAGGAGCCTTGCTCGGGATATGGCGGACAACATGGCGCTTGGCGCACTATCTATTGCAAGAGGCTTCTCAATAGTAAATTCAGCGATTGCGATGGGAAATACTTGTACCAGCTGCTGGTATTTTTCATTAAGAATAAGCTGCCGCTTCTCGGCCGACAGGTCCTCTACGAGAGCGAGCACGGATCTGTAACCTTTCAGTCTGACCGATCGGAACAGAATTCGGCACCAGGACAGTCTGCTCTGGATCTTAAGCATTCCCTCATGAGAAGTGGTGACCCGGTCTTCAAAAATCCTTTTGAGATTGGACTCCATCTTCTCGCTTTCTCCAGGGCTTGGAAAGAGCGAGAAGAACTTCTTTCCAACGATCTTTGCACAGTCCTCAGCTATCTTGCCTGAGGCCTCGTTGACGAAAACGATGGATAGTGAAGAGTCAATCAGGAACGCGGGCATAGGTAAGGCTTCAAGCAATTTGCCGAAGGAAGCTTCTTTCACGCGACTGAAGTCAAAGCTCCCTGAGTCGGACAAATCCTTGCTGAAAAGACTGTCGAGTATAATGCTTTGAGTCGAAATTGGGGGCTGTCTGAGTAGCTCCGGTTCCACATGAAGGTCTGGACTCACGTTAGGCTTGGATTCGATGTGCTCTGCCATGCCCACTCTCCGCTAAATTACCCTGTTGAGACCTCTTCAGCCACAAATCACTTGCTGAAATCACACATTTACAGAGTCCGGATTCCCCCGTGTCACGTTTTATTATAGCTCACAGTGTCTGCTGGAACCAGAGTCCCGGAACTGTAGGGCTGAACAGAGGGGCATTAATTGTCGTGGTGAATTTGTAGCAGTTCTCGAAAGTAATGGCCGATTGACTCATGGGTGCCACTGCTGGCTTGTCCAGCAGTGCGACTCCATTCGGAAAAGACTTTTGAGAATCACTATGTTCAGCGCAATATACACTGAAGTGTCACACGGTCAAGAGAATTTTGATCCGGTCCAGTGGCGATCTAGAGCGCATAATTCACCTGGAAAGCGGGCGAAAATTTTGAATTTTGCAGATATTTGTACCAACGCGCGATCAAAGAAGAGACATCGGGTGAAGCCGACCCTGGCGGGTCTCCCAACGAATTTGCTTTGAGCCTCTGGACAAATGCGGGGGGGTTGTGGTAGGACAATTACGGCTGCTCATCCCCTTGAAATGATGAGCCGTTGAGGGAGGTGTTAAGGAAATGAAAAAGTTGATGCTTATCGTTGCATTGTTGGTTTCACTGGGTCTAGTCGGGGGCGTTTTCGCAGAGCCCGCGTCCGCTTTCTTCTTCAAAGCGGGGGGTCCCTTCGGTTTTTTTGGCGCCAAGTCGACATGCGCACCGGCGTATGCGGTACCCTGTGGCCCTTATTTTTGTGCTCCTTATTATTATGGTTGCGCCCCTTACGCTTGCAAGCCACGCAAAGCGAAAGGCAAGGGCAAAGCAATGGCCCCTGCCCAAAAACCGCCCAAACCAGAAAAAAAGATGAAGTAGGCGCAAATCGCGCCGAAAAGGACTTCAAACCGTTTCTTGAACTGACCATTTCAAGGGGATGAAATATAGCCGGCTCAGTTCGAATTACAGCTATTTGACGTTACCCGTCCGTGATGGGATCATCCCTAACAAGATATGAAAGAACCAACTGATTTGGGGATGCAGGAGTCCATCCAGAACTTGAAAATGAAGTAGTGCCGCCGTCACAGGTAACAAGATGGCAAGAGCCGGCAAAAAAGTCGTCTGTTGGCCAGTTCTCACCACACGCACGAGTCTCACGAACAAGATCAATACGCACCCGGCGTACAGTATTGCCAACGGGAAGCCCAACTCAGACATAAACGTGAGAAATATATTCTCCGACGTAACCACCTGTTGAACCGATTCGGTGAACTTTTCCTTTGTCACGTAAGGATACTTGATCTGGTAATCCTCGAGGAATTGCTCACGAGGCGCACGGAGGCCTATTCCCAGGAAGGGGTGTTTGGCTGCAATATGCAAAGAAAAAGGATAGTTCTCCGCCCTGTAATAGGCAGGTTCGTACTCCGGTCCTATCTTTGCCACCGGCAACTTATAAAAAAAACAAGCTAATATTACGACCAAGGGCACGAGAACAGCGGCAAAATACCTGAGGCGCAAGGCCCCAAACAGAACGGCCAACACGCCAAGAACCAGAGGTATCAGCATGGCCGATCTTAAGTCACTCAGGTAGAACACAAAGTAGGAAAGCAACAGCATGATCACCGCCGCCACCGCTACAGGTCCTTTCCGCCAGAAGATAAAGGTAAGAGGAGCGAAGGAAAGGAGCATCATCCTGTCGGCCAACGGATGGGGGTTCACGTCCAAGAAGTATTCAATTCGTCCTGAAACGACGTAGCCAATGATAGACAAAACGATTATCACTGCCAGCATCCCCAGGCCCAGCCACGCGAACAGTACTTGCCGAGCCTCGGAATCCAGCAAAATCCTGGCACACCAGAATCCACCCAGCCCTGAAGCCAAGACAACGAAGCCTCTTAGGGAAGAGGACCAAGGCGTCAAACTGAAAATGCCGCTGAGGGCCACCAGGATCAGCAGAGCTAGCGATATGAATAATTCTGGAGACTTGAGAAAGCGCGAACTCTTCTTGATCAGCAACCATGCCAGCACTCCACTGAGCGCACATAGCACCCCCGAAAATACGTTCGCCCTTTCCCCCGGGATCAGCACTACGTAGGGATGCAAGAAAGCCAGTTGGACGCAGGTCAGACAAAAGACCAGCCAAGCAATGCGCTCTGGAAAAGCTGTTGCCTCACTGTCTTGTTTCAACGCAGTCCCCAGGTTTAGATCTGACGGCACTTGTTTGAACTCTATTGGGCTGTCACCGGCCTGATGCCGATGCGCGGTCAACGGAGGGACATTTAACGAAGCCGGTCGAGGCAGGTCTCCGAAGCGAAGTCAGCCACTCCCGTGCATAGGGTGGAAGCGGAAGAGATCGGCCTGGGCCGGCAATGAACGAGCTTCCCAAGGGTTCCTCAAATGAAACCGCATTGGCACGACATGGCTCATTAGCGAAACGTCGTCCGATGATGGTATTACACGCGGGTGGTCATGTCCATCGCGGAATACAGGCTCGGATGACGCTGGGCCGTGCCCCCTTCATGTGTGTTGAGTAACCTTTAAAGCCGTGCGGGACAGAAACCTGTCAGTTGCCGATGCCTCCCGAGGCCTCATGCTTGCTGGACGGCTGAGTTTGCTGAGCGGTCCGCTTCTTGTACCGGGTGGCCTTGTGCTGGGGTTTGGAATTTAGATAAGAGGCTTTGTGGGGGGATCTGGTGTTAACGCTGACTGTTTTCTTCGAAGTGCCAGTCTTATGGGTTGATTTTACGCTGGATGTTTTCTTCTTTGAATTCAACTTGGCGGTTTTTAAGCTTTTTTTCTGGGTCGCCTTGAGAGCTTTTGCAAGGCCCGAATAGGGCTTCAGTTCAGCCTGTTTCTTGGTTTTTGCCGTGCTTTTAGAACTCGCACTGGCGGCCCACAGATTACCTGCCAAAAAAGCCATAGAACAAAATAGGACGATTATCCCCAATAATAAACGTCTTGTCATGAGTACATTCTCCCATATCTTAAGATTGTGATTATCTTATCGAATTAAGACCAATTTGTCAACATAATCCTGTGCCAAAAGCGGATTATTCCCTGACAGTGCGGGCGAGCAACACGCGTGACAATGCAAAAAGGTCGCAGGGCAAGCCTCCCAGCCATCCGGTCCCGAAATGCCAATGAAGACAGGCTGGAAGAGACAGCCTCAATACTCGGAAGGAAATCCAAATAGTGCCGCGATCACAGTTGACAGTGTTTAGTTGCCCTCACCCCAACCCTGTCCCGGAGGGAGAAGGAGCCGTCTGCCGCTTTTTCGACATCTCACGGCAGCGTTGAGGACAGCCCTTCACTTAATTCAAATAGTCTCGGCACAGACAAAGCAGTGGCCATAATTATTATTACGATCACCGAGATTATCACAAGCACGTCCGGCAATATGGAGAATACAGCTTCTCCGCTGTTAATGTGCCGTCTAACTCTGAGGAAACGAACGCCGGAGATTAGCATGGCAAAACCGGCCAGAAAGAACGAGACCAGACTGAGATAGATAGCCAGCCCCGATCCCGCCAAGTGAGCGGGTTGACCGGAAAGCTGGAGCAAATGTTTCAGGAAAATATCAAATCTTTCAATAACAAACCCGAAGGCCAGAAGGGATATGCTGGTTCTCGACCACGCGAGAAAGGTCCTCTCATTTGCCATATGGCTTCGTTGCCATGCTAGAAAAACCCTGTCGTCCGCTGTTATGTCCGGTGGCCTCGGACATTCGCTTCGATCGCTGATTCCCTGAACCGTTTCCTCGGCGGAGTCCATTTTGCCTCCATGCGGTTGGACTTGACTTTCCTTGGACGGGTTGGACTTATCTTCCGAGCCTTCTTCGTGTCAACCAAAAATGCACGGCCGTACGGGATTTCCGACAGGATGGGCCGATGTTATTGTTTCTTTTCCAAATTATAGGATTCACATTCTAAATTGTGGTATGGTCCTCGCTCAAGCCCCCCGGACGTTGGCCCCCGGGGACAGGGGGCCGTCCGGCTTTACAGGGAAGTGTTCCTATCTGTTCGTTTTTCAGGGGTGACCGTTGGAAAATCTGCTCCTGTGCATTTCTGTCGGGCTGACATTGTCTTTCGCGTTCATAAACGGGTTTCATGACGGAGGCAACGTCATCGCTACAGCGGTCTGCTCCAGGTCCATCAGTCCTCACAAGGCGCTTTTTCTAGCCAGCATATCGGAATTTGTAGGCCCCCTGGTTCTCGGGACGGCCGTGGCCCACACCATGGCCGCTAACATTTTTAACCTGGAGCTTCTTGAAAAGCTGCCCTCTGTTCATCTTTTCACCATGATAATCGCGGCCATTAGCGGAGCAACCATCTGGAATCTTCTCACCTGGTTTTTGAGTTTGCCTTCGAGTAGCTCGCACGCCCTCATCGGCGGGCTTATCGGCGCCGGGCTGGTGGCGATGGGACGTTTCGGCATAGCTGCGGAAAGCATCATCAAGGGCGTGTTGGCGCCACTTCTCGTCGCTCCGCTCATTGGGGGCCTGGTGGGTATTTTCGTCTTTTCGGCCATCAGGGCTTTGTTTGCAAAGGCGCACCGGGGGGTCAGGCACCTCTTCGAGACGCTGCAAAAGCCTTGTATAATTGTTTTGGCAGGCGGCCACGCGTCCAATGATGCGCAAAAAGCCATGGGGATAATTGCTTTGCTGTTGGCGGGCGGCAGTGGTGAGCTTCGCGGCGAGCTGCACATTCCGCTGTGGGTGGTAATCAGTTGCGCTGCGGCTTTGGCCCTGGGGCTATCGACCGGCGGCTGGCGAATGGTAAAGACTGTGGGATACAATATTTGCCGCATGGAACCGGTCCACTCTTTCGCGTCTCAATTCACGGCCATGTCGGTTATTGGGATGGCTTCGGTACTCGGCGGGCCGGTCAGCACCACTCAGGTCGTGGCATCGTCGGTCATGGGTGTCGGCGCGTCCCGGCGACTTGGGACCGTACGCTGGTCTGAAGCGCGTAACATAGCTTACGCGTGGTTTCTCACAGTGCCGGCTTCAGCCTTTGCAGGAGCCGTTATGCTCGTGCTTCTCAGTCGAATTGTCGAAGGGAAGTGGGGGCTCCTGCATCCATTGGCAGACTAGAGGTAGGTATCGTGGCGTTTTGGAAAATATTCGGGGCCAAGAGAAACGTGGACTTCTTTGACCTCCTGCTGGCTCAGGCGGAGAAGACCCTTAGCGGATGCCAAGCCCTGGTCAAATTCCTGGAAGGGGAAGGCATGCCGGAAGAGGTCCGCCGGTTGGAACAGGAAGCGGACGATATCCGGCGGATTCTCATTGACGAACTCAACCAGACTTTTATCACGCCGATTGACCGCGAGGACATCTTCGCCTTGTCGCGCGCCGTCGATGACGTGATTGACCATGCTCAAAATACGGTGAAAGAGATGGAAGTCTTTGAGGTGGAGAGCAACGAGTTCCTCTGCCAAATGGCCGAACTACTGCAAAAAGGAGCGGAACATCTGGTCGCGGCGATTCGCCACCTCAAACAAAATCCAAACGTCGCGGTTGAACATGCGGTAAGGGCAAAGCGCATTGAGAACGAAATGAACGACACGTTTCTTGCTGCTTTGAAGCAATTGTTTTCCGGGGGCAATCCCCGCCTGATGTTCATTCTTCGAGAGATATACAGGCATTTCAATCGGAGTGCGGACCGGGTGGACGAAGCCGCGAACATAATCACCAACATTGTAGTTAAGATAGTCTAACATTCTTGATGATGGATTTCCTACCCTCCAATGTGCTCGGTCTCTCACCATTGCCTCTTTACGATGTGTAAATAAACCTGACACACTTCTGGTTCAATTCCGCTGGCGCCACGAATGGGATGTGCTTGGAACAGGTTTTGATTTCAATTTCATACCTATTTACAGTGGAATCTTTATTGATGGCATTATTTTTGCTTCTCAACGACTGGGCACCGGCAGTTGGCTGCCTGGAGGGCGCGAAGATTTTCCGGACGCTCCAGGAATAAAAGATTGATTCCAACTCCCATGGCGGCGAGCGCCACAACGAATTATGAAAACGCCTGTAGCGCCGGCATCTAGCCGGTTGCCTTCGAAGCGTTTTCACAGGGAATGCGTCATCAAGCGGGCAACGTTCCGAGAACAGGAATGGTGAGACAGATGTCTCGTCGGTCGAAGGAGGACGGACAATCCCGCGTTCCGCACGGGACTGTGACCATTGAGGGATCCTCGGTATCGGAAATGGCATTTGGCAACCAATATGGACGTGGACGCAGACCCGCGCATCCATGAGGAATCCTGCCATAGCGCCGGATTTGATTGCCCCGATGTTTTGTCTTAGCCAAACCGCATCACATTGCCCGGAAAGGGCGAAAGATAACCGCGACGAAGGGAGAGGAAAGAGTTATGCCGAACGAAGTGAGCCACGCGCTGTTGATATTGGAGGAACCTGTTCAATACGTGTGCTTGGCCTTTATGGCCTTGATGTACACTATTAAGATCTATCAGCTGCTGAAAAAACCCTTTCCAGCAGAAAGGGCGGAGCTTAAAGGTGATCGGGTCGCAGGAGCACTGCATTCTCTTACCAACGTGCTTCGCCCCTGGGACATGGAGAGCACCGAGAAGAACCTTTACTTTTATACAGAGTTCTTGATTTTTCACATCGCAGTCGCCCTCACCATCGGGTCGACCTTTCTTATTCCTTTGGTGCCATTTCTCATGACTCCTACTGTCACCGCGGTCTTCATGGTTTTCATGGGGCTTGCCTTCCTGATTGGGCTTCGCCGCATCTACAGGCGGCTCACAGTGCCGGAGATCAAGATTATCAGCAGCCCTGACGACTACTTCGCCATCATCCTCATGACGGTGTTCTTTGGGGTGGGAGTTGTGACCATGTGGTTGTGGATTCAGGGCAAACCTGAGACGGGCTGGATGTGGCTCTTCTTCCTGATGACCACATTTTTCCTCATTTATGTGCCCTTCAGCAAGATATCCCATTACGTGCTCTATCCCTTCGGCCGGGTCAATTTCGGCATGGTTTTCGGCGGGCGGGGGATTTTGAACAAGGGCAACGTGAATGCCACATGGAACCCCAAAGTCTGAAGCCGGTAATCAGGATTACGACAATATACGATGGAGGAAGATAGATGGCTGAAATACAAGAGAAACAGGCTGACCAACTGAAACCCGAGGCCCCTGAAAAGCTCGGCTCGCCCGAAGAGAGAGAGTGGCCCTTGAAACCCGAATTCACGCCGGAAATGCTGGCCGAGATGGAGAAGCTACTTCCCGCCAAGCTCAATCGCGTGGTGGCCGCGTCTCTTGCCGGGTGCATTCATTGCGGCATGTGCAGCGACGCTTGCCACTACAGTGTTTCCATCCCTGAAGACAAGACCCTGGTACCCGCGTACAAGGCGGACAGGTTTCGCAAATGGTACAAAAGCCGATACGACTGGATGGGGCGGATTTTCCCTTCTTTTGTGGGAGCTAAACCTCTGACCAAAGACCTGGCTGAGGATATGTTCGATAAGCTCTTCGGCGGTTGTACCATGTGTCGGCGCTGTACCTATAATTGCCCCATGGGTGTTGATTATGGAATGATGGTGCGGGCTGCTCGTGGTATAATGCAGCAAGTTGGGCGCTGTCCCGCGAACCTGCAGGAAACGGTGGACACCCATTACAATCACGGCAACAACATGGCCGTGCCGCAGGATGAGTTCATCGAGACCATAGAATGGATCGAAGAAGAACTGCAGGATGAGGACGGATGCCAGAATTTCACCATTCCTGTAGACAAGAAGGGAGCGCAATATTTCCTTACGCTTAATCCGCGTGAGCCGAAATATTATCCGCTCACCATTCAGGCCAGCGCCAAAGTACTGAATGCCGCAGGCGTGGATTTCACGATTTCTTCCCGTTACTGGGATCTTACAAATTATGCTCTGTTCAACGGCAACGACGCGGACGCCAAGCTGTTCGCCATGTGGCAGGCCGAGGATGTCAAAAGACTCGGTTGTGAATACCTGCTTTCCGGCGAATGCGGTCACGGGTACCGCGCACTTCGATGGGAATTGCCCACCTGGGTCGGCGGCGTTCCGTTTAAGATCACGAGCATGATGGAACTGATGGCCCAGTTGATTCTCGAGGGCAAGATCAAATGTGACAAATCCGTGTGGGAGGGGAAACGTTTCACCTACCATGACTCCTGTAATATCGCCCGATCCGGGGGGGTGTTGGAAGAGCCCAGGATCGTCATCAGGGCAGCAGTGGACGATTTCGTGGAAATGGAACATAATAAGGAGAGGAGCTTCTGCTGTGGTGGTGGGGGAGGAGCCCTGGCCATGTCCGAGTTCTCTCCGCGGCGAATCGCGGCCGGCAAGATCAAGGCCGACGAGATACGCGCTACCGGCGCCAATGTGGTGCTGCAGTCCTGCCATAATTGCACGGACCAACTTAAGGAAATCATCGACCATTGGCACATCGGCGCAAAGGTGATGAACCTTGCGGAACTTCTCGCGCCGGCGCTTGTTCTTTAGGGGAGTCATAAGGGTCGAGGTACGCTATAGTGTAGTTGGACGGTCAACAACAGCACAAGGAGGTTTACGATGCCCAAGAAGATTCTGGTGATTGATGACGAACCTGATATGGTCACCTTCCTTTGCACTCTGCTGGAGGACAATGGATACGAGACCGCAACGGCGATGGACGGGGAGGAAGGGCTTGCCAAGGTGAAATCCGACAGGCCTGACCTGGTTTCCCTCGATCTGCTCATGCCCAACAAGACAGGGATCAAGATGTTCCGCGAGATGAGGAAGGATGACGATACCAAAGACATCCCCGTCGTAATGGTCACCGGATTCGGCAAGGACGACGTTCCGAGTATGGACTTCAAGGAATGGATACAGAAGCGCGCGATCAGACCTCCTGAAGCATACATAGAAAAACCGGTCAATAAGGACGTTCTCCTTGCAGCTATCAAGAAAGCCATAGGATAAGAGCGCTCCTTGAGAAGACCCCCGAGCCTTGGGGGAGTCAATCACTCCCCCAAGACCCGACAGCGAAGCCCGACATGTTCCATGCCGCTATACGACTTTTCAGAAACTTCATTGGTAGCCTGAGATTCAAACTCAGTTTCTACGTGGGACTCGTCCTGTTTCTCACAGTCGTGGCCTTTACTTATCACAACATTGCCACTCAAGAAGAAAGCCTGGTCAATGCCAGGATCAAGAGCGCCCTGAAGGATTCCGAGGTGATAAAGGCCGCGATCTGGAACGGGATGATGACCAAAGACCGGGAAGTCATCAGGGAGATCGTAAAGGCTATCGGCAGGCAGGAAGGCTTCAAGGAAATCAACATTTACGACCGAAACGGCGTGCTCCATTATACCAGCAGGAACGATGCGGATTCTTCGGTGGGTCAGCCTTCAAAGGGGAATGAAGCGGCGAATCTCTTGCGCGAGTTGGAGACCGACGCGCAGGTGAGATACCAATTTCTCGACGAGGGCAGGCTTCTAACCGTGGTGAACCCGCTGTCCAACACAATGAGCTGCTCCACTGCGTCGTGCCATGCGCATCCGGAATCCCATAAGGTGCTCGGCGCTTTGGAAGTCAAGCTGCCTCTGGGAGGACTCCGCGCCCAGATTCTGGAAAATGCGCACAACACAGTCGTATTCGGCTTTCTCCTGTTCGTTTTTATTTCATCCATCATCGGGCTAGGAGTGATATTCCTGGTCAGTCATCCATTGCGACGACTGCAGAACAAAGCCAAGAAAATGGCCCGAGGGGAATACGTCCCGGATGCAACACCGAGGGGCCGGGATTCTATAGCCGAGCTTTCCCGATCATTTGACGAAATGAGCCGGCAAATTAACGAGCGCACCAGACAAGTCGAACAAAGCCGCCGCATGTATAAGGAGCTTTTTGAGAAAGTTCCGTGTTACTTGACGGTGGTAAGCCGTGATTACCGCATTGTGCGGGCTAATCAGGCCTTTCATGATGAGTTCGGAGATCAGGTGGGCAAGAACTGCTTTACGGGCTACAAGGGTTTTGATTCCAAGTGCGAGAACTGCCTGGTGGAGAAGACCTACCAAGACGGCCTGTCACATAGGTCCGAAGAGATATGGAACCTGGCCGGCAATGGAAAGAAGAAAATCTATGTGATTGTCAATACGGTTCCCATCATGGATGACGAAGGCAAAGTCGCCGAGGTGCTTGAAATGTCCGTGGATGTCACACGGCTTGAGAGGCTCCAGATCGAACTCAAGAAGAAAGAAGAACAGTTCAAAAACCTCTTCGACAACGTGCCCTGTTATCTGACAGTGGTTGACCGTAATTTCAGAGTGGCATTCTACAATAAAATGTTTGCTCAAGATTTCGGCGATAGTTGGGGCAAACACTGCTACGAGACATACAAACGACGAGACTCAAAATGCGAGAACTGCCCGGTGGAAAGGACCTTTGCAGACGGGGAGAGCCACAGCTCGGAAGAACTCTGGAATCTCGATGGTAAAGACGTCCACATTATCCTCCAGACTTCGCCCATTACCGACGAAACCGGAGAAACAGTAGCGGTAATGGAGATGTGTACAAACGTCACAGAATTAAAGCTCCTTCAAAATGAACTTACCATCCTAGGCGAGACAATCGCAGGGATGTCCCACGCGGTGAAAAATATACTTTCAGGCCTCGAAGGAGGAGTGTACGTTGTAGATTCGGGCATAAGGACTGGTAAAGAGGAGCGAATCCGTGTAGGATGGGATATGGTGAAGAAGAACGTGGCCAAGGTCTCGGAACTGGTCAAGGACATACTGTACGCGTCCAAAGAACGAGAGCCCGAGTACAAGGAATGTGATCCGGCCCAGGTTCTTTCCGAGGTGTTCGACCTCTATGAAGGGCAAGCACTCGCCAAGGGAATCGAACTCGTGAAAGACTTTGAACCGGAAATGGGTCTCGCCAGACTTGACCCCAACGGATTACACACCGTGTTGTCCAACCTGATCTCTAACGCAATTTGCGCATGCTCCGTGAGCCCGGTACAGGACACCCATCACATTATACTAAGTGGAAGAGTCGAAGCCCCGTGGCTGCATTTGCAGATTACCGACGACGGCTGCGGAATGTCGGACGAAATCAAGGACAATCTTTTCAAAAAGTTTTATTCCACGAAAGGTTCCAAAGGCACCGGCCTGGGACTCGTGGTGACAAGGAAAATCATCGAAGAGCACGGCGGCAAGATGAGAGTGGCCTCCAGGGTGGGTGAGGGGACCACTTTCTCAGTTGAAATTCCGCTAATGCCGACGCACCCCCAAAATGCATTGAAGAAAGCGATGTAACCATGCCCCAAGACGCTGCACAAGTAATCAGGCTTTCGGACTATCAGAAACGAAAAGCAGGAGGTATCATGAATGGAATAGGGCTGTGTGCCATATTTTCTCGCCAGGGAGATTGGGCCTTTGACTACGCTTTGTCCCTGGCACGACATTATCAAACGAAATTGAACGTTTTTCATTTCCTGGAGTCACCGTATACCCTTCGACGAGATGTGGTTTTCGTGGATGCGGATAAAAAGGAGACAGCGAAGGTCACTCCGGATCTCATCGCCAAAAAAGATAAAGAGATGCGCGAAATGTTCGACGAGCGCCTGGGCGATTACGTTGAAGTGGGATTCCGCCTCTGCGAAGGCAATGATGAGTGGGAATTGAGAAAGTGCTTCAAAAAGGGCGATTATGAAGTCCTTGTCATTGGATACAAGGCCAAAGGAGCGGATTTCGGAGGGACAACCACCATTGAAGCCTTTGCCGACAAATTTAAGGGCCCTGTGGTTTTGGTCGGTCCCGACGCACCCGACACCTTCTTCGTTAACGACCATGCCGAACAGCGAATAAACGACCTCATGATCCCGGAAGGGAAATGGAAGCGTATCGGCACATAGATTCGTCCGTAGCACGCGGTTGACCGCGGGGTGGCTCCTCACCGAGGGGCCCTCCGCCCCATCACTGTGTCAGGCTCACGCGGCCGCTTCCACACCCAATTCTGAGGGCTCGACAAGAAGCTCGCACCGAAAGGAACCAAGACTGTGGATTTTTCAACAAGGGAAGAGTTTGAACTTCACGTTCACAAATGCTTCGGCAAAATTTTCGACAACCTGATGAAGGTGGACGCTCTGGTCAAAGAGGGAGCGGAAAAGGAAGAAGCGGAAGGACAATTCGGTGTAATGAATGAACTGAGGGATTACATCGAGGATGTAATTCTGCACTGCCATTTGGCCTGGCAGTACCATCGTCTCTCCAGGATGGTACCTGGGCCTGTGAGTACCTGGGACAAGGTCGAGAATGACGGAGGAGAATCGGTATCGGCTTCTGTAGAAAAAAGCTAACGACGAAGTCCCACAACATCTGTTGACTCAAATGCCCGCCTGAGACCAAACATCTTGGACCTTCATTGGACCCTCCAGATTTTATTGAGAATCCTTTCCGGCCAGCCCGCGGCCGGGTCGAGTTTCCGGAACCGGTAGTCCCATATCTGCTGCAAAAGAGGATCTCTGAACAGAACTTCCTCCGGGTGATCCTCATGCGCCCCCTGGAGGACATTCAGCAGCCCTTCAACATCGCCGGCCAGGTCCGCCATTGGAGGTGAGACCAACAAGGGCGCGTCGGAACGCATCAGCCGAGCGTCATCCAGGGTTTTCCAGTCCCACACAACCGACGCCATGGAGCCTAGCCCGTTGGAGATCGAAGAACGTCGGCGATGATCACCAGGGTCCGGCAAAACCACGGTGAAATTCAGAGATACCACTTCGTCTTCGCCGTACAGGGGCGCATAAGACCGATTCACGAAGAGGCCCGGGTCGGCCGAAACTTCGAGCGCTTTTCGGAAAAAAGGCAAGTCAGGCGGTTCCGAGAACTCCAGTACAAGATGTAGGCACGCATGAGGATTCGCAAGAGCGAAGTCCCTGAGGAACTGGAGCATGGCTTTTTCCGTGCCTGTCGTTCGAACACCTCTGAACCAGAGCACGAAAGGGTCCGTAGCCTTTGAAATAACCTCTGGCGCAACGCGTGGCCAATCAGGCTCATTCTGGAGATCAACTATCCATTTGCTCACGTACGTTGTCTGATCCGGCCTGGAAATTAAGCCCGTTCCCCGATCCACCAAGGAAGGCGGGGGAATGTAGTCCAGTTCCATATCGAAAGTCTTCTCGCATTCCAGAAGCGCGGTCCGAAGCCGATGTTCGGGAAAAGTAGGAGTGGAACGAACGTAGTACGGGGGCCGGTGATCATACCTGATCCCAAGGCTGGAAGCCCGTGACTTGAAATCAGTTCCGGGTAGCATTGACAGGACAAAAGGATGGACCACGGAATATGCCCCCGTTTGTTTGAGCCACTTCAAAGTGGCGGAAAAGCCTTCGGGAGTATCTTTGGGAAGTCCGAGTATGATTCCCGTCGTGACCTCGATTCCCGCTTCCTTCAACAGCGTTACACCCCGCGCGACCTTTGCCGGTTCCTGCCTGCGGCCCGCCTCTCGGAGAGCTTCAAGATTAGTGGTCTGGAGGCCTATCTCGGCTGAAACCAGTCCTGCGTCCTTCAACAATCCCACGTCATCAGCAGTCAGTGAGTCTGCGCGCAGCTCCGTGTGAAGGGCCAGGTCCTTTTGACGCCTTCGCCCGGCCATGGATCTTAGCAATGTCCTGAATCCTTTTCTTGCGTTGAAAGTGGGGTCCATCAGGTAGATTTCGCGAACCGCTGAATCGCGGGAGTAGGCAAAGTCCAGCACATTCTCCACTGCCGGCCGCGGATGAAAACGCGTTTGCTGAAAAGCCTTATGGTAGTAGCAATAACGGCATTGAAACGGACAACCCCTGACTGTCTCGAGAAAAAGCGTACCATCTCTGGACGGCAAGATCCGACCGTCCAGGTAGGGGTACGGGCAGGATGAGAGGTCCCACGCGGGGGCCGGCCCAAGGTTGGCGCACACTTCACCTTGGTCTTTGAAAAAGACGCCCGGGATATGTTCCAGGGATTTCCCTTTGAGAAGCGCGTCCATCACCGCCGCGATTCTGGATTCGCCTTCTCCGAAAACTCCGACATCCACAGCGGGATGTCGCAGCACCCAGAGGTTGTCAGGGGTAACTTCGGGCCCACCGGCCAGAATGGTGGTTCCGGGGAAGCGCCTCTTGATGTCCGAGGCCAGAAACAGGCTCCTTTCCACATTCCAGACGTAGAGAGTCATAGCGATAACAAAAGGACGCCTTCGAGCAATCTCAAGGGCCAGCCCTCGATCACCGAGCACATCCGAGATCTGGGGTGACAGGACCTCGAAGTCCAGGTTCTTGAGGCCTGAGCTTGCCAGCGTGGACATGAGAAAGCCTGCTGCAAGCGGTATATTCGTGGTTGCCGTAGAAAAGGAAAATCGGGGTGGTGGCAGTTGTACAAACAGAAGTGTCTTCATTTTGTTAATTTATAACAACGTGACCCGGATCTGAATAGTTCAGTGGCGTCATCGAAATCACTTTCGGATCTGTCCCACAATTGATAAGAATGTACCCTCCAACAGGGAAGCGGGTCGTTACATGGTCAGTCTCAGATGGCTAAGCTCAGGCTTCTTCAGACAAGCCTCCTACGCGTCCTTCACGGCATGGGTTATGACCGGCTTGGCTTTGCTGGGTCTTCATGCGGCACTGGCCTGGTTATCCGGTGAATTTGAATACACGCGGCCACTAGCGGAAAAGCCGGTCCTGACCCTGGTCGCTCTCCAGCTCGCGGCAGGCCTGGTATTTCTCCTTGCAATATTCCGAAACAAGTTCACGCATCCTGAAGGGAAGAGGATCTTCACATGGATGATCGGGGTAGGAATTGCCCTTCGGGCCTTAACCATCTTCTCCACTCCCATGCTGGAAACCGATTTCTATCGGTACATGTGGGACGGGGCCGTGTTGGCCAATGGCATGAACCCTTATCAGTACTCGCCGAATCAGGCGGAACAAGCTGCGGACTCGGTTCCGGCTCCACTTGCCACACTGGCCGGGGAGTCTGACGAGGTCGTTCGCAGGATCAATCACGCGGACTTACGCACGATTTATCCGCCTGTCGCCCAGATATTTTTTTCAGTGGCCTACTTTGTCAAACCTTGGAGCTTATTTGCGTGGCGCTTCGTGTTGGCATTTTTCGACGCAGCTAATCTGATTCTTGTGCTGCTGGTTCTCAGGGACCTGAAGCTGTCCTGCGGTCTGGCTGCCATCTATTGGTGGAATCCTCTGGTGATAAGAGAGGTCTTCAACGCCGCTCACATGGACGTGATGGCTCTCCCATTGGTCATGCTCGCGGTGATGTTGGGAGCGAGAAACAGATACAACGCGGCTGGGCTTATCCTCGCTGGGGCTGTGGGCATAAAGCTTTGGCCGGTCGTGCTCCTTCCCGTGGTTTTATCACCTTTGCGGAACAATCCTCGTCGATTGGTTCCTGCTGTCTGCCTGTTTGCCGCCACTTGCTCGCTACTGCTCTTGCCCGTCTATTTTTCCGGTCTTGACCAAGGCTCGGGCTTCATAGCGTACGGTCAAACGTGGGAGATGAATGACGCCCTCTTCATGCTCTTGCTGTGGACCACCGAATTGTTCGGGCGAGTCTTGGCCTGGGACGAGGCTGTGATACAGTTAGTTGCCCGAGTGATTGCGGCAGCAGCAATTGTTTCATGGGCCGCATGGCTCTCCATCGGTACGCCAAGGGACCAGAGTGACTTGTGGGAGCTATCGCTACTCGCAGTAGCCGGTGTTTTCCTGCTAAGCCCGACCCAATTCCCCTGGTACTATCTGTGGATGGCTCCCCTGGTGGCAATACGGCCACGGGTTTCCCTGCTGCTTTTGAGCGCCCTTCTATCACTGTATTACTTGCGGTTCCACTTTAAGGCCACGGACAGCGTCGCGGTTTTTGATTATTACATTGTATGGTTAGAGTATATCCCGGTATGGTTAATGCTGTTGAGGGAAGGGCTGAAACCCCGAATCGCATGCCCCCTGCCGGGCCAGGAGAAGAGCGGTGGAAACAAGATGCGAATATTCTGAACTATCAATCCCCAATGATCCATCCTTTGTTTCGATTGCCGCCGCTTATGTTCGCTCTGTGGCTAAAAAGCTCGGATTCGACGAGACCGATCAACAGAAGATAGATGCGGCAGTGACCGAAGCCGTGAAAAACGTGATCCAGCATGCCTTCGAACCCAATGAGCGTCAGGCTTTCGAGATCTCCTGCGAAAGGGTCCCTGTGGGCCTCAAAGTCATCGTCAAAGAAAAAGGACTGCCCTTCGATCCTAAGGGCATAATGGAACCTGGCACCGCAACCGGCTCGGCCAAAGATCGCGGGAGCGGTATTGCGCTCATGAAGGACTTGATGGATGAAGTCTCGTTGCGCTATCTGGGGCCTGACGGCAAGGAAACCCACTTGGTGAAGTTCCTCAAGGGAAAGAACATCACGGACTATTTCGAGGCGTGCGAACTCGAACGGTTCAAGCCCCCGGTAATCGGCAAACAGCGAAGCAAGAAAAGGATGGCTTTCAATTTGCGATTGATGGAGCCGTCAGATGCGGTAGAGGTCTCCCGGGCGGCTTACAAAGCCTATGGATACTCGTATTTCTATCCCCACATGTACTTTCCTGAAAGGATGGTCGAGTTAAATCGGAGCGGCCGGATAGTATCGGCGGTGGCCGTGACCGAAGCCGGCGACCTGGCGGGACATTGCGCGATTTTCTGCGCTCCTGACAGTCCTTCCATAGCGGAAATGGGCCAGGCGGTCGTCAAACCTGAATTTCGCGGACAGGGGTGCCTGCGTAAGCTCGCAGAGTTTCTCGTTGAGCAGGCGAAGCACAGGGGACTGACCGGGCTATACGTACGCGCGGTGACCAGTCATACCTTTTCGCAGCGGGTTTCTTACCGATTGGGATTCCGCAACTGCGGGATTATGCTGGCTTACGCGCCTTCAAACGTATCCTTCAAGCAGATTGATGAAAAACTTACCCAGCGTGAAACGTTCACGGTGGAATATCAGTACCTGCGGACCCCTCCTCGTCCCACCCTGTACGTCCCACAGCGCCACAGGGCCTTTGTGGAGAAACTGTACCGCAACCTGGGGGCGGTTCCCGAAATGCTTGAGCCCAACTCGCAACAACGAGGCGCTTTGAAAACAAACCACGTCCTGGTCGAAAAATCCACCCTGTACGAGCCCAGTGGTTTTGCCGCGCTGCAAGTGCAAGAATATGGGAAGGATGTCGTCTCGGAGGTGAGGTCCCGTCTGAGAGAGTTATGCAGGAGACAATTCGACGTAATCACGCTTCACCTGAATCTGGGCGATCCGCTCACCTACGATATGGCTTCGCAATTTGAGGAGTTGGGATTCTTCTTTTCGTCTATTCTCCCGGGAGAGTCGGACTCCGATGCCCTTGTCCTGCAATACCTGAACAACGTGCCGCTCGACTATGATAGGATAAAATTGTACTCGAGAACGGGCCGCTCGGTCCTAGCCTACGTTAAGAAGCACGACCCCAACCGACTGTGACGTGAGACGGGAAATGCCCGAGGGAATTATACCATTTCGCTATTATTTTCGTAACATACGTGGTGTGAGTTGTCATTGCGAGGAGTGAAACGACGAAGCAATCTCAGCAGTGAGAGATTGCTTCGGGCTTAACGCCCTCGCAATGACAACTTTCGGCAATGTTATATCTTTTTTGGCGAAGTGGTATTACACAATGGATCATTGCCGTAGTTCCGCAGACCTTTTCGGATGTGGCGACGCGGAGCTAAGACACGGACCCTTTACACAAAAAGGTTCGCACGTATATCGGACATCATGATCGAGATCGACGGTGCGACACATTCAGGAAGCGGCACTATACTTCGATATTCGATGGCATTGGCCACGCTGAGGCGGGAGCCCCTCCACATCGTTCGAATCCGGGCGAAGCGTCCCAAACCCGGATTGAGGGCTCAGCATCTCAGCGCGGCCCGTGCTTGTGCGTCAGTTTCCGCGGGAAGCCTGGAGGGCGCAGAAGTCGGCTCTCAAGAGATCGTTTATCGACCCGGAAATGTCCTGAAGGGCGGCGAGTTTCATTTCGATATAGGCACCGCCGGTTCCACAACGATGCTGGCGTTCACTTTGATCCCGCCGGCGCTATTTGCCGAAAGCCCTTCCCGCTTCATCATCACCGGAGGCCTGTTTCAGGACTTCGCGCCCAGCTTCTTCCACATGAAAAAAGTGCTGGTACCCATCCTGCGTGAAATGGGAGCTGACGTGCGCCTTGAGATGATCAGGCCCGGCTATGTTCCAAGGGGAGCCGGCAGGCTGAAACTCGAACTCACCCCTTTGGCCGGTCCGTTGGGAGCGTTCCGCAGGGTGGAGCAGGGCAGGGTAAAAGCTCTTCGCGGCATTTCTCTTGCCTCCCATCTCTCCGAACAACAGGTGTGCCGGCGGATGGCGGATCGGTGTGTCGAAAGGCTGAGAAAAAGGGCCTTTGCTCCCGAAATCGAACTCGTGGAAGATTCGACGGCTGCGCAAAAGGGAGCAGCTTTGCTCGTTTGGGCCGAGACCGACAGTGGTTGTCTAATCGGAGCGGATCAGGCCGGCGCACCAGGTCGCAGGTCCGAGGCCATCGGCGATTTTGTGGCAAGAACATTACTGGAAGATCTTGACTCAGGCGCTGTCACTGACCGACATGTTGCAGATCAGTTGATCCTTTTCGCCGCACTGGCCCGAGGCACAACCGAATACACCGTCCCATTTGTCACTGACCATGTTAAGGCCAACTTGTGGCTCGTACAGGAAATCCTGGGCGTGCAGACCCATCTCCGGGATAATCACGTTCGAGTAGAAGGAATCGGGTTCCGAAGTCACTGAGACGAGTTGAGCAGACATATGGGGCAGTCCCGTGAGGCGCGGGATTCCAGCCTGCTTATCCTATAGCGATGCTCGAAAGTAATGTCCGATTGACTGACGGGTGCCACTGCTGAAACTGTCTCAGAATCGAGGATTCTGCGATGGCACCGGTAGGGGCGGTTTGTGAACCGCCCGAAATCAGGGCGCTTCTCGAAGCGCCCCTACCCGGGAACTCCTCTGTTCCAGGGTTTTGAGACAGTTTCTAAATCGCCGGGCTACTATCATGTGTTCCTACGGAACCCTGAACTGCACCTGGTGCCACGGATATGCAAAGCTCATCCGTGGTTTTCAACTCGTTGGAATACAGGACGGGCAAGAGTCCTACTGCCCGCATGATATCCAGGAGAGACCGGATGACGCATACAAGAAGAGGCATTTTAGCCATAATCGGGGCCTCGATGGCCATCTTTTGGTCTGGCGGCTTCATCTTTGGATTTCCCGGCGTCATGGCTTCTTATTGGCAGGACCTTTTCCACGTGGGGAAGGGAGCCATAGGAAACATTCTGTTCTTTGTTCTAGCAGCCGTGGGAATCTTCATGTTCTTCGTCGGGCGATGGCAGGAGACGTACGGCACTCGAGCGATGATCACCATCGGCGCCATCTTGACCGGCCTGGATATGTTCCTGATCGCGCATGCTTCAAACCTTTTCTGGCTTTATTTGTGGGCTTTTATTATGGGGGCCGCTTCCTGTTTTGTTTACATTCCGGGCCTTACCATGGCTCAGCGTTGGTTCCCGGCCAGACGAGGCCTTGTGTCGGGCATCGTGAACCTAATGTTCGGCGTGGCTGCAGCCGTGATGGCGCCCCTGTTCGGGATTCTCCTGGCTTCTCTCGGCTATGTTTTGATGAACTATGTCATGGCAATAGTTGCTCTGGTGATCGGGGTTGTCGCCGCTCAGTTTACGGACGCGCCTCGAACGGCTTTGCCTCAGGAAGGAGCCGCGGCGTCTGGGTCGGCCGCTGCTCAGGGTTTGGGACGTTCTCTGACTGTCAGCGAAAGCCTCAGGACGAGCAGTTTCTGGTTTCTCTGGATTACCTGGGCATTGCAGGGGGCAGCCGGAATAGCCATGGTCACGTTGTCAACGGCATTCGGCCTGTCACGCGGGTTTAGTCTGGAATCTGCCGTGATTCTCCTGACAGCCTTCAGTGCGGCGAACGGGGCAAGCAGACTGGTCACCGGCTTCCTGTCGGACATTGTGGGGCGGAACTTTACCATGAGCGTCACTTTCCTCGCCGCGGCAGTGGCTTATTTTATTCTCCCGCACTCCCACAGCCTGGTTGTTATGGCGGCTCTGGCCGCGGTCATCGGATTTGCTTTCGGGACGCTTTTCGGCGTATCGGCACCGCTTGCCACCGACTGCTTCGGCTTGCAGCATTTCGGTGCGATTTTCGGGCTAGTATTCACGGCCTATGGATTTATCTCAGGGGCAATAGGCCCCTCCCTGGCGGGATATATATTGGACGCCACGAACGGCAACTTCTTTGCGGTTTTTGCCTACCTGGGGGTCTTCTGTCTGCTGTCCGGGGTCTTCATTCGGTTTGTCGTGCCTCCGCATGCCAGCCACCCAGGGACGTGAAGCAGGTATGCGGGGCACCCAGCCTGCCTGTCCTAATACCAGTTCGCTATTATTCTCGTAACATCGAGGATAGCAGCTGTCATTGCGAGGAGCGAAGCGACGAAGCAATCTCTCGCCACTGAGATTGCTTCGGGCTCGACGCCCTCGCAATGACAACTTTCGGCAATGTTATATTTTTTATGGCGAATCGGTATAAGAGTAAGTGTTGGCATGCTTTCCAGCCTGCCCCACAACCACAAGTCCCCCCATCATGGCAAGATTGCACAAAAAAACGGAGGGCCTGTAAGCCCTCCGTTGGTTTCGTCGATTGATCGTTTGATTAGGCTTTAGAACTCGGCCGTGAACTTCAGTTCCAAAGCAAATATGCCGTCTATGGTTCTGTTCGGGTTTATGCCCCAGAAGTTGCTGGCCCTTCCCACGTTCCAGTTCACCTGGGCACTCTTGTCGACGCACGCATAGTTCCACCACCTACCGGGTTTCCAGTAGGCGAAGGTGGTATTGAGCAGCAAGCCTTCCAGAAGCTTCCAGTCAACGCCCCAGTCGATCTCCCATCCCAAATTGGTGTCGGGGATATTAGGCGCTGAACTCCGGGAGTTAAGGTTCAGGACAACAGCACTGTTTGAGGCCTGCGCGCCCGCCAAGGTGCCGCCGATGTCAACGTTGGGCCTGATAAAGCCCCAGCCCCAGCCGCTCTTGGACGCGCGGTCGGCCCACATAAAGCTCGTGTAAAAGTTCAGGTTCGCTGCCACGGCATAGTCGACCCTTGCTGCGAAGATTGACGCGTCATCGGCATAGCCGTTGCCTGTGTCGGCATTTATAAACGCGCCGAGACCATAAGTGTAAACCATGAGGTAGCTATAAGGCCGGAACAGCCCTGTGTTTGAAAAATTGGTCGCCGCAGCACGATATACGGTGGTGGTATCTGTGCTGGTCGCAGGAGTGGTAATCAGACCTGTCCTGTCTATCTGAATGCCGTTCCGCCTGTCAGGGCCTGACAACCAGGCATAAAGGCCCGCAACTTTGGCAGGTCCGCAAAGGACACCAGATTCCATAACGAACCGCAGGGCTTCAACGTACTCATCCCTGGTTTGGGGCGCTGATCCAAGCCCGGCGGTGCCGGTCTGAAGGGCAGCCAAGGTCCTTACTTGAGGCACGCCCGCGTCGTTTCCCTGCCTGAATCTTGCCGTTATGTAGTCAAAAGCACCCTCTGCATTGAAGAAGAAACGCCCGTTGTTATACTTGATATACAGCGAGCCAAACTGATCGAGAAAATCTTGGCGGTATCGCGTGGCATTCCTGGACGTTACACCGCCCTGCGTGGCACCGGGAGCTGCAATGACACTTTCACCGCCACGATGTTGGTCTGAACCATAGTTGTAGCGAATACCGATGTCCACGGGCCCGCTTCTGTAAACGGCAGTTGCCGAGGCGTCGACAATTCTGCCGTTGTTCTTGTCAAAGTCGGTATTGAAAAATCCGGTGCCTGCCGATCGTCTTGCCGGGTGAAACCCCAACACCATCGTTAGGGGTCCGTAAGGAACAGACATCGAAAAGGATTCTGATGTGCGGTGTTCTATACCATTGTAGAAGAGGCCTGTGCCGAAAATGTTAGGTCTCTTGCCCAAAGTCAATATACCCCAGGGAGTCTGCGCGGTCATCCACAGAGTGTTCCAGTATCCAGGGGAGAAAGAGCGCTGAACGCCAGGAAACCTGTTGTTCAAATACTCGGACGCTACGAGGTCCCCGAGGCCGCGGTCGGTGGCGCCGAAAAACGGGGCTGCCGTCCCGAATGGGTTCCACTCGCCGATCCAGTAACTGCCCCTGACGCGAACAGCAGGATTGATCCTCAGTTCCATGTTGTTGATCATGTATTGGGTCTGCCATGCGGCGTCGGAGCCTGAAACCAAGTCAAAGGCCTGAATACCCAACCATGCATTGTATGGCGCAAACGTTCCGGCGGCTACCGCTATCGGTGCTGTTGCATTCGCTATCGCGGGCTGCGAAACGTCGTACCGGCCGAAAAAGCCGTTCTTACCGCCCTGCGACCTGATGTCATACTCCCAGGTCCAGGCGCCGGTCATCGTGAATTCCCATGCCGATGCCGGAGCCGCGAACATGCCAATGCTCAGGCTCAGCACGACTGCTAACAACCAAACCCTATTATGACGCATTTGGATTTCCTCCTTAACACGAAGGACGATCCCGCTTTCTACGCGAGATGTCGCCCCAATTCAAACGAACACAAATGCTCCCCCGCCTGAAAGTTCATGGCAGAAACTTCCCAGCGGTTTCGAGCAGTTAACTTTTGCAGACAAATATTGGGAATGATTCTACGTGTGCCATGCAGCGATGTCAAGCGAAAAGCGCCTTAGCGAAATCCTAACAAAGACGGTGAATGGCCATTGCAAGCGAAAGATTGCTCACCGCCGAGATCACAGAGGCCGCCGCGAGAACACGAAGGGTCCGGAGTGATGTTACAGTAACCGTCCTGCGGCGATCTCCGCGGTGAAAGATTACCATTTCGCGGTCGGCATCGGTATAATGTCAGTGGAAGCGAGGGAGGAAGCTTCATGGAAATCACGATACTGGGCAGCGGAACCGCGACACCGAGCCTGGAACGCAACGCTTCGGGCCTGTGCGTGCGAGGCTCCGGATCGTGGACGCTTGTGGACATGGGTCCTGGAACTGTGCGCCGAATGTGTGAGGCCGGCATAGATTCAAAGTGGATCGATGCGATTCTCATAACGCATTTTCATCCGGACCATGTCTCCGACCTGGTTCCTTTCCTGTTTGCCTCAAACTACGAGTACGGAGTGGTCCGCAGCGACCCCTTCCACTTGATAGGCCCGACGGGTCTGGAACAATTTTACCGAGCTTTGGTCGGAGTGTACGGGGATTGGATAGTTCCCAAGGGTGATCGGCTGGTTCTTCGGGAGATGGACGCGCGTGCACCTGGAAGTTTGGAGCTGGATGGATTTATAATACGTTCGAGCCCCGCTGTTCACTCCTTTCCCAGCCTCCACTACAGGATCGAAGCGGATGGCGTGTCTGTCACGGTTTCCGGTGACACGGATTTTTCGGAAGGTTTGATTGATTTGGCGCGGGGCACGGAAATCCTGATATGTGAGTGCTCCATGCCGGATGAATTGAAGCAACCGGGGCACTTGGTCCCGTCGGAGGCAGGGCTTATCGCGGAGCAGGCACCTGCCAAGAAGCTGGTCTTGACGCACTTCTATCCACCCTGTGACGACGTGGACGTGGTCAAACAGGCTGCCAGGGTCTATTCGGGTGAAATCGTGAAAGCCCGAGATCTTATGGTTCTTTCCCCTTGAATAAGAAAGCGACCCAAGATATGGTAACCATTCATAGAATCGTGGGGCAGGCTTTCCCGGCCGCCTGTCCGGAATCTCAGTGATGACAGGCTGAAGAGCCTGTTCCACAAGAAGTGATCCATTGTGAACAAAGCACTTCAAAAAATCGTCGGCAAAAGCCTTCTCACAATCTTTGTCCTGATCCCTCTTATCCTCCTCCTGGAAATTCCCATTTTCCTGGGTGGCGCTGTGCTGGGAACCTATTTGGTTTTTTCCAGACAACTCCCTCAAATTCCGGGATTAGAGACCTACCAGCCACGCACGGTTTCGACATTTTACTCGGACGACGGCACGGTGATCGGGATTTTCTACAAAGAGAGGCGCTTTGTGGTTGAGCTGTCTCAGATTCCGCCTCATGTTATCAAGGCATTTCTAGGAGCGGAGGATTCCAGATTTTACGAGCATTCCGGTGTAGACTGGCGGGGCTTTGGCCGGGCGGTGTTGGCCAATCTCAAAGCCGGCAGGATAGTGCAGGGCGGCAGCACCATAACGATGCAACAAACCCGTAACTACCTGTTAACCAGGGACAGGACCGCGTCCCGCAAGATCAAAGAAATCCTCCTGGCTTCTCGTATCGAAAAGTTGTGGGGCAAGGAAAAGATCCTCTACATCTACCTGAACGAGATCTATCTTGGTGAAGGCTCTTACGGGGTGGAGGCGGCTGCCAGAAGCTATTTCGACAAACCCGTGGAGCACTTGACGGTTGCTGAGGCCGCGCTCATTGCCGGTCTGGTGGCGAGCCCCGCACGTTTCAATCCCTTCAAGAGCGAGGAGCTTGCACGGCAAAGGCAGTTGACGGTGCTGGGACGAATGCTCCGTGCGGGCTTCATCACCGAAGAAGAATATGAAAAGGCCAAGCAGCAGAAATTGTTCATCAAGAAGGACGTGACGAAACCTTTTGACCTGGTGCCGGATTTTGCCGAAGAAGTCCGCCGTTACATCATTAAAAAGTACGGCGAGCAGAAGCTTTATCACGAAGGGCTCAAGGTCTTCACCACCTGCCGGATCGACTATCAGCGGCATGCCCAGGAGGCGGTGGAGAAGGGCCTCGCGGAGATAAAGGCGCGGCAGAAGCATTTCGCTATAGTCAACACCATACCCCCCGGTCAGATCGACGAACTGCTTCAGGGCCGGGTCAATCCGAATTTGGCTGAAGGCCGTGTATACCAGGGGATAGTGACAAAAGTTAACCGCAAGAAGGCCGAAACCGACCTGGATGTTGCTTTCACCAAGCGAATCAGGGGGCGAGTGAAGCTTGAGGGACCTGCACCCATATACAAAGTGGGCCACGTGCTGGCCCTCCGTTTCGAGAAATTTGTCGGTGAAACACCGATGTTCGTCCTGGATGACAATCCCCAGCTTCAAGGCGCCCTGGTGTGTATAGAAAACCGGACGGGATACGTGCGGGCTCTGATCGGCGGCGTTTCCGGAGAGCGTTTTCAGTTCAACCGCGCGGTTCAGGCGAGACGCCAGCCGGGCAGCGCTTTCAAGCCCTTGATCTATGCTGTGGCAATTGAAGAGAAGAGCTACAGCCCTGCCACAATAATCATAGACGAACCCACAAGATTTCCGGTCGATTTCGACAAAGAAGAACTGGACTGGCAGCCCAGGAACGCGGGAGGAGACTACCTGGGGCCTCTGAGTTTGCGCCGAGCGCTCGAACTGTCCCGCAACATCTGCACCGCGAAAATTCTATATGACGTGGATTTTGGCCCGGTAATCCGTATGGCAAAAGCGATGGGGATTCGGTCTCCGCTGGGCAGCAACCTCTCGCTTAGCCTCGGGACCTCGGAAGTGACCCCGATGGAGCTAACCTCGGCTTACACAGTTTTCCCCAATAGTGGTGTTCATGTCCAGCCCATCCTGGTCAAACGGATTGAGGATCGTTTTGGAAACGTCCTGGAAGACAATTCGGCCGTGCCATTATTGGACGCGTCGGAAATACCCCACCCGGTTCCGCGAGAGGAGATCAGGTCCGACCAAAACATAAATTTCGGGGCCACTGACACAGATTACGACGAGGAACAGGAAACCACGGATTCGGAGACCGAGTTTGCCGAAACCCCGCGGCCTGTAGCTCGGGACACCGGCGATGCGCCAAAAGCCGGTGGCCCGACGCGCAGCGCCTCGTCCCACAAGAGGGCAAGGGCGGCCATGTCTCCGCAGACGGCCTATATCATGACGGACCTGCTCCACGGAGGCGTAACCCACGGGACCGGTGCGCGCATGAGTAAGTACTTGAAGCGCAAAGACTTAGCCGGAAAGACGGGCACCACCAATAAGGCGGCTGATGCGTGGTTCATAGGGTTCAATCCTGATTTCACGACCGGTGTGTGGGTGGGCTTCGACGAATTGAGACCCCTTGGGCCCCGTGAGGAAGGCGCCCGCGCCGCATTGCCGATCTGGGGCTACTTCATGAAGGAGGTCCTGGACAAACGGCCTGAAAAGGAATTCCCGGTCCCTCCGGACATAACCTTCAAAGACATGCTGACCATTGACGGCAGTTCCAAGGAGGGGTTTGCTCCAAAAACGGTTCGGGAACCGGTATACACCCCTTTCATGAACCGAACCCTGGTCCTCTCTCCAACGGATGAGCCCGAAGTGCTGGCCACCTACACCAGGGGGGTGAGTTTGTTGCCGGCCCCCTATGATCAGGCCACACGAGCATATCAGGCCCCAGGGGCTCAATATCCGCCCGGGCAGCCTTCCGGAGTCGTTCCGCCGGGACCGGGTAGGGGCGTCCCCCTGAACCCCCTGGATGGAAGGAACCTTTTTCCTGAAGAAGCTCGGGGAGTACAGCCGCCCTATGCCGCGCCAGGGGCAAGCACGGCGCCCCCTTTGACTCCGGGCCAACGTCTTCCCTCTCCGCCACCACGGGAAATGCTTCCGCCGGTCACGTCTCCGTCCCCCCAAGCACAAGGACTTCCTCCGAGAGAAGTCGCTGTGCCGGATCAGGAAATGGAGCGGCCGAGATCTCGCACCAAATACGAGCCGCTTTTTTATCAGCAGCGGCACAGGAACCGCTGAAAACAGTTGGTATCCGAAGAAGTGATCCGGCCTAATTGCCAGGGACTTTGGATCCTAACTCTGCGATCGCGCATCGGTATCGGGAGTTGCTATGCGAGTGGCTGTGGCCATGAGTGGAGGCTTGGACAGTACCGCGTCCGCGCTAATCCTGAAGCGAGACGGGCACGACGTAATTGGATTTCACGCTCTGCTGCATTCCGGGTCCGACAAATCCTGGGAAATGGCCCAGGCCGCGGCTGAACAGATCGGGGTCCCGATTCACCAAGTCGATCTGTCTGAGGAGTTCCAGGCTCTTGTAATAAGATACTTTGTTGCTGAATATTCCGGAGGCCGGACGCCGTCGCCGTGCCCTATGTGCAATCGCTTCATCAAAATGACACTTCTGTTCGACCAGGCTCGTGCGTTCGGCTGCGAAAAAATGGCTACGGGCCACTATGCCAGAATCGGCCTCTCCCCGGAGGGGCCTGTTTTGCTCCGAGGTAAAGATAGAGCGAAAGACCAATCGTATTTTCTGTTCATGTTGACCCCTGAGATTCTCGGCAGCACGATCTTTCCGCTGGGAGGTTTCACCAAAACTCAGGTAAGAGACTTGTTGCGAAGTGAAGGCATTTCAGTTTGGGAATCCGACGAATCGCAGGAACTGTGCTTTATTGCCGAGGGGAACTACAGGGACTTTCTGAGCATTCACGGAACAAAGGATCGCCCTGGTCGAATAGTCGATCGTCTTGGAAATACATTAGGTACACACCGAGGTATAACGAATTATACCGTGGGCCAACGCCGAGGGCTGGGTATTTCTCGGCCAAAACCTCTCTATGTAATCCGAGTAGATCCTGAAACCAACACGGTGGTTGTCGGCACCAAGGAAGAGACCCTGAAGTCAGGCTTCACCATTAACAAAGTAAACCTACTGGCTGTTAAGGCACCCTTACCGGGAGATCGGCTCCACGTGAAGATCAGGTCCACGTCACCGTCCGTGCCCTGTGCAATAAAGGATTTCCAGGGCGATGCAATGGAGATAAGGTTTGACACACCGCAGTCGGGTGTTGCTCCGGGACAAGCCGCCGTGCTTTATTCGGGCGAGCAGGTCGTTGGAGGAGGCTGGATCGCGTGATACCAGGGAATAAATGTTGCAAGGAGGCCCTTTTCCGGCGCAATAGATTGTTTACGTAGCTCCGCGGGTTTTGTCAATGCTGTGGAAGCATGGTTCAGCGGATTTGCCTCAGGAAGGGGCTCACTATTTTCATTGCTGTAAGTGTCAAATAATTCGTGGACAAGAGTGAGACAAAAGGCATAATCCATTAAACAAAATACGTTCCCGCCGTAAGTTATCTCGGACCCTCGCCCATTCCACCTGCCTTGGGGCCTGGGTCCTGTTCCGTGCTTGATCTGACCGGTGGAGGTAGATTAGAATAGGTGTGCCTTGTGAGGGGCGAGCGAAAATGACGGAATCTGTGCCGCGGTCGTACATTGAATGGGACCATGTGCCCAACCTCCGAACACCCGTCCTGGTTGCGGGGTTCCACGGGTGGTCCGACGCCGGTGGTGTGTCTACGGACACCATTCAATACCTGGTCGAAGTCTTGCAGCCCGTTGAGATAGCCGCCCTCAGTAACGAGCCGTTTGTGAATTACACGCTGGATCGGCCTGTGGCTCAGATCGAAGACGGCATCATCCATGAGCTGGAACCGATGTCTTCTCAACTGTATTGTTGGAAGAATCCTTCGGGCAACCGCGATGTTGCCTTGCTTCTCGGGAAGGAGCCGCACCACGGATGGTTAACCTATTCGTCAGTGATTATTGATATAATCAGAAAGCTGAGTGTGCAACAGCTTTACACTGTCGGAGGGGTGCAGGATACTATTTCTCATTCAGCTCCCGCTGTCGTGACAGTCGTGGGCTCGTCCACTTCCGTTGTGGAGAGTGCACTTAAATCGGATGCTCAGGTACGAGCCGCTGATTACTATGGACCTATCAGCATTCATTCGTGCTTGGTAAAGGCATGCATGGACGCGGGTATTGACGCGCTCAGCCTGTGGGGCCATGTTCCTGCCTATCTGCAGAAAAATCCGCGGGTTGTCAACAAGCTGGTGTCCATTCTTAGTAAGGGCGTGGGCATGGAGTGTCCTGTGGACATTCTGGTGCAGAAGTCAATTGAACTTGACCGAAAAATAAATGAGGCCCTTGCTAAGGACCCGAACCTAAAGGACCTTGTGGAGCGAATCGAAGAAAGAGAAGATTTCAGGTCGCCTGCCTCTGCTGATGACAAAGTGATACGACTCAACGATTTTCTCAGGAGAGACCCCCACAAGGACCCTGGCCAATGACATACCGGAGACGCATTGCAATTGAGGCCGACACGTCGCGAAGGTCCCCGGGTAAGGCGTCGGTCCCGCGATGTCGTGGGACGAACTTGCTCCGGCGCGAGGCCCGACGGTGACGCGCCGTTTTCAATGCGTATCAATATGAGTAAACTGCCGCCGAGTATTTAGGGATCTGTTGCAACCCATGAACTCAAGCCAACTAGCAATCGAGATCATCCCGGATGTCACAATTGACGACAAGTATGCAGCGATAATTGCCCAAGCGTTGGCCAGAATAACCTCCTTTACCAACAACGCTCTTCGAGACAACCGCCTGCCTGAACTATTTATGCTCGACAAAACCAATATGACCATCGGCGCCGCTGCCAAGATCCTGGTGGCCAAAGGTCGCTTTCTTGCAGGTTTTCAATTTGAAACTCGCTCGGAGGAGTTGGATGATAATTTTCGTGTGTTTGTCCGAAAGCAACTGGAGGACGGCACGACTTTCAAATTCTACCTTACCCCCACTGTTCAGGAGATCATGCTCCAGTTGATCTCTTTGGAAGATCGTCGGACTGTAGCGATCTTTTCTATGCTTAACAGCTCCATGGAAGTGGGGTACCGCGTGCTCACGAAGCTCTACGCCAATCAACTGAGAAGGCTTGTGATACGCGCACCGATTTTTGTCAAAGACGGCATTTCGACGAAAATCGAAAAGATTGCCGTTTCAAAATCTCAGGACGATCCTGAATTGTGGAAAGTCCAATATGAACCGGCCACATCGCCTTCCGGCGGTCGAGCCGGCAACCGCCCCGGATCTCAGGACAACATTCTGCAGGTAATGATGGACGACAGCGTGTTTGCCGAATTGAATCAATACGTGGAAAACGTCATATCCCGGAGCGAGCGAATTAAGGCAAAACGGCAGCTAATAGAAGAAAACCCCGACATGCCCAGAGAAGAGATGTATGAACAGATGGTCCGCGAGGACCTGGATCAACTCGAAAACTGCTACGCACGGATTCATATTTACCTTAAAGCCTTCTATAAGAATAAGGACAGGAGAGTGGTCGGACAAAATCGCGTATTGAGACAGTTTTTTGGTAGCCAAATTGAAAAGATCACAGGCGAAACCTCACTTTTGGAGGATCTGCTGTCTCTTAATGAGGAAGAATATTTTACCAATATCTCGCGGCATAAAGAATTGTAGAGGCATCGCCTGATCACGGTTCATCCTTGAGCGAATCAGCGAGCACACCTTTGTCCAGGTAAAGGACCCGCTTGGATTTATGCGCTGCGCGAGGATCGTGAGTCACCATTATTATGGTCTTTTCAAACGACTCATTAAGGTCTCCCAGCAGATTCAACACATCGTTCGCGGAGTTCTTGTCCAGGTCGCCGGTAGGTTCGTCCGCGACCACAATGACAGGGTCGGTGACCAGCGCCCTGGCAATTGCCACCCTCTGTTGTTGGCCTCCGGAAAGTTGAGAGGGGTAATGATCCATCCTGTCGATCAGGCCGACCGCTTCCAGCGCGGCTATGGCATGTTCCCGTCGACTTCGATAGTCCAGAGAAGTGAGTAACAAGGGAAGCTGGACGTTTTCCAACGCGCTGAGCACCGGGATGAGATTGTAAAACTGAAATATGAATCCCACGTGAGTGGACCGCCAGCGGCTCATTTCGGATTCGCTGAGCTGTGTGATATCTACGCCCGCGATTTCCAGAACCCCCTCGTCAGCTGTGTCAATTCCGGCTATCAGGTTCAACAGAGTGGTTTTGCCGGACCCGGACGGTCCCATTAACGCGAGGAATTCTCCGTGGTCCACTTCCAAGAAGATGTGACTCAGCACCGAGATAGCCTGGTCGCCTCTGGTGTACGCCTTGCTGAGATCCCTTATCATTACAAGCGGTGGCGCTTCGGACCTGGTGCTTTTCATGTCAGATGACCGCTGACCCTGTAAGACGGGCGGTGCGCCTATTCTCGCGATGATGCGTCATTCCTTGGCCTTGACCCTGCTGCCATCCTTCAGCCGGTTATCAGGTTTGAGTATTATTGTATCGCCCTCTTTTAGCCCGGCCAGAACTTCCAGATCATCTCCCCATTGTCGTGCGGTTGTCACGGGAACACCGTGGGCCTTGCCGTCATTGATTCGATAAACAATCTCATTGTTTCCGATCTTGGCGATCGAGGATGCCGGAACCGTGAGGAGTGGTTTGTCCTCGCCGGTCTTTAGCGGGCGAGACAGGAATGCGACCTTGGCGCTCATCTCCGGCAATACTCTGGGATCGATACGGTCGAATTTTATCTTGGTCAGGACCGTAGCTTTGGTACGGTCCGCGGTGGGGACGATCATATGGACCCGGCCCGGAAACCGGTCGTTGGGAAGCGCGTCCAGCCGAATTTCCGTAGGACCGCCGGGTTTCACTTTTTCCAGGCTCGACTCGGAAACGTCCACCTCGACCATAAGAGAGCCCATATCGGCCATGGTAACCACCGCGGCCTTGGCGTTCACAGAGGCCCCGAAGGGCGCCACGACCTCTCCCACGTCAGCGTTCTTGGTGAGGATCACCCCGTCAAAGGGGGCTCGTATAAACGAATACTCCAGGTTTACCTCTGATGAGTTCACCGAGGCCTGTGCCCGATGCACCCCGAAATTGGCGGAAGCCTCCATAGCGACGGCTTTTTTGTACCGAGCCTCTGCCGCGTCAAGCGCCTGCTCGGAGACCGCTCCCGATCCCCGCAGAGATTTTTGTCGGTTGTAATTGAGCGTTGCATCGTGTAGTTCAGCCTCGGCGTTTTTGAGAGCGGCATTGGCAACCTTCAAGGCCGCGCGGGCTTCTTCAAGGTTGGCCATAAGGTCTTTGTTCTCCAGCATGCCAAGGACTTCATTTTCTTTGACCTGTTTTCCCTCTTCAACGTAGAGCACCTGTAACCGGCCGGTAGCCTTGGACGCAACAGCGGCCTTTCTCTGGGCAACCACGTAGCCGCTGGCGTTTAACACGGCCAGCGCTCTTGACGGCAGGGTGAACGCGACCTTGGCGGTTTGAACTTCAACAGACCCGATCCAGTTTCCCGACCAGGCCAGGAATCCTATCGCAAGCGCCGCAAGTGCGAACGGTATGGCCCACAAAATCCAGCGTCTGCCTGCCAAGCGCGTTGCCGGCCGTCGGCGGTCATGTTCTATTTTTAATTTTGATAGGTCTTGTGTTTCCATGGGTACCGTTCGAATCACAGTTCGAGTAAGGTAGTGGGAAATCGGTTCTAAGTCAATTCAGTGAATTCGACATCTCACCTCGCCGTTGCACAGGGCGAAAAGACTTAGCGATCTCCACTCTCCGGTGGGACGGGCATCTTGCCGGTCATTCCAATGGAAAGGCGATATACCAACACGGGACTTTCCCGCCCCTGGAGATTGCTTCGGGCTTGTGCCCTCGCAATGGTAGTTGTAGCAGTAATGCGGGACGCGACGGACCTGGGCGCCCGGTCGCGAGGTGTTCGCGTGTAAAGGCCTTCCTTCTTTGCGCGAGCATCCGTACAGCGACGCGTGCGCGCTTCCATATAAATTGGACCGTTAGGATTTCTCTGAGTTGCCGGTTCCATGATATATAAATGACAAGGACGTCTGCACGGGTCGATGCTCGATGGCTCGGGTAAGCCAAAGGAGTTGAAAGTGCTGCTCTCTTTACACAGAGTTCTCAGGATTGCTCTCACAGCATTGGGTCTGGTAGTCATCACCGGAGTTTTAGCGCCGCCGTTAATGCTCATCGGTCTGATAACATCTTCCGGAAGGCTCACGTATCGGATGATGCGCTGGTGGGCCTGGGGCGTATCCAAGTGTATGGGGATCACTTTTTCTTTAATTGGTGCGGAAAAGGTCGTTCCGGGCCAGTCCTATATTGTGACTCCCAATCATCAGAGTTACGCAGACGTATTGGCCCTGGTTTCCGTTTTGCCTGTTTCGTTCCGGTGGGTGATAAAAAAAGAACTCCTGAAGGTGCCTCTTTTTGGGGGCGCACTGGCCGCCACTGGAGCGATCTCGCTCGACAGGTCCAACCGCACTCAATCGGTACAAAGACTACGTGCCGGCGCCGAAAAGCTCAAAGGTGGGTGGTCGGTGCTGATATACCCCGAAGGAACCAGGACCCCTGACGGACACCTACAGTCATTCAAAAAGGGAGCCTTCATGATGGCTGTACAAACCGGCATGCCGATCCTACCGGTGACCAGCAATGGCGCGCATAAGGTCCTGCCTAGGAAGACTCTATGGTTCCGGCCCGGCCATATAACCGTCACGATCGGTGATTCGATAAATACCGAAGGCCTGACGGAAAACGATGTGCCTGAACTCATGGAAAAAACACGACAAGCCGTTGCTAAGAATTTGGACGTTGACTACGATCCTTTTGCTGCAAGCCGGGCCCCCGGAATTAGACAGGAGAACTGCTAGAACGCTAATCTGACCTGCCTGCAATGTGCGGCATGGCAGGTAGAGCAGCTTAAAGAAAGGGCGATCTGCCGGAGGCGATCGTCACGTTCGAGCCTATGAATTATAGCGGTTGCAACAAATTCTAGTCCTTTGCACGGCCCGCGTTCAAAGAAAACCCGTAGGGCCCGGAGCCTGCCCCGGACCGCGATCCGGGGTCCCTGTCACGCCAGGGGCGTGATTGACGTGTATACGAAAAATGTACCGGCACGGAGGCCGCGACGTACCAATTTCCAAGAAGCGCTTTTCGCAATCAGACGCTTTTCTGGACACTTGCTATACTTCATGGAGTTTTATCATCGCCCTATCACTAATCTCAATGGGTCCACCTCTCCACGGAGGATTTTGAGTTCCGCGTGTGAAGGCGGGGAGGTTGTCTGCACAAAATCCGGTATGATCAGATCAAAGCCGGTTTCTTCTTTCACCTTGTTTATTTCCACGCGGGGGTGCATTGATTCCAGCTTCATGATCTTGGATTCGTCGTCAAATCCCAGCACTGCCAGATCGGTGATTATCTTGTACGGGCCGGTATTTGGCGGCAGGCCCGCCGCTTCCCTCGCGCCCGGCCCCGTGAGGTAGCCCGGGCTGGTCAAGAAGCTTACTTTCTCCACAAAACGCGATTTTGTGTGTACCGTCATAATCAAAGTGCGCCAGCACATGGAAGCAAAGTCATTCGCTCCGCCACTTCCCGGAAACCGTACCTTTGGTTTGTGATAGTCGCCTATCACCGTAGAATTTATGTTGCCGTATTTGTCAATCTCAGCGCCGCCAAGGAATGCATAGTCGACCAGGCCTCTGGAACACGTGGTCATCATTTCGCACATGCCCGCAGCCATGATGCCACGGAAGAAGGTCCTGGAGTCACCGACGGAAATCGGCATCTGCGGCATGGTAGGCGCGACTCCGCCTGCCTCGAAGAGGATGACCAGGCTGGGGGAGTTCATCTTTTGGGCCAACATCGCGGCGGCACATGGGGCCCCTGTGCCCACTGCCACGGTCTTTCCGTCCTCCAGATACCTTGAAGCCGCGCAAATCATCATTTCCATCATATTGTATTGAAGAGCCATCTCCACATCCTCCTTGGCGGCCTTTCCGGCCCGCGATGCCGCGGCTGTCACAAACGATCGACCAGCCCTTCGAGATTTCTCAGGTCCTTCATCCGTGCTATGCCTCCGCAAAGCTCCAGATACTCCTCAAAATGAGTCACATTGAAAATGTGTTTGTCGAGGAATTTGGCAAACTCATCCGGGTCTTTTTCCACTTTTAGCCACAGCCCGAGATGCTGCTCGTCGGAGAAGTATTCATACGGCATGTTGCCCGGGTAGCTCCCGTACGGAACTTCGATCACTGCGTCGACAAGATAAAACGGGATTACCGTGCGTGTCGGATTCAGCCGGATGGCATGATTACCGACGAATCGTTCGGTTGTGACAACAAGGTGTTTGGCAGCCCGCGCCAGCTCCAGGTCGGCTATGGAAATCCCCCGGATATGACAGTTGCCGTATATATCCGCCTCGTGGACATGGATGATCGCTATATCAGGCCAGATCGCGGGCAGAGCCACTAATTTCTTTCCGGTGAAGGGGCATTCTATGACCTTTGCCGCAGACATCTTGAACGTGTCCGTTCCCATCATACAGCGTGCGATGCCGAAGGAAACGCCTTCGGCCGCGGCTCGCAAGCGCACGGCCAGAGCGTAATTGGTCCATTCCGTCACCTCGACTTCGCCGGATTCCATGACACGCCGAGCGTTGGGCGACAACCCGCGTGCTTCGAGGCCCACTATGTACGCCGCGTCAACGCGATTGATACACCGGCCTGCGCAAAGTATTTGAAAGTCATGGGTGGAGGTGTGCCCAAAGAAGCCTAGATTCTTGCGCTTCTGGCGAACGATCTCGTGCAATGCTGCGGTGGGAATCCTGTTGGCACCGAACCCCCCCACTGCGAGGAAGCAACCGTCCGGAACAAATTTATCCACCGCTTCCTTGACGGTCATTCTCTTGTCGGTCATGGCGCGAGATTTCTTTGAAAAGAACTCGCGTGCGTTGTCCGGATCAGGGTCCATAAAGAGCACATTGCTGCCTTGTTCGACAACTTGCATGGTACCACCTCCAAAAGTTCAGGCAAATCCGGCTGGGAACCCGGTGAAATAGATTTCGGCTGTCAGCGACAGCGATCTATAGCTTCATCTCAATCTCGTAAAGGTCTGCTTGGGGGTCTTTTCGCACTGAGAAGCCTAGTTTTCCCGCCATAGCCAGCATTGTCGTGTTCTCGGGAGAGATAATCCCCCATAGCTCCGTCATGCCCAGGTCCCTGGCTACTTGAACGGAGATTTCGACCAGTTTTGCGCCTACCCCTTTCCCTTGCCACGGATCGCAGACCACCACCGCAAGTTCCCCTTTAGTGGACTGTGGGTGCCTTAAAATGCCGCACAGCCCGAGCATCCGCTCTCGAGAATGCGACTGCTCCAATGCGACCATCGCTACATTCTGTCGGCAATCGATTTGCGTGAAGCAGGCTACCATCTCGGGCGGGACGCTCTTCCAGTTTCTAAGGAACCTGAAAAAGATGCTCTTCGGCGACAACGAATTGAACAATCCCACCAATAGATCGGCATCCGTGCTCCTGATCGGTCTGATATAAATAGGATTGCCGTCCTTGGTGAAGGCCTTCGCTTCGTATCGCCCTGAATCTGGCTCTGGTGGCGTGGGTAGCGGTGTCGCCATAATGTCAGCCGCCTTAAACATGCCTGAACAGCTCAAAACCGACAGAGTAAATGCGCACCGACAACCGTGTGCGCTCCTCTTTAAGACGGAATAGTGAGCAACGGCTATGCCAACCCTGAAATTTGTCCACTGGCCACGTAACTATCGGAATTGACAGGAAACTACTTGAACGGGTGAGGCAGTCGGCGGTTAGGGGATGGAAAACATGTCAGGGTTTTTTGCAACTTGTAAAGGCATCGGAGTGAAAAGGACGTATGACTCGCGAATCGGGCAGGTGCGACGTTCCCATGATGGGAATGTCGCGGCCCCATATGCGACGGAGGACTCCTTTGCACGGCCGCGCTTCGTAATGATCGCGGATGAGGGGGTTGGGGAATCTGTGAGCTTTGTCAAGGCCACTACGCGCAAAAGAACTCCAGGAACAAGGTTCGGCTGACAACCCCGTGACCCTAAGGCCCGGAATCATTCTTCCAGGGCTATCTCTTCCAAGGGCTCTCTGCCGTGTTTCCTAACAAAACTCTCGAAAGCAGTCTGGTAAGCTGTTTCCGGAGGAGTTGCGGTCCGTTTGGACGCGATCTCGTCTTCCAGGGCCTGCTTAGCCTTGGCCAAGCGAAGCTCATTTCCGTCTCTAGCCGCCTGATCGACCCATTCCAGGGCTCTCAGAATCTCGGATCTGTTCATCACAAGGCCTCCTCGTTGAAGTCGCTGGATCAGATCGAATTGACATCACGAATGTGGGCCGCCGAAGTCACGCACGGCCGTAACGGACTGCCAGGCCGGCGCACCAATTCTCCATCGACCACTTTCAACTATATTACGTTAGTCCATTTACCCTGACGGATCAAGGACGACAAACCTGAATTACTTTTCACAACAGAGCATAAGAGGTTTTCGCCCTAAAAATTGGTGGAACGCTTCCGGATCACCGAAAGAAAAATTGAGGGCCGCATCCTTGTGGATAAACAGGTACGCAGGGACCGGGATGCCTGCCTTTTCGCGGTTGCGGTTCCTTTCCGGGCTTCTCGGTGCTGGGAACGGGAGACGGCTCCAAAGTGCGAGGAGTTTCCGGCGGCCGTGGCACAGCAGGAAACGCTTCCTTGGGGGCCCCCGGAACGATCTCCCCGGGCCTTCCCGGAGCGGCTTTCCCAGGAACCGTCGGACTGGTCAGCTTCTCGGGAGTAATTGTGCGCTGCTCTTCCGGCCGTGCCGGACGCAGGGGAATGGCAGGTGGCAGGACAGATTCTCTCGGAACCGGCGTTCCCGCGGAAGGCGGGGGAACGGGTTTTCTCTGCGGCGGCGGCTTCTCTTCGGTTATCACAGGAGGAGAGGGGGCCTGAACGCGTGGCGGTCGCGCAGGCGGTCCTTCGGGCGGTCCGGGTAGAGTCGGAACAATCACGGCTGGTGGGAGGCGGCTCCCCGGATACTTTTTCACAGGCGTGGGCTTACAGGGAGGACGCCGCGGCGTAGTCGGCGGAAAGCACGTCAATCTCGGCTTCGGTGGCGGCGTACAGGTTGTTCCGTCCCAACCGAGACAAACGGCCAGAAGGCTGCACGGAGCCGTGACAATATCGAGGACAAAGTCCGCCAAACCCCCCGTGGCCTCCCGGACCACGGGTTGACATGCCCAACTGTATTGAAAAACCACGAGAACACATGTCAAACTGATAACAATTACTCGCTTCATAGCACACCCTCCTCGCTGGCGTAGGAGGCATCGCTCTCAGATTCGCTTAGCCGGCGATCACTCCACAATAGCATGTTCAGCCATCCGCCATGTTGTGCGGTCGAATCACGCTCAGGACGGCCGCGGAAAATTCAATGCGTAAGGGAAAGCAAACATCGTCCTTCATCGCATCGCAAACGGCGATCGCTTAAGCATGCCTTACGGCGGCTCTATTAGTCAAACAGAATCTCCTCTCGGACGTTACTGTTCAGCCTTGCCGGGGAGTCAACTCGAGCGAAACGTGTCATTGCGAGCGCAGCGAAGCAATCTCTGGCTTTAGGGGCTGAGATTGCTTCGTCGCTTCACTCCTCGCAATGACATGGAACCGACAATTCCCATGTATAAGTTAAGAGGTTGCGCCCGGAAGCCGTTTGGCGCAAGGGGCTTCTTTCCTCGACTTCCTGACCTTTATCGACCGGCAGGTTTTGTGTCCAAATAGTAACCAGCCCCCACGTACAGGTCCTCTCCAGGAACCTTCTTGATAAAGGACTTTTTCGGTGACGGATCTTTTGAGCCAGGTTTGGCCCACTGGTATTCAACCCATCCTGAGCCTTGCGCTTCGACAACTTCCTTGAAGCGCTGGAACAAAGGGGTTTCAGCAGCATCTTTGACAAAGTTCAGGTTGACCCCTCGCAACGAATGCTCATGCGGATGGCCCACCATGACATTGTCCATTCTCATAGCAAACACATACAAATCCCCTTTGACAAAAGGGCCTTGCCTGTCGTTGACGGCTTTCAGCGTCGCTTCTTTGCCGCGATCTTTGACCATGGCAACCGCGCGCTCGACCAGGTTTTGCACCTCCTCGGCATCATCCGCCTTGGTCGGTCCGGACGCCGCAAACATAAACAACAGAACTCCCACCAAAAAAAGAACGGCTTTCATAACCTCCTCCTCACGTTAAATCAACATTGTAAAGATAGCCCAAACCCAGGGAGTATGGGGGTGCTCGCATCGCCAAGTCAAGATTGCTCGGCACCCGCAATCCCGCGCAGGTGCTAGTGCAATGCTAATGCCACGTGGCTCAAAAAGGGAGATCGGGGCGCCATCTACTATGAATTGTAGCAGAATGTTTTCTTACATCGACACCGGTGAAAGCCATTTTCGGTTCGCGAAAAAGTACACTGGCGTAGGAAGGAATGTGGGACTTACATTTTGGTATGCATGACAGGGGCGGGCAAGTGAGCTTGGTTTGGAGCAAATCATCAGGGCCACTATGGTTGGCCCAAGACGCGCGACACCAAGAAACTGAGGGAAGCAAATGCCGTGGACAACAAATTCCTGGGCAGCGTAAGCTCTGAATGAATTTGTTGGGGGATGTTATTTGACGTAACCGTAGTTGCAAGGAAGAATGATCGTACGGCCTCCATCGTGTGATTATCGAAGCGGCCGCCCAGGCCTCGGATTTCGTCTGAAAGCGATTTTGCTATCGCGCATGGAAAACTTACGACAGGTCCTCTGGACCATCCCCAATAGGTGATTTGTGAACGCCACCCGGTTTCGCTCATAATATGCAAATATCGGTGAAGAGCCGCACTGATTTGGTTGGGTCGCGGTCCCCCGGCTGCCTTGAGTCTGAAGAAATCTTCCTCGGTAACTGTGACAGTTACCAACTCGCGCCTGTTGGACCGCGCGCTAGGCTGCTCTTGAACCGTGATCTTCATTTTGTCTATGTTACTGCTTCGAAGGTGAACATCAGGGGGAACGAAATTGCGACTCAGGGGAGTCGTGCGCATGAAATCACCACTTGTATCAGTCTACATAGGTAGGCATTTAAGAGTCAAGAAAAATCGCGCGATGGGCGGCTCTTGGAGCCGGTCAACATCATATGGAGGCTCAAATAGGCCGCCATATAATTTTTGGCGTGCCAACCACCATAAGGCCGCTGGGACACCCTCGTCTGCGTCCAGCGGTACGGATGGCTAAATAATGAAGGCCTGAATTAGTGTCTGTATAGGGTAAACAATTATGATTGTGATGAACATAACATGCGAAAATTTTTGTGACGCTCTAGGAAGAAATGAATCGGCGGATTTTAGGACACGAGGGTCGGTATCTTAAATGGTGCCGGTATGATCGCACATTCGTAGAGAAGACTCAGATCGGTTGACAGCCTACCGGGCAAAACGTAAGATTGAGTCTAACTCACCGAGGAGGGGTCATTGGGAGTCTCAGCGACGTTTCGAGGGCTCGACGGCCGTAAGCAACAGCGGATCCTTTCCGCTGCCTTAACTGAATTCGCGGAAGAAGGGTATTCAGGCGCTTCCGTGAACGCGATAGTTAAGAGAGTCGGTATCTCCAAGGGGTCTCTTTTCAATTATTTTTACGATAAACGAGGCCTGTTCCATTTCGTCTTCGAAAAGGCCTTGGAAGCGGTTAAGGACTATCTTAAGGAGGTCAGAGACGAGACCTCTTCTGATGACCTTTTCACCCGGCTTGAGAAATCACTCCTGGCCGGGGTGGCGTTCATTAAATCTCACCCCCGTGTATTCAAGATCTACCTGAGAGTCCTTTTCGAAAATGGCCTGCCCGATAGGAATTCCCTCATCAAATCCATCCGGCGATTATCCATTCAATACTTGATTGAGTTTGTAGAAACGGCCAAATCCAGAGGAGAAGTTCAAAGCGATGTTGATGCCAAGGAAGCCGCATTCGTGATAGAGGCCGTTTTGGAGCGCTTTCTCCAGGTATATGGCGTCCAGTCTCTGGATGCGGGCCTCGGGCTGTACAAGGCTTCGGACGATGAGGTCAAGCGCTGGGCCAAGAGGGTTGTCAGCCTGCTGAGAACGGGCCTCGCCGGCTCCGGTGCCTAATGGTTACGTGTATCGTCGCAGCCCTCGACTCGGAGTTGGACCAGGCAAAAAAGGAACTCAACGCTCGTTTAAGCAGAACGGCTTCCGGGTTTATCTACTACATCGGAGTTCTGCGCCAAAACCCGATATATCTTGCTCCGGTGGGAGCAGGCATCGTCTCGGCCGCAGTGACTTTGGGACATCTCTTGACCCACATGAAGCCTGATCAAGTGATCATGGCAGGGTCAGCCGGGGCCCTACCCGGCTCGGGCTTGGAGATCGGTGACGTCGCAGTGGCCTCGTCGGAAATTCTGGCTGAATTGGGGATCTGCTCGGGGGAAGGTGTGGGTGAGGCCGATTCACTGAACTTGCTGGGGTTCAGGCAGACCATAGAGTTGGACGAGCATCTGGGTTGCTCTATCGTGGAGAAGGCTGAAAAAACATTCAAGGTGTATCGAGGCGTTTTCTTGAGCGTCGCAGGAGTGTCGAATCAACCGTCTCACGCTTTGACGAGAGCCGGTCGTTTCGGCGCACTGGTGGAAAATATGGAAGGGTATGCTCTGGCTCTGGCAGGAATGAGGTTCGGAATAAAAGTTGCCGAGGTGCGAGGAGTAAGCAACATTGCCGGCATTCGCGACAAATCGGCCTGGAATCTGGACCTTGCCAACGAGCGGGCCCAATCGCTAGTCCTGAATTATTTGCGGAGGGAATATTGATTTCGCTCAAGATCGGTTATTCACCGTGCCCAAATGATACGTTCATCATGGCCGCTCTGGCGGAGAATCGCCTGGCCACTCCCTTGATGTTCGAGCCGGTGGTGGCTGACGTGGAAACCCTCAATCAGTGGGCTGTCGAAGAAAGGCTGGAAGTGACCAAACTGAGCTTCATGGCTCTAGGGCAGGTCAGGAATTCCTATGGCCTGCTATCCGCCGGTGGCGCTTTGGGTTGGGGATGCGGTCCTCTCCTAGTGGCCCGACCCGGCCGGACGGTTGCCGACTTGGGGCACGGAGTTGTGGCAGCCCCTGGGGCCATGACAACTGCTGCACTCCTATTGAGCCTATTCCACGGCAAGCAGCCAAATTTCAGACATATGGTCTTTTCAGATGTCATGCCTGCCGTGGCAAGTGGAGAGGCCGACTTCGGACTGGTTATTCACGAAGGCCGCTTCACATTGGGGTCCTATGGACTGGAGTCATTGGTGGATCTGGGCTCCTGGTGGGAACAGGAAACCGGCCGTCCCATTCCCCTCGGTGGAATTGCAGTTCGTCGCGACCTGGGTTATGAACTGGCGCAAATGGTGGATCAGGCCATTCGGGGATCTGTCCTGGATGCGTTGGGTTCCCCGGATCAAACCATGAGTTATGTTCAGTCACACTCCCAGGAGATGGACCGGGATGTGATGGCTCAGCACATTAAGCTTTATGTCAATTCTTTCAGTGTTGACCTCTCCGAGGAAGGCCGGGAAGCAGTGGCTTTGCTCTTCGCAAAGGCCGAGGAAGCCGGTCTCCTACCTCGTTCGGCCATGCCTTTGATGGCCTTCCCTGTTTGACAAAATCACACCAGTCCTGAAGAAACCGCCGCGATCAAACTCAGAGAAACCATCGAATTTACCTTAAAGAAGGCCAAATCCAGCCGGGTCAAGTCGTCCGGCCTGACTATTCGATGCTCCCAGAGCAGCAAGCCCGCGGTTATCAGGCTCAGAATGTAGAATGACCAATTCAGGTTGGCCAGCGCGCCCGCTGAGAGGAAAAACGCGAATGCAAGCAGATGTGCCGCCCCGGCCAAACGCAAGGCCGCGCGGGTCCCCAACTTTGCGGGCAAGGAATGAAGCCCGCTTGTCCGATCGAAATCCACGTCTTGGCACGCGTATATCATGTCGAACCCTGCTACCCAGAAAACCACACCCAGGGCAAAAACCACCGGAATCCAAGACCATTGAGGTGTTACAGCCAGCCAACCGGCAATGGGAGCTAAACCAAGGCATAGTCCCAGAAAGATGTGGCACAACCAGGTAAAGCGCTTGGTATAGGAGTATCCGATCAATATGGCCAAGACCAGGGGAGAGAAGAAAAGGCATACTTCGTTCAGGCCCCATGCGGCCAGAAAGAAGACCGCGCAGGCCACCACAACCAAACCCCAGGCCTGAGCGGGCCTAACAAGGCCTGAGGGGATTTCTCGTGCGGCGGTCCGGGGATTGGCCGCGTCCGAATGCCGGTCCACCACACGGTTGAAGGCCATGGCCGCGGCTCTGGCGCTCGCGAACGCGACGATGATAAGTGCCAGAACTTTGACCTCCGGGAGACCCCGCGCGGCTAGGATCGCGCCGGTCAGCGCCAAGGGGAAGCCGAACAACGTATGTTCGATCTTCACCAACGCCAGGAGTCTGCGGGTCGTTTCAACGAAACCGGCGGGAATGAGCATCGTGCAGCGCATATTCATTCAAATGTGCTCTTATAGCTTCAACTTGTCCCAGATCGCGTCGACTCTGGCGACGACCTCGCCATCCATCCGGATCAGTTCGGGCCAGTCGCGGCTATAGCCTTCCTCAGGCCATTTGCGGGTGCAGTCAAACCCCATTTTGGAACCCAGGTGCGGCAATGACGAAGCGTGGTCAAGAGCGTCCACCGGACCTTTTGCCAGACACAGGTCCCGGGCCGGATCGACGTTTGCGCCTAAATGAAACAGGACTTCGCCTGTGTCCTGAACATTGACCTCTCGGTCAAAGACCATGATGATCTTGGTGAACATCATTTGGCCTAGACCCCACAGGGCATGCATAACCTTATGAGCGTGGCCGGGATAGCGCTTGTCGATGGAAACGAAACAAAGATTGTGAAAAACACCTTCGATGGGCAGATTCATGTCCACGATCTCAGGCAGTTGGGTTCTGAGCAGAGGCAAGAACAGGCGCTCCGTAACTTTGCCCAGAAAAGCGTCCTCCATTGGGGGCCTTCCCACGATCGTGGCCGGATACATGGGCTTGCTCCGCCTGGTAATTGCCGTCAAGTGAAATACCGGATAATGATCCGCAGGCGAATAGAACCCTGTATGATCGCCGAAGGGTCCCTCCACCCGCGTCTCGCCCGGCAGGACATAGCCTTCGAGAACGAATTGCGACTCCGCAGGAACTTCCAGGTCGCATGTAATGCACTTGACTACTGGCACCCGCTTTTGTCTGAGGAACCCTGCCAGAAGGAGTTCATCCACGTCCTCCGGCATCGGGGCAATGGCCGCGTACGTGGTTATTGGATCCGGCCCCAGGGCCACGGCGACCGGCAGCTTGTCTTTGGCTCGGCGGAAATGCGTTGCCCCTCCTTTGTGTATATGCCAATGCATGCCGGCTGTCCGGTCGTCATATATCTGCATCCTATACATACCCACATTGCGCCTGCCGGTGTCGGGATCACGCGTTATCACCACGGGAAGAGTGATGAACGGTCCTCCATCTAGGGGCCAGCATGTCAATACCGGCAGCTCTCGCAGATTAGCCTCGGTGGTCTGGACAATCTCCTGGCACGCCGCGTCTTTGACCTGCTTGGGTAACGCGGAAGCCAATTCCTTCAGTTTGGGGAATAGCTTGATTTTTTCGACAAAGCTGCCCGGCGGCTTCATCTCGAGAAATTCTTTGAATCGCCCGCCTAAGCCATCCAGGCCCTCGGTATTGAATATCCACTTGATCCGTTCCAATGAGCCATACACATTGGTTAATACAGGAAAGTCATAGTTAGTGGGACGCTCGAAGAGAAGAGCCGGTCCGGCCTTTTTCACGACTCGATCGGTCACTTCCGTGATTTCCAGACACGGACTGACACTCTCTTTAATTCGAGCCAACTGGCCTCGGTCTTCGAGGAAGTTCACCAGATCTTGCAGACTGTCAAAAGGCATTTATGACCCCACACTCCTTGCCAAGGGCAGCGCCTTAGGGAAACCTGCGGAGGGGTGGACCAACCGCAATAGCCTTCTCAGGACAGCGGCCGGGTCAGAGTCCTGAAACACATTACGACCGGCAGCCACACCCGCGGCTCCTACGGCCAAAGCTGTTTCCACACGCCTCTCCAGGCTCTCCACGGAGGCATGGCGATCGCCGCCGGCGACGACCACTCCAACCGGGCATCCTGCCACAATTTCGGTGAAGGCTTCAACCGAACCCGGCCAGGGCAATTTCACCAGGTCGGCACCCAACTCTGCGCAGGCACGGGCGGCAACAGCCAGTCCCTTGGGATCGTTTTCCGCCAGCGTTCCTCCCCTCAGGTAAGCCATGACCAGCAACGGCATGCCCAGCGCCAGACAGCGATCAGCCACTTTGCCGAGATCGGCGAGCATTTCCGTTTCCTTTGGTCCGCTGAAGTTCACATGAACGGAGACGCCGTCAGCGCCGAGGGCCATCGCGTCGTCAACTCCGGTGACGAGCGCCTTGGCGCCCTGAGCGTAAAGGTTGGTGGCCGCGGACAGATGAATAATAAGCCCCATGCCCGAATCGGCGTCCCGCGGCAAATAGCGCACCAGGCCTTTGTGAATTATAACTGCATCAGGGCCTGCATGACAGATGCGCGCCAGCGCTGTCTTGGGGGATACCAGGCCTGGAATCGGCCCCACGGTTACTCCGTGATCGAGTGGCACAATCACGGTCCTCCCATCAAGGGGATTTACAATCCTCCTGAGACGCCAAGCCTTCCCGTCCATTGCCCTACCTCTCCAAAACGCCTGAGCGAACCGGGATCGTGGCCAAGCAATGCCAAGAAGTGCGTAAGTCCGCTCCAGAGTTCGTTATCAAGGTCAAAGACCAGTTTAGCAAAGTAACTTTCGATCTTTTGTGCATCCAAGCCGGTCACATTGGCGGCTTCGTCCATCACTTTCCGGTTCTCGGCCAGGCCTTGAGCACGCGAGGCGCGTAGAAGGTCGTAAAGCATCCTGGTTTCCCAGGGGTTTTCCTCGACGAATGCCCGTCGAACGCACCACAAACCGAAAACAAAACCTCTGCCCGTATAATCGCGCCATGCCCGCCCCAGGTCGTAGACAAAGCCGGCCGGATTGGACTGTGCGGTCTTGAGCGCGGGATCGCCAATGAGAAGCCGCGGAACGGTTCTTCCATTCTCGGTCACCAATTTCGCTTCCACCTTCCAGTGGTGCGACAACAGGATTTGTAGAAGCCGCACCGCTGTGGCAGACTCAGCTGTTACGGCTATGGATCGGCCTCCAAGTTGCTCCACCGGTACGTCGGACTGTAGTATGACGCTCCCCACATCGCCTCGGCATCCGATGCACAAATGGTCAAAGACCAGCCAGTCCGCGGCATGCTCCGCAGCGGCAACCGACGAGACCGGACTCGCGTCCAATTGTCCTTCTGCCAGCAGACGATTCAAGGTGGTTGGAGTTCCTCGCCTCAAGGTGACCAAGTCGCCGAAGCCCCCATTCACGAGCCCCCAGTCCACGGGGAGAGTGTTGATATACGCCATGCGCCCAAGTCTGATCGGATTCATAGCCATTCCACCCGGTCAGGTCTCCCCGCGACCAATTGAAGCGCAGCCTCTTGCCCGGAGCCGGCAGCAATGTCCACATAGATCAGGTAGGCCCTTTGCCCGGGCTCTACGGTCCCCATGTCAGGCTTGTCCAAGGCCTTCGCTGCATTGACCGTGGCGAAAGCCAGCAACCTGTCCGGGCTCAGACCAGGATATCTCTCGCTGACGAAAGCCATCTCGTCGAACAGACTCAACGACCACGCGCTTGCCGCCGAGTCCGTTCCCAGGGCCGGTGCTAGACCGGCTGCAAGCAAAGCCTGAATGTCCGGCAATTGGCCATGTAGCAGGAAATTAGACCTGGGGCACACACAAACGGCTGTCCGCGTATCGGCCAAAACGGCCATCTCCGCGTCATCGACTTGCAGCAGGTGGACCGCCAAGGTTCCCGGACCGAGCAGGCCGAGCCGGACAGCCCTATGCACAGGCCGCTCGCCTCCTATCCCCCAGTGCGCGAAATCTATCCCTCGTGAATCGAGAAGTTCAGCCCACGGCCCATTGCCGCATTCTAGGAACTCGGTCTCAGCGTCGGATTCGGCCAAATGGATTGAAAAAATACGGTTTTGCTCCAAGGTTGCCGACTTAAGAGACCTCAAAACATTCGGAGCCGTAGTGTGGAGACCGTGACCGGCAAACGAAAAGGTCAGCCCGTTTTCATCGCGGGGCAAAGCCCTCTGTTCGCAGGAATTGCCAAGGACCTCCTCGAAGACGATCCCTTCCAACCCATTGGCCCTCATTGCGGTTGCGCCCGGCTCCGCGGGCCCCACTTCCGCGACCAGCCCAGTGCCGGAATCTTTGATGCCCTGTGCAGCTCTTGCGGCTGCCGACGAAATCTCCTCCGCGGACAGCCCGGATCTGGCCGTTATCAATTCCTGCACCCAATTGACAAATCCTTTTCCGGTGTCCAGCCGCCCGTGGAGCGCGGACAAGCTCAAATGAGTGTGAGCATTTATCAAGGCAGGCATTATGACACCAGGCCCGTGGTCGATGATTTCCGCGCCGGCCCTGCTCTTGCCGATTTGTGCAATACCGCCGTCGACGACTTCAACCATGCCGTTCTCGATCCACACGCCAGGCTTCACTAAGATCCAGCCGGCCCTGTGAACCCTCTTTCTCATTGGGTCTCCTGCACTCGCTCGTGGACATTGTCCCGCTGCTCGGAAGCGAAGCCGGCTGTTTCGATGAGGCGAATCATCTCGGTTAGGCTTAAGCGGTGCCCCACTCCTGCGGCTGCAACAACGTTCTCTTCGATCATTGTAGATCCAAGGTCATCTGCGCCGAAAAACAGGGCCACTTGCCCGATCTTGGCTCCCTGCGTGACCCACGAAGCCTGCACATGCCGAAAGTTGTCCAAAACCAGTCTGGCAATCGCGAGCATGCGCAGATAGGCCGGTCCGCCGGTCCGCTTGACTTGAATAGTGTTTGCCCCGGGCTGGTAAGGCCACGTAATGAAGGACGTAAAGCCGCCGGTTTGATCTTGGAGGCGCCGCAATCTAAACAGGTGGATCAAGCGTTCATTCGCGGTCTCAATATGCCCGAACATCATGGTTGCGGTAGTCTTCAGACCCAGGCCATGAGCTACAGCCATGACATCGAGCCATTCTCTGCTGTTGGTTTTTCCGGGGGAGACCACGCGACGCACCCTGTCACTGAGGATCTCTCCGCCGCCTCCGGGCATGGAGTTCAGACCGGCTTTCACGAAGCGCTCCAGGACCCGAGCCGTCGTCAACCCGTTTCGTTGTGCCAGGAAATGAATTTCAGGGGGAGAATAACCGTGCAATTTTAGACCGAGTGAGCGGATGAGCCGGATTGCGGCTTCGTGCCACTCAAGGTCCAGGTCCGGGTTCAGGCCGCCCTGAAAGAGTATGTGCGTTCCTCCCAGCGCTTTGGTTTCTTCGACCTTGGCCGCCAACGCTGCCTGGTCAAGGATATAGGCTTGGTCATGGCCTTTTGCGCGCCAGAATGCACAGAACTGACAACCCGATGTGCAAACGTTGGTGTAATTGATGTTCCGGTCGATTGCGTACGTCACCACACGCCGAGGATTGTGGCGGAACCTGGCAAGTTCAGCCAGTTGCCCCAAAGTAAGAAGATCTGCCTGTTCGTACAGGGTCTTGGCTGCCTTGAATGACAGGCGCTGTCCTTGCTCCGCCGCGCAGATGGCCTGATCCGGATTCATGAAACCGCCACAGTCTGATGAAAAGAGTCTCTTTCGGCAGGGATGAACCCCGCGTCGACGATGAGTCCTTCCAGGTCTGCGCGTGTCAGGCCCGTAGAGGTGGTGGCTCCCGCCTCATGCGTAATGTTCTCGCTCACAACGGTTCCTTCCAAGTCGTCGGCGCCGAAATACAATGCTGTCTGCGCCATCTTGAGCCCGAGCATGACCCAATAAGCCTTAATGTGAGCGAAATTGTCGAGAATCAGCCTGGCAGCGGCAATGAGCTTAAGAATCTCCACCCCTGTGGGGCCGGGCAAATGGGCAAGCTCGGTGTTTTGCGAGTGAAAGGCAAGAGGAATGAAGGCCCTAAATCCTCCAGTGTCGTCCTGTTGGGCCCGCAGACGCAGGAGATGCTCGATCCGCTCAGTTGGGGTCTCGATATGTCCAAAGAGCATTGTTGCGTTAGTCCCGATCCCGAGTCTGTGAGCCGTCGCGTGAACGCCCAGCCACGTCTCCGCGGAGATTTTTGACGGGAAAAGAGCTTGCCTCACCCGCTCCGAAAACACCTCGGCTCCTCCTCCCGGCAGCGCGCTGAGACCCGCATCTTTCAACCTGGTCAGACAATCTTTCCATGACATTCCGGCCTTGCTCGCAATATGGTCGATCTCCACAGCAGTGAAAGCCTTGAGATGCGCGTGAGGCGCCGCGGATTTTACGGCTGCAAGCAGTTCGATATAGTACGAGAAATCCGGCTCCGGGTTAACGGCCCCTACGACGTGCACCTCTTTCAGTTCCGACGGGGACGACGCGGAAATCCTGGTCGCCGCTTCCTCGGGGCTCAACAGATATCCGTCGGGCGAGGCCGCGGCCCGGCGAAACGCACAAAATCTGCAGCCGTTGGAACAGATGTTGGTGTAGTTCAGATGATGGTTGATCACGTAGAAGGCTCGATCGCCGAATCTGGCTTGCCTCACTCCATAGGCGAGGGCCCCAAGCCCAAGCAGATCGGTTGTCTCCAGGCACGCGAGTCCGTCAGCCAGGTCAAGGCGCTCAGAGGCTGACAGTTTCCGAGCAACTTCGACAAGGGCCGGGTCAGCGATGCGGGGGTTGTTTTGGCGCATAACTCCATCAGTATATGACCGTTGGGTCATTGTATCCTGGCTCCAACACAGGGATATCTTACTTGACATAAATGACCACCTGGTCAATATTAAACGGCGAAAACACTGCTGGCAAGTCTTTTGTTGGAAAAGGAAAAGATCTTCAAATGGCAAAGCAGTTCTGGGTCAGATTGTCCCAATGGAATGAAGCCGCAGCGCAAGCAGCGCTAGAGGCTGATGCCGACGCGGTTTGGCCGCCTGAGGGATTTCATGTCGAGGCCCGAAAGATCGACGGCCTGCGGGTTGCCGGTAAACAAGGCGACCTTGATTTCGAGATCATCAGCTTGGGCTCTGCTGCTGATGTTGACCGGGCAGCGGAACTGGCCCGTTCGGGCCGGCTGGTGGTAGTGGATTGTCCTAATTGGCGGCTTATCCCCTGGGAGAACCTTGTGGGATCCGGCCAGGTTCTCGCCCTGGTAAAGACAAGGGTGGAAGCGGAGCAAGCTTTGACAGCCCTGGAATCAGGGCTTTCCGGAGTGGTGCTGGAGTCTGACGACCCACTGGAAATCGGGGCGGTGGGGGAGCTGATTCGCCGGATCGAATGGGACCTGGAGTTACTTCCTGCTCGGATCACGAGCGTGGAGCCGGTAGGGGTAGGCGAGCGCGCGTGCGTGGACGTAGCAGGCTTATTCACGCACGGTGAAGGTCTGTTGGTCGGCGACAAGGCAGCGGCTCTGTTCCTGGTCGCGGCAGAGACCGCGGAAAACCCTTTTGTGGCCAGCCGACCTTTCAGGGTTAATGCGGGCGGGCTCCATCATTACATTCTGTGCCCGGACGGAAAAACCGGTTATTTATCGGAATTACGTGGCGGGGTCTCTGTCCTGGCCGTAGACCCAACCGGCCGAGCCAGGACCGTGGTAGCCGGCCGAATAAAGATCGAGCGTCGGCCCCTGATACGAGTGGTAGCCGACCGCGCAGGTATTGAAGCCTCGGTCTTGCTTCAAAATGCCGAGACAGTGTGCCTGGTCCAGTCCAACGGTGAGCCGATCTCCGTGACCGCCCTGGAATCCGGCCATGAGGTGCTGGTCCATCCGGGGTCAACCGCTCGACATCTCGGCAAGGGAATCGAGGAATGGCTGCTGGAAAAGTAATTGGCTGCCTGTAGAATTCTTGCCTTAGCCGCCACCTGTTTCGTGCTATGCTGCCTCCGTCTGTCTTCGGACGAGTCGTCGCTGTCAGGGCCGTTCTTGGCCGGAAAGGCCCACTCAAGCTCAAAGACTCGAACCGCCGGCATAAGGCCCAATTACAATGGTTGTCGGAGGCAACGTGAAACAAGACGATAAATATTGCGCGATATCACAAGAGGTGTTCGATTTATTTCCCGGGTACGTACGAGGAGTTGTGGTAGCTCAGGGGCTCACCAACGGCGAATCCCCCGAAGAACTAGGATCATTGCTGCGTTCCGCGGAGGATTCCGTACGCCAGGCGCTGAATCTGGAAAAGCTGGCCGAACATCCTCGGATGGCATCCTGGCGGGAGGCTTATCGTGCGTTCGGCGCCAAGCCGAGCAAGTTCCGACCCTCAATTGAAGCCATGGTTCGGCGAGTCTTGAAAAATGACAAGATTCCGTCAATCAATGCACTGGTTGATATAGGAAACGTGGTTTCCTTGAACCATCTTGTCCCTGCCGGAGGCCATGCCATTGACGTCCTGACCCAGGATATGTCGCTCCGCGCGGCAACCGGTGATGAAGAATTTGTACCCCTGGACTCGGACCAGGCGGAAAACCCTTTGCCGGGGGAGATCATCTTTGTGGAAGGCAAGACCGTGCTGACTCGACGGTGGACGTGGCGCCAAGCCAAACATACTTTGGTGGTACCCTCGACCACGGCGATCGAGGTCAACGTCGACGGTCTGCCACCCGTTCCGATAGCCGAGGTCGAGGAAGCCTGCCAAGAGATCATGGAACTGATAAAAAGGTTTTGCGGCGGATCGGCCCGCTTTGGCATGCTCACAGCGGAAAGCCCTAAAATAAGGTTGTAAAGACATAACATGCGAGGCCGGTGACTGCCATGCCGGTAACGGTAGCAAAGGAAATCTTCCGAGCCATTACGCGCGTTCGGGATAACGGACGGTGCAACATGATGGACTGGCGGTGTGTGTATTCAGTGCTTTCGGAGTTGGGTGAAGACGAGGCGGCCGATTGGCTGGAGTCCAACGTGGGCGCATACATACGAGGACTCTCACAGGGCTTCGCAGTCAGTGAAGGCTACAAGGGCTTGCTTCACTGAAAAGGCCGGAGGGCCTGACAATAGCTAATTTTTGGTTTTCGGGAGGCGCAAGAACACCCTCCGGAGAGTGGTCTTGCGCCCTATATTTTACGGCTAGAGGCCGGGAGTGGCTACCAGCGAGATCTTCCTCTATCTCCTCTGTCTCCCCTGTCTCCTCCTCTGTCTCTGCGGCCCGCTCCACCAGTATTTCTTGGACGCGCTTCGTTAACCTTCAGGGTTCGGCCATTGAAATCTTTGGAATCCAGTTCCTCTATGGCGCGAAGTCCTTCCTCCCGGTTCGGCATTTGGACAAATCCGAATCCTCGCGAGCGGCCCGTGAATTGGTCGGTAATGATCTTGGCGGATTCCACCTCACCGTAGGTCTCAAATAGACTTTTTAATCCGCCCTCGTCGGCATTGAAAGAAAGATTCCCGACGTAAATACTGATACTCATTCTCTAGCTCCTTTGGATCAGGCGCCTCTACCATCTCGGGGACGCCTTTGAAGTGATGAACAAGGGCTCTTTGTGAACGGGGATAAACCGGCTGAAGCTTACAGGAGGGTAATCCACGACACGGGCGCCTATGTCCTGGCATCTTAATCCTTGTGTATAACGCCCGTCGTCCTTAAAAGAGGTCTACTGGAGAAACACAGGTTAAGCTTGCTACCACAGTATATGTCCGGCAAGGGGGCCGGTCAAGCGAATTTTGTGCTGTTTAGTGCCGCGGAAAGGCCGGGAATATAGCAGCATCCCATTTGACGTGAGGACGCGTAGAGAGAGCCGATATGCGAGCGAACGATCCGGCGAAAACGCGGGATGCCCTTACCGAACCTTCTCTCTCGTCTTCGCTGCAACCCGCCGCGGAGCGCGAAATTTCCTTCCCGGAAGAAGGTCGCCGTTCGAGCCGATGGTTTCGCATCACGACGAATAAGGTTGACAACCTGTCAAGCAGTCTGTAGTTGTCCTGACCATCAAGTTCATCCTGGTGATCAAGTGATGGAAACTTGGGAAAACCTCTCCACATGGTCGCTTGCACTTACTGTGGTAGTGGTTTTCCTTCTGGTAATTTGGGACCCCCTCCATCACAAATATCAAAGCTGGAAATTGAAGCGAGCGTTCAGGCTCAGAGACAAAGCAGATCGGTGACAACCTGCCCCCACACGATCATCCTTGGCATTAAGCATTATTGTTAGTCGTTACGAGAATTGGGCTACTGTCGGCAAGTCTTACCTTCAGGTATGTTTTTGAATTAGTTCATACCTTCGCGTACCCGAAGCGCGTCGGAACCTTTGCGATCCGATTCAAAGTGAGGGCTTCTACAGCCTTTTGTAGTAACATTTTGCCATCTTGGCATGTGCCTTGCTTCACACTAACCAGCAACGTTAGGGCCATCGTCAACTTTAATTTTCCTCTCGTAAACCGCCCCGGCTGAAAGAATGCCGGGGCACTCCCCCACCTTTCAGTTTCAGACCGTCTGACGTTGCGCTCACAGGGTCTGCAAAATCAGCCGGCGGTACGCCCTTCCGCAAATGGATCGAAAAGAGTTATGTCCTTCATGGCTCCAAATGGGCAAACCAAGCCGCACATGCCGCACGCGACGCATTTTTCGACGTCGAAGGCCACCTTCATTTCAGGCGGAAGAACCACCAAAGCGCCTGTAGGGCACAAGCCTGTGCACGCTCCGCAATGCACGCATAGTTCTTCTTCTCTCCACACCTTGTCTGAAAGACGCTCCACTACGACCTGTTGATCTTCGAGGAACTTGACGCCTTTTTCAATAAGGTCGGCGTCTCCGCGTAGTTCGAGAAGAATGCGACCTTCCCGTCGGGGCAGTATCTTTGCCTCGAGTATGTTGAACACAAGGTCAAAGTCCTTCGCAAGTCGGTAAATTACCGGCTTGTACATTATGTTTGACTTGAATATCAGTAGCACGTTTCTTGAAGCCATTATCACACCTCATCTTTCTGGTGTATTAAGTACGAATTCGTGTTTGATCGAGGACGTTGCCCGAAGGTTTTTCCAGGCAAAAGGTTTCCTTCGCCAATTCACCTACAGCGGCACCAACTCGATTTCTCCCAGGGCCGCCATTTTCTCTCCGATTATCGCCAGCGCTCCATCCACTCCGGGAACCTTCATCGCCCATTCAACCGCCCGTTGCAGATCGGACGGGCCTTGTATCCTATTTCCAAGCCCGCTTGCCACCGCATCGGCCAGGGAAACTTCCCTGGAGATTATGGTCGCACAGTCTGCTACGCCAAAGCTCATCGAAGGCCCGACAGTGCCGGAAGATGTGCATACGCCCAGCGGGATAGGTGTCGGTTCCAGCCTGAGTCCCACCCGATTGTTGAACGGGGAATTGCCCGCGAACAGCCCCACGACAACCGGCTGCGAAACCATCACAAATATGTCGCCTCCGTTCTCTACAATCACTTCAGGCGACCTTTGCAGAAGGCCTCTGCCGACAAAATCGGCCACCGCGCCGGCCACAGCGGCCATGGGCCCGGTGCCGGCCTTCTTGCCTGCCCTGATCATAAGCAGGGGCACGGCCGCGTCGCCCGGGTCTTCCTCGATAGGTTCGAGGTTCTTGAGGAATTCCGGCCTGCGAGCTATTGCAGCCTCAATCTGGCCTCGACAGCGCCGTATCAGATCCTCTGTTTCCTGTTTCAGCACCGAGTGCGCTTTGACGTAGAGGTCTGAGGTTTCCACCGCCGCGTGGAAAGTCTTGAACCGGCCGGCATCGCCGAAATCCCTGTAAGTGCGAGGCTCATATAGGGTTGGAGCCGCCATATCTCAGTCTTTAAATCCCTGGAAAGGCGCAGACGGAAGCGTCTCCTGAGGCTCCCCTAGCAGGAATAGTCCCGAACCAATCCACTCTTTGAGGGTCTTTGCGATTTCCAGCGCAGCCGAGTAGCTTGAAAGAGGCGCGGTGGGGATCTTCTTGCTGTCGAACGTTATCTCACCGCTCCTGAGCTGAGCGTAGGTAACGTAATCCATCGCCTGGCCGCCTCCTTCAGGATAGCTTGAGCCATAGTCCACCACCGGGACCATTATTTCGGCATCGGACACTGATGTGAATCTTGCCATTTCTTCGTTCAAGATGGGAATTGGAATGCCGATTCCCACGTTCAGCGAACAGCCGTACCCGGTTAGAGACGCGCCTCTAAGGAATTTTGACGACATGCCCTTGAGGTCTCCTCTCACCGAGATTGTGCCTGCTCCTCCCATAACCACGCCGTTTTCAGACCTCGGAACCGAGGGGTTGTGCTGGGTCCCGGCCCCAATGACGTAGCCGATGCCTCCGCCGAGGAAAATCCTCGTTCCGATGCCGATCGTCTTGTACAGCGGGTCATTGAGCAAAGGGCTGAGCTGACCGGAAGTGGAGAAATTCGCGTTCATGCACTCGGGCCTCAGGATACCCATGTAGGTGTATATGGTTTTCTTAGATAGATTAATGGCGCAATTATAATTCTGGTATGCATTCCTGGGGTCTAGGAGCACCGCGTCGGGGAAGTCGGACAGGGTCATGTCCCGCTCGAGAGTGCGGCGAGGATAGCAGTCCGTGCCGTAGGACTCGGCTTTTAGTCGCACGGTTCGGCCCGCGACCAGATCTTCGATCACGTGGCCACCGCCGTACCTGAAACGGCCCGGGAAGACCTTGTTCAGCGGGTCATCTTCCCGGGTTTGGGTCGCGCCGATGTAGCAGTCCACCGCCGCGATCCCGGCATAAGCCTCGACGCCGTTGAGCCACATTTTGCTGGCCCTGATCCTGGGCTTAGTGTGACCGAAATTGAGGAAAGCCCCTGACGAGCACATGATCCCGAATGTCCCCGTGGTAACAACGTCAACTTTCCGTGCCGCTTCAACCGGGCCGTTCTCCTTTGTTATTCCTATCATTTCTTCCGCGGTGACAACCACCGCCTTGCCTTGCTTAATCTTTTCATTAATTTCAGCGAAAGTTTTATTCACCTGGAACTGTGACATTGCAAAACCTCCCGGTACCTGCTTTGCTCAAAGGGATCATAAGGAAAAACCTTATCCTTTTTGAGTTAATTGGTCAAGAATCTTGCCCGATCCTGGAGCAGGTTAAATAGCTTGCACCAGAGTGACAGAATTGCTTTTCATTATCAATGTTCCTGAAAGATTCACGAAAGGGGCTCAATGAGCTTGGGGTGGCGGTCTTCTTTCATTGTTCCCAATTTCAAAGCACTTTCGGCATGTCTCGGTCGTCTCAGGATCGTCCACACCTGAAAAACCGAAGCCGTTCCAACGATAAGCCGCGACGCGTACCACCTTTGAGTCGGGCTTCAGATCAATGAATGAGTCTCCGCGGTGCAGGCCGCACAATATCCTCTCGTCATCAGGCAAAATCACAGCGTCCAGCAGAGGCCAAGCTAACGCTGAACCGCGCCATCGCGCAACGAGCCCTTGTGGGGTCACGCTGTACACATAGGGCCTGAGCCCTATTTCGCCGTCAATCGGTGAATAGTGCCATTCCAGGGTGAAAAGATATTCATTTTTTCCGTCCAGCCGGGCAGGGGTAATACTTGCAAGGCTATTTGAGCGGGTTTGCCACAGCTGCTTGCCATCCACGATTCCTTCCAAGCTTATCTCACCTTTTTCGCCGCCGCCACCAATTGCAGGGCGAAGCAGCACACCGGAAACATGAGTCGAAACCCGTAGCCGAATAGGTTGAAGGAGCTTGTGCTGTGCGCTATCCACGATCTGAGGAAAAAAAGAATTCTTAGCCGTTTGTGTAGCGATTCCGGTGCACCGGAGAATTCCTCCGTTTATTCTGCAGTCGGCGATCAGGCCTTCCTTAGTGGCCAGGTACTTCTGATCGAACAAATGATTACCCAGCGAAAAGAAGACCGGTTTTCCCGCTATCATTTCCGGAGGCTGCACTACGTGGGGATGATGCCCGATTATCAGATCCGCTCCTTGGGAAATTAGCCACTCGGCACCTTCGCGCTGATTCCTATTGGGCCAGTCCAGGAGTTCGCTCCCCCAGTGGACCGTTACCACTACAAGATTAGCCAAATTTTTCGCTAATCTTAATTTTTGCTGCAATTCAATGGAAGGAATGCTTTGATGGCCCCCATCCCGACCGGGAACCAGATTTACCGCGACTATGCCAATAGTTGCCCTATCAAAGTGGAAGAACCCGGGCGACGAATCATAACTCAGCGGGACCAGCCCAACTCCCTTCAGGGCCTCTATCGTGGCGGCTCGTCCGCTCTCTCCCAAATCGAGATTGTGGTTGTTTTCAATGGACAGTGCCTTGAAACCGCCTGATGCGAGCAACGACACGAAATGTTCCGGAATGCTGAAGCACGGAGGCGTTTTGGTTGAGGGCAGACAGTCCGCTGGTTCCCCTACCGCCCCTTCCAGATTGCCCACAACCAAGTCCGCCTGCCCAAAGACACCACTAAGATCAGTCCACGGCGAAGTCCCTCGCTGCTTGAGTTCCAGCTGCACATTTCGGGAAAGGAGAACATCTCCTGTGAAGAGAAGTCTGATTTCGCGCTGCTCAGCCGAGACACCATGTGACCACAACAGCCACGACAATAAGCTAACTAAGATTAGCGCGTACCGAGGGGCCATTATTAGTCTTTCCCTGGCTTTTCTTCTGCAAAGAAAGGCCTAAGCCACGCGGGCCTCGGCTGGGACTCCACCATGCTCCGCCACTCCTCATCATTGAGGAGGTTCGATGACTCAAATTCATAATATGAATAAACCGAGCCCTTTACAATCTGACGTCTGCCGAAATACGGAACCACGTGATCCCATTCCACCGGTTTTCCCACGGCAGCCATGAGGAACGGGGCAAATTTTCCGCCAGCCACGTCCGCAATCTTGGGAATGTCCTCAGGTGTCGAGAGAGCATAATCCTTGCTTCCCAGGCTCTTGAAAACAAGGAAGTGATGTTCCGCTACCTTCCCGACGTCCAAGATTTCCTGGCACTCCTCATAAGTCAGAGGCTCTCCACGGATTTCCTTTTCAGCCATGGACTGAAACCTTCGTGCCTTCCCGGCCGTTTGCTTGAATCTCCGTATTATGCCTTCTCGTAATGATTTTGAGCCGCCATCCTCTTGGTCCCCGCCCCGAGCAGTAATATCCTGAGCGTTTAGGATGTTTTGCGCGACGTGCCCGACGGCCGTGTCGAACAGCCCTGCTATGGCTGCAAAAGTTCGTGGGTCGGGTTCCACGTAACCTCTGGGAAATCGCATTACAATTGCTTCAAAACCGCCTTCGCCGCACTGTGCGTCAGTGCGCTCATTGACCAGTACTGTGGCATGACGCAGGGTGGCCCAGGAAGCCAGTCCGGTTTGCAACCGCTTGGCACGCCAAATACGCTCATCTTTTTCCCCATTAGGGGACTGCACGTCGTCGGCCCATTGGAGAGCCAGGGCGCTTATCCAGCGATCATACAGGTTCTCACTGTCCCGCATTGTCTTTGCGCTGGAAACGAAGTTCTTTCTGAGGTTCTCCAGAACACCTTTCAGGGGTGGGTATTTTCCGTATTCACTCTCCAACAGGGTATCAGCCAAGTGGCTTCCCAATGCCAAGGCCAAATCCAGCCCCGAAGGGGTCAAACGCTCCCCGGCTGGACCGGAGACCTGCTCGGCACGCGGCAAATGAGGATGAAAAACCGTCGAATACAATACTTCATTATCAAAGCCCCATGACAGCGGAAATATTGCAGGAACCGGATTGGAATGTCGAGTAGAAGCCGGTTGACCTGCCGCGCCTCCTTTCCAAACCAACGGTGAGCGGGATGGAGCAATAAAACCTTTGTAGCAGTTGATCCATGCAACTGCTTGGTTTTGCAGTTCCGGCGGAAGCGTTTCGAGTTCGCCCATGATTTTCGCGCGCTTGCCATCTACCGAATATACTGATGTCAGATAACGGAAAGCCTTGAAATAGCCCTTCATGGTGTCTGATGACGTGTAATGCCCTCGGGGCTTCAGCTCCGCATAATCGACTTCTACTCCGAGCGTTTCCGAGTGCTCTCGCTGTTTCGCTGCGCGGATTCTTGCTGTCTCAGGGTTTCTAGAGTCCTTGGAGCGCATGTCAGCCAGCGCCTTGAAAACCTGCTTCCATGGGGACTGTACAGTTGAATTGCCGTAAAATTGATCTGCGGCGGCAATGAATTTCCAGAATGCTGGTATGGCTTTCTCTCGCTCCTGAACAATCATGAGGCCTTCAAACGCGGCAGCAAACAGCTCCCAGAAAATGTCAGTGGTGACCAGATAGGGACGCGTTGACACAGTTTGCGTGAACTCACCGCAAGAGCCGTAGTTTTCGGAATGGTAGAGTTCGTAGAGTTGACTATCGTCCAACGCTCGGAACGAGCCGCCATGCTTTTCCAGCAAACTAAGATCCTGGTCGGATGGATGGAACAACCAGGCATTCACTACGTCAGCCAAGGGCACGGCGATTGGAACGTATGTCAGAGAATAGCCGTCACTGGATTTAGTCAATCCCACAATTCCGCGTCCATCCGGAACTGATGATGGTGTGGCTACAAACTGCATATCGACGGCCTGCCGATCCGCTTTCCCTGTAGAGACAACGACCAGGCCGATTCCGGGCAACGAAGGCTGCCAATGCAACAATCCCAAGCCGTTGGGCGTCGGAGTAACGCTCCCTCCCTTGAGCATCCCATCCATGAGAGGAGTGGTTGTTCCCCAACGGTTTGTGGCATATTCGGCCCAATAATAGTTGCGCGCTTCGTCCTCGCAGATCAACTTATGGCCGGCAGGATGAAAGGCCATAGGCAAGGCAGAAGCGGCCATCAGTTCGCTGGGGGTCTCTTCCTTCCCGGGATCTGTTACCGTATCGGCCGGGCCTATAACCTGGTAGGGCTTTTTTCCCTGTTCGGTTATCGAGACGATCCGATAGGTTTTTCCATCCTGATTCTTCATCCCCAGGAAAAGTCGGTAAGCTACAGGTTCCTGTTCTGATCCAACGGCAAACGGCCTTGGACCCATCACCAGCCGCCGGATTTCATTCGGTGACTCAAAGATACGGCGCGCGGTCCATCCGCTTGCAGTCTTGTCCAAGCGCACAATCTGATGGTGAGTCTTTTGAACTCCGGCCACGAAGAGGGCCTGCGCCTGGGGATGCCAGGCGACCGCGCGGAGCATAAAGCCCGCCGGAGCCTTCCAACCTTCCGATATCCCCTGGGTGCCGATCTGCCAGAACACAAGACCGTGGTCTCCGCCGGTTTTCTTCACAAGGACAGCTACCTCCGGACCGGCCGGCGAGACATCGTAGTCCACGACTTTTTCCACCCCTTCTAGGCGAATGGAACAGGCCTCCCCAGGCGACGGAGTTACCTGTAGCTCCGGGGGGTCAAATTTTTCTGCCATCACAGCGATTGGAAGTAGACACAGAACGGAAAAGCAAAACACTATTTCCTTAAGATACCTCACCATAGGGTTCCCCTCCACAGTTTGGTGCGTCTCCAGAATCCTACTTTTTCGCCGCCGGAGCAGCACTGCCGTCGCATTGTCCGTAAAACAGGCTTTCTTCCCTTTGTGAGCATGCCTTGTCAAACGGACCACAGTCAACCATAATCTTGGCCGTTGCCATGGTGCCGCGATACTCGACGCGAGTTACTTCAAAGAGAGGGTGCCCCGAAGGAGAGAGCCATGATCGGGCAAAGAATTCAATTTGATTCCCTGGCGGAAGCCGAGGCGGCCATAGACGGCCTGGGCGCCGGAAACAGCAAAATGATGGCCACAAGGGCGATCCATATAAACGTGGTTGTGAGAAAGGTCCCCGGTCCCGATGCCCGCTTCTTGAAAAGCGTATACAACGACATCGGAGCGGAAGCGGCTATCAGTCATCAAGCATACTTCGAAGAAAATGAGGCTATCACGGACATGATTGTCATGGGGACGGTTTACCAGCACCGTGAAGTGCGGCGGATTCTGACAGGTAACTCTCGGATTGAACCGCTGATCGATGTGATTTCCAAAGTAGTCGACAACACCCTAGAAACAGGTCCCTGAGCGCAACAAGCCGTATCAGTTGCCACCCTTGGCGGACCGGGTCTTCGCCTCACCGCCCTTTTTGAGCACCAAGCTGTTGTCTCGCACCTCAATGATTCGGTCCGAGTCCACCGCCGGCTCCATCGGCGACAATTTGACCCCATGCTGCGTTCCATACTGCTCCAGAACGCGGTCTTTGCCCAGAATCTCACGCATCTCCAGGCCGATCTCTATCAACATGCCGTCCGAGTTGAAGCGGTACGTGGCGTACCGGAACAAGTCGTCGTTACGAATTATTTCTCCGATTTCCGTTCCCAGATCGTCGTAAGAGAAGTGCCCAGAGCCTTTCTGAAGAATGTCCAAGACCTGGGCCTTTTTCATGCCGAGTTTGACATCCTTGAATCCATCCGGAATTGTAGCCCAGGCAGCGGTGCATAACGCGACAGCAATTAGAGAAGCGGGGACAAACCCCACCAAAAAGCGGATTAATCCGTTCTTCATTACATCCTCCTGTTTTCAGGTGTGATTCTATAATACTACTATATGCGTCATCTGAAAAGAGATTCTTGCAATCCGCGGTAAAACTTATAGCGATTGCCGGATTTTTTTGTCCGAGGTTCAGGAAGGCTATCCCGTCATTCCCAAATTGTCCGCCTTCCAGGCAGGCCGCCTCGCGTAAATCGGAATTTTTTTGCAAATAAGCAAAAATCATACACTGACCGGGCAACCCGGTCAGTGCGGATTTTGCTTCTGCCTGGTCCTCACTGTTTGAAAAGGAAATGGAACGGATTCCGAGTCCGCGGTATCAAATACCCCTGCCGCGCGACGCGCCTCGGGGGAATTCTCGATCAAAAAGTTCGTCGGGCGTTGGCGCCGGCCTCTGCTGCGGGGCCTTACCGGGAATGGCATTCTTGCGTTCCGTATATGTGGGCTGTTTGGTCATGGCCACATCAGCCACCTTCCTGATGATGTCGATAGGAATTGCGAAACCTATTCCCATATTCCCGCCGCTGCGAGAAAGAATCGCAGTGTTCATGCCGACAACTTCACCGTCGATGTTTACCAACGGTCCGCCCGAATTGCCGGGATTGATGGCCGCGTCGGTCTGGATGAAATCCTCATAGTCGAGAATCCCCATATCTGAACGGCCCTTGGCACTGACTATCCCGGCGGTGACGGTTTTCATCAATCCAAATGGGTTGCCAATGGCCAGCACCCAGTCACCCACGTCCAAGGTCCGCGTAGTGCCTAACTTTGCATATGGAAACGTCCCGCCGTCGATCTTCAAGACGGCCACGTCGGTCTTTGGATCGGCTGCGATTACGCGCGCTTTGTATTGCTTCTTAGCTTCGAGGGTCACAATGATTTCATCCGCGCCCCTTATCACATGTCTGCTGGTGAGTACGTACCCTCGGGGGTCGAAGATGAATCCAGATCCAATGCCCTGCTGCTTCTGACGCTCCATAGGGCCGGGCGCGCCGAAAAACTTTCGCAAAAAATCATCACCGAAGAATTCACGAAACGGATGGTTTTCGACGAAGGGTTCCAGTTGAGACATGTTGTTCCGAGAAGCGACCACTCTCACAGCCGATACATTGACCACAGCGGGTTTGACTTCTCTGGCGACGGAGCGGAATGCTTCCTGCAAATCCTTGGCTCCCCGCACCGCCGCGGGCTGGGCTAACGACTGCGATTGTTCCGAGATAGGCAAAAAGACTACCAACATTGCAACGAAGGCCAATTTGACCAGGTTTAGTCTCGCCCAGCCGAGACCGTTAGTTGAAAAGACGGCTTCCATCAACGCCATGATGCTCCTTTCGTCCTGTAAGGAAACGATGAACAGACAAAGGGATACTTCATCGTTCAGGTACTATATTTAGTCATTTTCACAAGACCTGGCCAGTCCCAGCTCACGAACCGCAATTTGCGGCGGGAATAGACCGGCCACATGGGGATGGCAAGTAAAGAACAGCAACTGCATCCCCGTTTCTGCGGAGAATTGAGCCAGGACTTGCGCAGTGCGGCTTGCCCGCTCGGGATCGAAATTCACCAGGATGTCATCCATCAGGATCGGCACTGCAAATCCGCCATTGCTGTGTGTTTCCAAATGGGCCAGTCTCAAAGACAAATAGACCTGTTCCAAAGTTCCACGACTCAACAAGTTTTCGTCAATGCGGCTCCCGTCGGCACGTTCCACCTGTATCACGCTGTCTTCATTCAGAGGCACCAATACTCTGCTCAGCGCGCCTCCCGTGATGGCCCTCAGCAATTCGGAAGTCTTCTCCAGGACCCGCGGCTGCCTTTCCGACTCATAAAACTTGAGGGTCTCGCTCAGCATGGAGAAGGCTATCTTAAGGTCGGTCCATTCCGTTGCCGCTGCATTCAAGCGCGCCACCCATTCTTCTTTTTTCGCCAACAACAGTTCGGACTCTTCTTCAGCCTCCAATGTTTCAATCTCCTTTTCCAGTCTTCCCTTGCGGCCGGCCAATTCCTGGGACGCTTGCCCTAATTCATTGAGTTCCGCGTGTAGTTGCGCCACCAGGATTCGATCGCCATCCCAGTCCCGAGTATCCAGCAGGCTTCGCATTTCGGCTTCTGCGTGGGATTTCAGGCCCGACAACAGGTTGTTGGTGAGCACACGTTGTTCTTGAGCCATCACCCTGTATTGGTCATGAAGTTCGGCTCGTTCACGAAACGCTTCCTCATCCGTAACGCTCGCGGCCTCCATGAGCGCTGCCACCCGGTCTTGGGATTCTTCCGCCTTCTTGCTTAAGACACCTAAACGGACTTCGTGCTCGCGTCTTTTTTCCGAAAGGGTCTGTTTTTCTGCAAGGATTTCTCTGGATTCCTTCTCGGCTCCGGCCCATGTTTCCACCTGGTCCATCGGTGAAACGTCGCTCGGCATGGGGCGGTTTAATTGAGACGCCAACAACTCGACCTGGCGGGCGAAGTTGTTCCATTCTTCTGTCATTTCAACCAGAATTGCTTGTTCTTGAGCTATCCTTTGTAAGTTGTTTTTTATGTCTCTAAGTCGTTGAATCAATTCTATTGCGGTTTCAGGTTCCAACGCCGGGTCGAATCCCTTACCGGAGAGGTCGTTGGTCCACCGGGCTTTCAAAGTCGCCATTGCTTGCTCCGCGGAGCGCAGAGATTCTTCGATGTCTTTTCTTCTGCTCTCTTCGATCTCAGCGTCCGCCAGGTTTAGCCGAATAGCGTCGTCGAGCGCTCGCCTCCGCCTGAACGGCTCCTCCGCGGCGGCAGACCGCTTTTCAGCCATCAGGATTTCCGCGAGGCCCGCGTCCGGGTCACCCAAAACCTGGCCTGCGATGTCCGCTGCTTCGCTTTTGAGGCTCTCTATTTCTTGAATAATGACGCGGCGCTGTTTTTCGATCCCGGCAATGTCACTCGTGTTTTGGGCCAACTTCTTGGCCAAAGTATCCTTCTCCCTTACGAGGACTGAGCGGCGGCGACGGTCTCCATGCACTTTCCATTTTATGATTACCGGAACTGCGGCCGTCAGGATCACTCCGAGTGGGATCAAAACGCTTGAAGCCTCCAACACGTGTCTTGAAGCAAGCAGCAACCCTATGCCCGAGCAAATCAATAAAGCGACCAACGCCCAGAACGGGAACGCGGGAACGATGGTGCCGGGTTGGGAATTCAACTCTTCCAGTCTTTCGTTCAGTTCCTCATTGTGGGCGATGGCTCTTTTCACGCTTTGAGATTTCTCCCCGAGTCTTTCCCGCAGGTCGGCAACGCGGGCGGAGATTTCTTTCCATTGGTGAAGCCTGCGCTGAGACTCCCGGGGAAGGTGGCCCCGGCAATTTGGCTCAAGCGCTTTAAGGTCTCTTTGCATTTGGTGCAGCTTTTCAGCCTCGCGACGGCGCCTTTCCAGAGCTTCAGCCATACGTGATTTCAGGCCAAGAATATTCTCCGAGCATTGGCGCCAGGAAGTCATGAAAGAACGAATAGACTGTTCCAATACAATTGATGTTTCGGTCGAGGAGGCGTTTTCTCGGGTCCATCCGACTCCGAGGTCAAGAATAGCCCTGTCCACCGCATCATTGGATCGCTTACACGCGGCCTGGGCCTTCTCTAATTCCCTCGGTAACCCGCCTAATCGCTGCGCTTCCCGTCCCAGAAAACGGATGGCGCTTTGATGCTCCGTCAAGATTGTATCCGGGTTCAGCGACTCATATCGGCCCTGAATGTGATCCAGGGTCTTCTGCTCTTCCAGTATCCCTTCTCGGGCCTCCCTCAGCCTTTCCAAGGCCTGTTCCAGCCTGAGGACCCCGTCCGCCGGAAAATTGCGCACCCCTTCCAGCCGCGCAATCTCATGGTCCAAGGAAAGCAGCTTTTTCCATTCCTCTTCGAAGCGGAGGTTTTCCTCCAATCCGTGCAGCAATGATTGCTTGGATTGAATCTGGGCCTTGCAGTGGACGAGTCCTTTGTTCACGGTATCGAGTTCTATTTTGAGCGCGTCATACCTCTTTGGCTTTTCGCCGAGTACTTTCAGGCGCTTGTCGATTTCCTTGATCCGTGATTGTATCCCTTCGAGCGAGCCCTCATCCCGACTGGATCGCCTTCCCAGCTCCTTGAGGCGCTCATCGACCTTTTTCATGACATCCAGAGGATTTATTTGAAACGATCCCAGGGCCGTGGCTACTATTTTTCCCCTGAGAGCGTCCTGGTCCAATTGCCTCATGCTGTCCAGGTCAAACGCGAAGAAGCTTTGGAACAGACGCCGTTCGGCTCCGTCGCGCAACACCGGCATTGACGCGACATCGACACGATTACCCTGCTCGTCAACAATTCCAAGTAGCCCTTCTCTTAAGCCGGATTTCTCTGTACGTTCCACGCGCAATCTGCCGTGGAGCGGGGTTCGAATGGTAACCCATCCACTTCGAGCGTTACCGGAACGCGACTCGTAGATGTTGTTCCTGGGGCTTTTCTTCCTGAAGCCGAAAAAGACGGAACGCACGAATTCCAGTATGGTGGTCTTTCCTGCTTCGTTGGGCCCTATCAAGACCGTGAGTTCCGGCCCGAGTCCTTTGACGCAACCGTTGCTAAAGGCCCCGAAGGAGTTGATAGAGATTTCTTCAATCCACATGGACGAGCGTCCTTTGGCGCTACCGCTATGAGATCTTGGATCGAATGAACATTTGAGCCACCTGCCGAGCCACACGATTCATGGTTCCGGCGAGAGTCTCGGGATCTGTCGCCAGGCGCGACGGATCAATCTGCTCTCCAACGTACCGGGAGGGGACTTTTCGTGAAAGGTCTGCGCAAATTTCTCCGGCCATTTTTTCAATCGCTGCCGCATCTGACTGAACTTTGCGGCACATTCGAATAAATTCCCCGAGAAACCCTTCCTCATTGTGCAGCGCCTCAATATCAAAAGAATCTGTAGTCCAGTCGCAAACTCCGTCGAGTACAACAGGAACCGGCAGATCAGCCAGTCTTTCCGCGAGCAATTCCTGCGCTTCTCGTGTGATCAGTTCCGAGACGCTTGTCGACGGGCTCCCCTGAAGACCTATCCTCAGCACCGCGGCCTCTAAACCCGGGTCGGTTCCCGTGGCCTGCGAGCACGCCTCTTCCGCGATGCCCAGAAAATCGTCAGCTCCGGTAACGTCGGAAACATCTATCTCGACCGTGTCCCATAGGACAGACCCAAGGGGAACGAACTCGGCTTGAGGCGCAGCGCGGCCCTTCACTGCGACAAGGTAGCCTCCCTTGCGGCCGGATTCGTTGATGTTTGATCCTTGGGCCGCGCCGGAATAGAGGATCAGGGGATCATCGCGGAGAATCCCTCCTGCATGGATGTGTCCGAGGCACCAAGCGTCCATACCGGAAACCACCAAGTCATCTACGGAACACGGCGCATAGTTTTTGTGCCCGCCAACACCGCCCACATTGGCATGTATAACCCCGATCGCTATTTCAATGCCGGGGTCTCTCCGGAAGGTGCGCACCAGATTGTCGCTGACTTCAGGCTTGGCGAAACTGGCCCCGAAGATCACCGCGCCCTGCGTGAACTCCGCGCGACCGATGCTTTTGCCCTGGACTTTCTCCTGAAAGATGTGGAGCCCCGCCAATGCGGTAAGTGTTTCGGGGAAGCCGGCCAGTGGGTCGTGATTGCCGAGAGCCATAAAAACGGGAATCCCGGCCGAATGGAGGCGCTCTATTCCATCTTTGAATGCGACCCGAGCGCGTATCGTAGGATACCATACGTCGAAAGTGTCCCCGCCCAATGTGACGAAATCAACTTCTCGATCTATCGCGGCCGCGACAAGTCTCTCCCAAGCCCGGTAACCCGCTGACACGAATAAACTCGCGAGTTCGGGGTCGGATTTCCGCAAACCTGAAAAGGGCCGCCCCAGATGAACATCCGCGGCATGTATGAATGTTAATTCTCCCATAAGCCGAAACGCCTCAACTCAAGACCAACGCTCCAATACCGAATAAAGACCGGTTGGTCTATATCAGGTTGTGCGGCCTGAGGGAACTGTTTGTCAGAAAACGGGTAACCATTCGGTTGCGGGTGGAGCAAAAAGGTCTGTCGCGGACTCCCGGCACGCGGTCACAGTTGGGCTTTCCGGGCAATCACTGATATATGTGGAGACAACGCGGTCACATTAAACAGAGGGACAAATTTGAAACAGATTCTTGCGGTCCTGTCATTGGTGATTTCACTGACTGCCCCGGTGATTTTGGCAGCCGAATCGTCGTTCAAGGACGCTGCCCCAGGGAGGGCCTTCGCGTTCCCGAAGGATCACGGTAAGCATCCGGAATTTCAAACCGAATGGTGGTACTTCACCGGCAACTTACGATCGGATAAGCAAGAATACGGATTTCAGTTGACCTTTTTCAGGCGCAGCTTAGTAAAGGAATCTGTCCGAAAGGGTTCTTCATGGTCTGTTCGCGATGTGTACCCTGCCCATTTCGCGCTCACTGATGTCAAGAATCGTCGTTTCTTTCAAACTGATCTCATCTCACGAGAAGGGCCGGGCCTGGCAGGCGCGTCAACGGAAGATTTGCATGTCCACGTCCGAAATTGGGAAGCCCGAAGGGACGGCGGGAAAATTCGCATCACGGCAAAGGAACGAGAATACGCACTCGATCTGGAACTTGTGCCGGAGAAACCCGTCACCTTGCATGGGAACGCGGGATACAGCCCCAAGGGAGGAGCCGAAAATCAGGCCTCGTACTATTATTCGCTGACCAGGCTCGAGGCCCGAGGCCATTTGATATTCCAAGGGATCAAGCACCATGTAACCGGATTGGCCTGGATGGACCATGAGTTCGGGTCCTCCATATTGCTCAAAGACCAGGTGGGATGGGACTGGTTCAGCCTCCAACTGGACGACGGAACGGACCTAATGGTCTTTCGCCTGCGGAGAAAAGACGGGACATTTGACCCGCCTTTCGGCTCATTCGTCAGAGCGGACCGCGGATCCTCCGACTTGGCTGACCGTGGCATCAGCATTGAAGCCAAATCCACGTGGACCAGTCCGCGTACCGGAGCGTCTTACCCCTCCGGATGGACAATCGAAGTTCCGTCGGAAAGGCTTAATCTTGACGTTTCCCCGCTCGTCGAAGATCAGGAGCTTGTAACGGGCCGGTCAACAGGAATAGCCTATTGGGAAGGGGCCGTGGAAGTACACGGGTCGAGGGATGGGAAACGGATTCGCGGCAAAGGGTACGTTGAACTTACAGGCTACGCGCACTCCATGGCCGGACGCCTTTAAGGGGAAGATTGTGGGGAGGCCGAACAAAAAGGGCCTCCCCACACCCCTCCCCAAAAACTCCCGTATCCTGTTTGCTGGGCGGCTCCCGCCGACGGCGGGAGCCGCCCAGCAAACCAGAAACAACGTTTTTTCAAGGATGCGTCGGGGGTCTGGAGTCCGATCGGATTACAGAGAAGAAATTGCCCCCCGTATCGCTCGAAAGGGCATTCATCTTATTCTTTGCGAGTTGATGGGGCTCGTTCTCATCCTCAATTCCATGTTTCAAAGCATCCTCCCTAGGGCTTCGAAAGCTTCAGAAAAATGCGGCTGCAAAACGTCCGCGAGCATCAAGTGGAGTCCCGCACCGGCCAACAAGGCCATACAGGTCTTTTCCAGAGCGAAAGGATAACGGTTCCTGTTCCCGCTGCGTAGATTCGAAAGGCCGACCATGGTGGGCGCCGGGTCCTGAAAGACCGCCCCACTCGACAGCAATCGAATAGCCTTCACGTCTTCGGATATTCTCGGAAATGCGTCTTCCCAACTCAGATTTGGGAGGATGGGGTCGAAAATCAGGTCGTCCAATCCGAGCCCGGCGGCAAGGGCTTTCTCCGCGAGTTCCACGGCCAGCGCGATCTTTTCCTCTAGCCCTGGAGGAGTGAAGGAGCGCTCGTCCATCAACAGCACGACCAGTTCTGCCCCGTTTTCCGCGGCCAGAGGTAGGATTTCTCCCAATTTTCGCTCCTCCAGAGATATCCCGGTGACTATCGGTTTTTCCTTGCACGCGGCAAGGCCCCTTTGAATAACCCTTGGATTTGGACTGTCCAGGATAAGGCGGGCAGAGGTCACCTCTTGAACCGCTTCCACAAGAAAAACCATCCTATCCTCATTCCGACGCGACAGATAACCCGGATTAATGTCTATCAGCTTGGCTCCGCCTAGCTCACATCGGCGGACCAATTCTTGAATGGGTTTGGGGTCGAGCCTGTTCATCGCGTCGGCTACAACAGGATTTAGACCATGAAGATTGTCTGCTGCCAGGAGCACGAGGAGTCCTTCCTTGAATGCAGATTACGGCCGCTTGTTTGCCATCCGCATCGACTCGATTCAGCGATTTCCGAATTGTGACAGATCGGGCCTGACGATGAAACGAAAAAACGCCTTGTCGCATGTTCATGCGCTTAGACGTGGAACCTCATTCAGGAAACTCCCCCTGCTGCTTCAGCGGTGAGACATCGCCTGCCTTGTTGGGTTGAGCGCCTCCAGACAGGTGAACGGTTACTCAAAGGCCTAACTCCCCAGTTACCGGCAGCAAGAGATTTTCATTGCGAGCGAGGCTACACAATCTCCGGTGGGACGGGCGTTCCGTCCATCGTCATTCCCGCGCAGGCGGGAATCCAGACTGGACCCCGGATCGGAGTCTGGGGTGACGACTGACCGGCAATCCCGCGTTTCGCGCGGGACGGTCCTACTGTCAATATTGCTTTCCAGCGTTCCACGGGATTTTCACTCCTCGCAGTTGCAGGACCCGAAGATGCCCACCTAACTGAGGAGTTGCCTCCGAGCCTGAAAATACTATTGACAGAGTGTCGGTAGCTAATGTAGGGAGGAAGATCGTGGAGGTGAGGGAAATGGAGATACTTTTCATAGTATCAGTAACTGCTGCGCTGCTATGGCTCGCTTTTGGCAATAAGAAGGATTGGACAGGGATGTAGATTTCGGATCCAAGATTTTGGGACAACCTGACCGGGAGGGCCTCGTTTGAACAGATTGTGAGGCCCTTCCGGTTGTTTTTTTGAATGGGCCCGCGGACGCGCAGGCCCCGGCCCGCAACCTACTGATTACCAGGGCGCGCTCAAAGAGCGATACCTGATCACGCCGGACTTGGCGAGGCCTCCCGGGGAAGCCGGGTCGTGCCGTTCGTAGCGAAGGCGCTCGGCCAGGTCCGGGAAGTATCCGGCTTCTCAGTGTCGCTGATATGAAAGCGCTTTAGTATCAGACCGTTCTGCACGACGTGTAAGCCCGGTTCGCCATTCCCGGACCGTGTCATGGGCAAAACCGCTTCAGAGGGGACATCCAAGGCAAGGTGGCTTCAAGAGTGGGCTTTTCGCGTCGTGATCCAACCGACTGGTCATATCCCGGCCCCGGCGGCTCGGCAGAGGTTATATCACCAAAGATATAGTTATATTAATACGATAATTATAGTTAATAATAATATGGATGATGTATTCATTGATGCTCGGCCATAAGAGCCAAATTTCCACTACCGACAACGGCACATTTGTATGTATGCTAAATTGTCTCGTCAAAATAAACAGTTAAAGTGTCATCGGCCAAGGAGTATCGAAATTTCATAAACTTATGGTTTAATAAAATAGTACAGATTATTGACATAATGGCTTATTTGTGATATAAATCACCTCGGCTGAAATAATCTCGGCCGGGCAACTCCCTGAACCCTTTCCTGAAGAATGGGTTGACAGTTGGCTCACCGTCCAATTCCCCAGGAGACTTGGCGATGAAAAAAACTCTGATCCTTTTCGGCATTCTGCTGATGGCCTTGGTGCCATGCGCGGCCATTGGGCAGGGTGTGCAACCCTTGTATCCCATGGCCCCGCCCCAGGTTGGTCCAGGCCCTGGAATGCCCGGGATGGCCCCTCCGGGACCCGGAATGCCCGGAATGACCGGCATGGCACCGTGGGCCCCTTTTCCGGGTGGCATAGGCCAGCCAAACCGGCAAGTATTCCCTGACGAAAGATGGGTCATTTCCCCTTGGGCCCGAGCCGGTTACCAGTGGAGGGAATTTCACGCGAATTTCCCTAACAATATCCAGACAATCAATTCCGCGCGTATTTTTGACAGCATGGACCTCGATCTGGTTGATAACAACTTCTGGGTTGGTTTTACCGGCGTGGAACTTCAGCCGATCCAGGACATCGTCCTATACGGACAAATCGGCGCCAACATCCCGACCAATGTAAGGATGAATATGTTTGCGTCGGGCAAAGGGACCGCTGCCGCCGTACCGTTTACCGTGATTGTTAATAACGATGGCCCGCTCCTAGCCGGACCGTTTTTTGCCGGTGAAAATCTGGACGCCAATCTCGTGCCCCCGTGGCAATGGACAGCCCAGAACTTCACGTGGTGGATCGCCGAAGCTGGAGCGGCATGGTGGGTGAACAGCTTGTACGCGTTGGAAGCAGGCTTCCGGACCGAGCATGTGGACTTTCATCTCAAGGACCCGAGAAACAATGCTCGACGTATCGATATCGAGCAGAACGATCCGATTCCTGTTTATCCTGGGACTGAGATCATCTGTACACGTATATGACCGGGAGGTGTCGGTCAGGTGACCGGCGACCCCTTGAGCAAAGTCTGGATCCCCTATTTCGGTATGCGTGGCAAAGGCAGATGCTGTGACATCCTCAACTACAAATGGCGCGTGGTAGGCAGTCCGTTCGGGTTCAACAAGTTCACTGACCCTATTCTGTTCCATTGCCAGAGCGCGACCCAGACGGAGATTCATGAATCCAGGTTCACGTTGGAAGCACAAGACGGCCGGTACATACAAGGTGATTTCGAGGCCCTATTCAACGTGAATCAGACCTTGGCCTTCAACGCGTGGGTGACAGGGAGTTGGATGAGGTTTACCGGCGAGGGAAAATCGGAGTTGAACGTCATCGGCTCCACGGTTATCAGCAACACTGGAACTCCTGCGCTTCAACCGGGCAATGAGATCATTAATCACGCAACATTGACCGATTCGTGGTACGGTGCCGGGTTGTCTGTTGACCTTCGCTTCTGAGTGAGCCACAATTTGTAGCCATTGCCAGGTGCCCCGGAGGCTTAAGCCTCCGGGCCCCTGGGGAACCCATTCCTTTCGACCTCTTCGCTGCCAGGCCGTTCAACAATTCTATGACTCTACAGCCTATTCCCGCACCAACATTGCCATCACCGAGGATTGTCTGATTTACGCTGTAAGTCCTCAAATAGTCCACTATCTGATTTGGAAGCCGTATAAGAAGCCTTCAAAGCCACCTATAGGGTCATTCCTAGGCCGCGGGATTTGTATAGACACACGGTTCTGCATTGCTGTAACCTTTTGTTTGAACCCATCGGCGAACCGAGGAAAACGCCCCGTTTGGCTTAGGAAGTCGTAGGTTCCAATATTCTTACCGCGGAGGTGTCCTATGGCTCTATCATTGGCTCTATTGGCCGCGCTGGTCTTGTGCCTCCCGTTCGGAGTGCTGGCTCAAGGTTCTCTTGAAACCGACACCATCAAGACATCACAGGGGGACCTGAAGATAACCTTCATTGGTCACGGCACGCTCATGTTCGGCTTTGGCGGCAAGGTTATCCACGTTGACCCGTGGGGAAAACTTGCCGACTACTCCAAGCTGCCCAAAGCAGACCTGATTCTCATCACCCACGAGCATCAGGACCATCTGGACCTGGACGCAATCAAAAAAATCAAGACGGACAAGACAGCGATAATCCTAACCAAGAATTGTGCGGGCAAAGCCAAGATCGGAGAGGTCATGGCCAACGGCGATGCGAAGACGGTGGGGGGCCTCAAGATTGAGGCGGTGCCGGCGTACAATCTTGTCCACATGCGAGAACCCGGCAAACCGTTTCATCCCAAAGGGGAGGGCAACGGATACGTGATCACCTTCGGGGACAAGAGGGTGTACGTGGCCGGGGATACGGAAAACACTCCGGAAATGAAGGGTCTCCAGCAGGTGGATATAGCCTTTCTGCCCATGAACTTGCCGTACACCATGACCCCTGAAATGGTGGCCGACGCGGCCAAAGCATTCAAACCGAAGGTCCTCTACCCTTATCATACGGGCGAAACGGACATTTCCAAGCTTACCGCGTTGATGAAAGGGGCTGAAGGGATCGAAGTACGTGTTCGGAAAATGAAATGAGGGTCCGCCACAGGTCCAAATCGTAAGCCCAAAGGGGGCTGAAATGATTGAAACGCTGGAGTTCAGGCTAAATGATAGGCAGACTCGGCTAACGATAGATACAGGGCGCCCGCTCCTGTGGGTACTGAGGTCTAATTTGGGCCTGACAGGAACGAAATACGGCTGCGGAATAGGCACGTGTGGAGCCTGCACCATTCTCTTGAATAAAGAAGCTGTTCGATCGTGCCAGGTCCCGGTGAACGACATCAAGGGCAAAGAGGTGCTGACGATAGAAGGCCTCGCCAAGAACGGCCGGCTTCATCCTCTTCAGAAAGCCTTCGTGGAACACGACGCCCTCCAATGCGGCTTTTGTACCCCCGGCATGATTCTCAATGCGTATAGCTTGATACTGAGGAAGCCGGCCCCGACAGAGGCCGACATCATCGGGAGCATGGATGACAACCTGTGCCGGTGCGGCGCACATCAGAGAATCATCCGAGCCATACAAACCGCGGCCAAGCAAATGAGGGAGTGAAGCCATGAAGCACGAGAAGCTGAGTGAAGATTATCCCGCGCCTGCCAGCTCACTCACCATTGATCGCCGCCAATTTCTCAAGGTTTTGGGCGGAGGGATCATCGTCTGTTTTACGCCGATCCTTCCGTTGCAAGCTCCGGAAGCGCTGTCCGCGGTAACACGCGGCTTGCCGGAGGACTTCAACGCGTTCTTGAGAATTAATGAAGATGGCAAAGTGTCCTGCTTCACCGGAAAAATCGAGATGGGACAGGGAATAATTACTTCCTTGGCCCAAATGCTCGCCGATGAGCTTGACGTGCCTTTGAACTCGGTGGACATGGTTATGGGTGACACGGACCGCTGCCCCTGGGACGCGGGGACCTATGGCTCGATGAGTACAAAGTATTTTGGTCCCCCTTTGCGAGCCGCGGCCGCGGAAGCCCGCGCGATCTTGATCCAGTTGGCTGCGGAGAGTCTCGGCGTTCCGCCGGATCGGCTGGAAACCAAGACAGGCGCCGTGTTGGACAAGCTAGCGCCCGCCAGGAAATTATCTTATGGGGAGTTGACCAAAGGCAGGCGAATTGAGAGGCGCCTGGGTGAAAAGCCCCGGCTAAAGGCGCTGGTGGATTTCACCGTTTCCGGCAAACCGGCGATACGAACCGACGCTCTGGATAAGGTTACCGGCAAGGCGAAGTTTGCCGGTGACATTTCTCTACCGGGAATGCTTCACGCCAGAATATTACGCGCCCCGGCCCATGGGGCCAAGTTGATGGCTGTGGATACCGCCGCGGCAACCAAAGTGGCGGGAGCCTTGATAGTTCAAGACGGGGACATGATTGCCGCGCTTCACGCTGCGCCTGACGAAGCGGAAAAGGCACTAAACCTGGTACAGGCGAAATTCGACCGACCGCACACGAACCTGAATGATTCGAACATCTTTGAACATCTCTTATCTGTGGCGCCTTCCGGAACCATTGTGGCCGAAACAGGCGATCTAGCGCACGGGAAAGGGCTGGCCTCCACGGTAGTTGAAGCTACCTATCGACAGGGCTACGTTGCTCACGCCCCGATCGAAACCCACACGGCTGTCGCCAGTATAGAGGGCGACAAAGTGACAGTCTGGGCGTCCACTCAACGGCCTTTCGCCGCACAGGAGGATGTAGCCCAGGCGATTGGTTTTCCTCTGCAAAATGTTCGTGTCATCACGCCATTAGTTGGCGGCGCTTTTGGCGGGAAGGAACGCAACAGGCACGCGGTGGAAGCCGCCCGGTTGGCCAAATTAACAGGCAAGCCGGTGCAAGTGGTCCGGAGCCGGGCCGAGGAGTTTTTCTACGACAGCTTTCAGCCAGCGGCCATTGTCAAGGTGGCCTCAGGCCTGGACGCATCCAACCGAATCGTTTTCTGGGATTACCACGTTTACTTTGCCGGTGGCGACAAGGCCCCGACGTTCTATGAGGTCCCACACAAACGAACCGCTGCTTACGGGGGTTGGCGTGAGACCCGGAGTTCACACCCGTTTGACACCGGGCCGTGGAGAGGACCAAACGGCAATACCAACACATTTGCCCGCGAGTCTCACATGGACGCGCTTGCGGCATCAGCGGGTGTGGACCCGCTTGCATTTCGGTTGACTCATTTGAATGACAAACGCATGCTTCGAGTATTGGAAACCGCGGCAGGAGCCTTCGGGTGGTCTCCTGCCGTGCCGCCGAGCGGCAAGGGCCAGGGCTTGGCTTGCGTAATTTACAAGGGAACATATGTAGCCGCAATGGCGCAAGTAGAGGTGGACAAAGGCAGCGGCCGTTGCGGGGTCAAGCGGGTTGTGCTTGCGCAGGACATGGGACAGGTCGTCAATCCTGAAGGGGCGAAGATGCAGATGGAAGGGTGTGCCATGATGGGGCTGGGTTACGCCTTGAGCGAGACAGTCCGTTTCCGAGATGGTGAAATTCTGGACCTTAGTTTTGACACGTATCACATACCCAGATTCTCATGGTTGCCTGAAATCGAGGCCATCCTGGTTGACAATCCGGATGTTCCACCGCAAGAGGGCGGCGAGCCTGCTATTACCTGCATGGGCGCTGTCGTTGCCAACGCAATCTTCGACGCGATCGGAGTGCGTTTTCACGAGCTTCCGATAACGGAGAAGCGCATTCAAGAAGCTCTGAAAGGGAGTTAGGGAACCGACGCGTCGGAATCAATTATAGCAAGTTTCAAGAATAATGTCCGATTGCGCAAAGCGGTTCCGGGAAAGTAGTAGGTGCCGGCCTCTGGAAACTGTCTCAAAACCCTGAAATGGACGGATTTCCGGGTAGGGGCGCTTCGAGAAGCGCCCTGATTTCTGGCGGTTCACGGACCGCGCCGTACCGACCGTGTGGTGAAATGATCAGGTTTGAGACAGTTTCTCCGTGCCGGCACATTTTGCCAATATAAATCAATTATACCTGTTCTCGAAATTAATCACGAATTTGCTAGCGGATGCCTCTGCCGGCTTCATCTTGACTCACCCCGTAATTTGCGGCGGCCAATAGGCCGCCCTACATTGGTAGTCCCAGGCTTGGTGTCATCTCCCGTAGGGCGGCCTATTGGCCGCCGTTGACCTAGGCGCCGCTGTGGCTTCATTCCGCGAAAACTTTTGAGAATCACTATAGTTTGGACCAGCAGGGACGCTGGTCCCTACTGGTTTTTTAGGAGCTCAGGTTGTACATACGGTCAAAAATTGTGGCAAGTGGTATACCATTCCTGCTGGCACGCATGGCGCGCAAAGCCAGGCCTGCGATCCGGCGGAACCGAGCGTGCCCGCCCAACGAGGGACGATCTCATTCGGGGAGAGCTTTGGGGAATGCCTGGAGTAGCCCATTCTGTCCAGCGATGCCTTCCGTGTTGGGTGCCACGGACCTGGACCTATCCAGGTCCGTGCTTCCTGCCGGTTTGTCGCCACAATAACCGAGAAGATTCCCATCTTTACCGTACCATCGGCTCGCTTTTCGATTTGGTGTTCGATGCGGGGGACAACCTTGCCGTTTTCCAAAAACGCCGGCACGGACCTGACGGAGCCCAGGTCCGTGGCGCCCGGGAGTCAATCCCTGGTAACTTGCGAGAACCGCCATAGCATGCAAATAGTTAGCACCGCGGCCCTAAAGTTTTTGCGCTCCCCAACCTTTCCCGACGATAAAGTCCACGAATGCTTTGACTTCGGGTTTGGCCTTTGTGTCGAGATAAAGGAAAAACGGCCGCTTGAGCGGGTAGCTACCGTCAGCAATGGCATCTCGAGACGGAAAAATCGCCGGTGAACCCGGGGTCTCTTTAAGTTTGAGGATCTTGAACTGGACCTGCTGTGATGCAGGGGACTCAAAAGCGTCTCGTATCCTCGTGAAGCCCACAGATCCTTTGGTCTCAGCAACTTTTCTTATCAAGGTTTCGAAACCGGAAACGATCTCCGCCTTTTTGGTGATAGGCGCCTTGCCCAAAAAGTCGTTTTCCAAAAAGTGAATTGTACCTTGATGGATTTCTCCCACGCTGAACACGGTAATCGGGGTGGCAGAGCCGTTGACCTGATCCCATCGGTTGAACTCTCCTTTTAGAATCTTCTGAACCTGCTCGATGGTAAGTTCGTTGATGGGGTTTTCCTGATCTACGATGATAGTCAGCCCGCCGTATCCGATGAGTCGCTCAACAAGCTCGATCCCGTGGTCGTTGGCTTCTCGTCTTTCCAGGTCCGTCGCCTTTCTGGCCGCCATGGCCACTTCGCCGGATTTGTCTATCAGCGCGGGCAAACCTATGGTTTTAGCCCCGCCGAGCACGACCACATTGACCTCCGGATGATCCTTCATATAAAGCTTGGCCAGTTGGTCCACTCTTCCTGCCACGCTATCGGAACCCCTGACTCGTATCAACGTTTTGTTATCCTGTGCCCATGAGTCAAGCGTGGAAGAGAGCGCCAGACCCAAGGCAAGCAACCCCAATCCTACAATCAGGCATCGTCTCATCTGAATGTTCCTCCTGTTTCGCGCCCCGTGCGCCAACACCGCCGCATTTTGCGCCGCCGACCGTACGTATTAGTGGCGCAGTGGTTCTAAAGTTTTTGCGAGCCCCAGCCTTTTCCGATGATGAAGTCCACGAACCCTTTGACTTCAGGTTTTGCATTTGCATCGAGATATAGGAAAAACGGCCGCTTAAGGGGGTAGCTGCCGTTAGCTACGGCTTCTCTGGTGAGAAGGATCGCCGGTGCATCCACATTCTGCTTAAGTTTGATGATCTTGAACTGGACCTGCTGTGAAACGGGAGATTCAAGAGCGTCTCGAATCCTTGTGAATCCTATGGATCCCTTGGTTTCGGCAACTCTTCTCATGACCGTGTCGAAGGTGGATACCACCTCAGCCTTTTTTGTGATAGACGCCTTGCCCAGAAGGTCGTTTTCCAGAAAGTGGACGGTTCCTTGATGCATTTCCCCCACGCTGAACACCGTAATCGGTTCAGGTAGCCCGCCGACTTGATCCCAACGATCGTAGTCTCCTTTCAGTATCTTCTGCACCTGCTCGATCGTAAGTTCGCCGACCGGGTTATCCTGATGCAGGACTATGGCAATTCCTCCATGTCCAATAAGCCGTTCAACAAGTTCAATCCCCTTGTCGCTGGCTTCTCGCCTTTCGGTGTCTGTCGCCTTTCTGGGGGCCATAGCCACCTCGCCGGACTTGTCCAGCAGCGAGGGCAGGCCTATGGTTTTAGCTCCGCCGAGCACGACCACATTGACATCCGGATGGTCTTTCATATAAACCCTGGCCAATTGATCCACCCTTCCTGCCACGCTGTCGGCTCCCCTGACCCTGATCATCGCTTTGCCATCTTGAGCGAGTGAATCGAGAGCACAAATAAGCACCACGCCCAGAGCCGCCAGAATCAATTCCACAACCGGGAATCGCCTCATTTCCAAGTTCCTCCTGTTTATATTTCACAACGCCATGTTTCGGCAGTTGGTCCAGTCTTGCATCCTATGGCCTTCGAATTTCATGCAGCCGCTTCCGGATCTAAATGAGTTTCTGACTATGCCGTCCACCGCCGAACCTATCGGTGGGCTTCAGGAGATGAACGGCTGCGGTAAAGCCCACCCGCTTTGCGTCGCCCCCAAATTAGGAATCGTTTATGCACCGTGTGTGCCAAAAGAGAAAACGGATCCCACCAGACTCTTTCAATCCTGATTTGGAGCAGTTGATTGTGTAGGGAGACTTCCCTGACTGCGATTCAGATCAGGGTCCATGTCAAGGGTCTTTACAGACTGTAAAGGCGCGGTTTGCTGCTCAAGAACCGCGCAAACAGGAATGTCTACCCTCCTGATGCAACAATCCTTGAGAAAATGATTTGACAGGGCCGCAGGGATTGGAGCCGAGGGTGGGAGAGAGAGCGGGGTGGCGTTCAGTTTCGATGTTCAAAAGTAATTTGCGATTGCCTACGGGAACCGGTAGGCCACCCGATTCGCTAAAATTAATTGGTTTCCCCCGCGAAGCGTGTCACCGCCGAAATTGCTCAGAATTCGGGAGCACTTTCAAATCGTGGCACGACTGATGGTGGCATGGGGTTCACCACCCTCACCCCAACCCTCTCCCCGCGGGAGAGGGACAGGGTGAGGGCCATTCGCGCTACGATTTCCGCTCAAATTTGAATTCTGAAACAGTTTCTGCTGGCTTGTCCAGCAGTGACACGATCAAACAGGCAATATTACCATGGGCCGGCAGAGAGAAAATGTCTCAAAACCCTGGAATGGACATATTTCCGGGTAGGGGCGCTTCGAGAAGCGCCCTGATTTAGGGCGGTTCACGAACCGCCCCTACCGCCCATGTGTCGAAATTGTCAGTTTTGAGACAGTTTCGAGACCCCGGCCCCTACCATGATATGGTAGCGTTCCCGCGGGACGCCCGCCATGCTTACTCGCATGAAAGAGCATTGGTGCCTGATTATTCGGCGGGCAAACAAAGAAATGCATGTTCTTCCCCTGACAGTGTTATTAGGTCCATGAGCGGCCCCGTAACACTTCCCCCAATTGCTCACTTTCATTTGTACCATCCCGGATCACTTTGCACCATGAGCCTTCAAGCACTGAACAATCTCATCAGAAGCACCGCTCAGAGCCGTTTCGCCACCCTCGTCCTTGATATTCAGGTCGGCCCCGTTATCGATGAGGAATTTCACCACTTCGAGATTTTCCAACAATGCAGCGATCATGAGTGCCGTTTCGCCGTGTTCGCCCTTGGCATTCACGTCGGCCCCGTTGGTGACGAGGAATTTCACGACTTCGAAGCTTTTCGCCTTGGCACCCGCATCCTCTTGGGTTTCGTGCTCGCCACGTCTGCCATGACACAGATTGAGTTGAGCTGTCCAATGCGCAGCGAGCAAAAGGGCCGTTTCGCCGCTTTTGGTCCTGGCATTCACGTCGAGACCCTTATCGACGAAGAGTTTTGCCACTTCTAGATTTCCAGAGTTGACAGCGTCCATGAGAACCGTTCGCCCTTTTTCGTCCTTGGCGTTCAAGTCGGCTCCCTTGTCAATGAGGAATTGCACGACTTCGGGATATCTCCACCAGATAGCGTCCATGAGGGCAGTTCGTCCTTTTTCGTCCTTGGCGTTAATGTCGCAGCCTTTATCAATGAGGAGTTTTATGATTTGGAGATTTTCCCAAGCGGGGTTTCCCCATTCGGCAGTTGCCATAAGGACTGTCTTGCCATAGTTGTTCTTGGCATTCACATCAGCTCCGTTATCGATGAGGAATTTCACGACTTCGAGGTTTTTCCCCCAAGCAGCGGCCATAAGGGCCGTTTTGCCGTTTGTGTGCTTGGCATTCACGTCCCCACCCTTTGCCAGCAAGGCCTTGACTTGCTCCAGAGAACCGTTCCAGGCTACCCGCAGGAGTTCTTTATTCACTGAGGGATCGGCCGCGATTCCGGATACAGGCAACAGAATGCAAGCCAAGATTGCGGCTGCCGTGAGCATCCTGGTCATCCGATTACGATTTGCTCTCATTGGTAATCCTCCTCGTCACAGGAATGCCGACGTGTCAGATCGCGTAGGGTGCTGGTGACCACGCCTGGGGCGTGGGAACCGCACCGGTCGCTGTTTGAGTCGCACAAGTTCTCACAGGGAATAATACCTCTAATCCCTCGAATGATGCGGTTCGCTTCACTCACCGCATCCTACGAAACCTGTGAGCGCGCCGCTGGAAGAGCCAGACCTTACCGGCCCCTCAATCATGCGTGGCAGATGGGCAAATGCTGCGGTCAAATCGAGCTATCGCCGGTCATTTTTCGAATCTCATCGAGGAATGCGGGGAGTAGATCTTGCTCGTCATATGTTCCGATGCTCTTTCCCTCCTTGAAGATTATCCCGCGACCTTTGCCCCCCGCGATGCCTATGTCCGCCTCACGGGCCTCGCCAGGGCCGTTGACCACGCAGCCCATCACCGCGACTTTCAACGGGGTCCGGATTCGATCCAAAGCCTTTTCCACTTTGCGGGCCAGCCCGATGAGGTCAATCTCGGTCCTGGAACACGTGGGACAGGACACAAGGTCAACACCTCGGTGCCGGAGCCCCAGCGATCTCAGGATAGCGAATGCCGCTCGGATTTCCTCTTCAGGCCGCGCGGTCAAAGACACACGAATGGTGTCGCCGATGCCTTCAGCCAATAAGAGACCGATTCCAAGAGCCGATTTCACCGCACCGGGCAGAAGAGTTCCCGCTTCCGTGATGCCCACGTGAAGGGGGTAATCAACGCGGTGTGCCAGAGTCCTGTAAGCCTCGACAGTTCGCATTACATCAGAGGCCTTGAGCGATATTTTTATCTGATGAAAGCTTTCTTTTTCCAGAAGGGCCACGTGGCCCAAAGCACTCTCGACCATGGCTGCCGGCGTTGCACCCGAATATTTCTGCAACAGCCTCTTTTCGAGTGAACCTGAATTTACGCCGATGCGAATGGGAACACCTCTCTCCGAGGCAGCCTTTGTCACTTCGCGAACCTTTTCAGAGGATCCGATGTTCCCCGGATTGAGCCTCAGGCCGTCAACCCCTTGCTTGATGGCTTCCAGTGCCAGCCGATGATCGAAGTGTATGTCAGCGACCAGAGGCAGCTTTATCCTTTTCTTGATGGAACCGAGAGCGAGAGCTGCCTGTTGGTCTGGAACCCCGACGCGAATGATTTCACATCCCACTCTTTCCAGCCGCCGGATCTGGCGAACAGTCGCGGCCACATCCCTCGTGTCCGTGCTGGTCATTGATTGAACGGAGACAGGGGCGCCGTCGCCTATCGGCACGTCACCGATATGTATTCTGCGTGTCTTTTGGCGCGGGATGTTCATGGGATTGTTGAAGCCGTTGCCAAGACATTTGGCCCAAGCATGGCCGGCTTACCGGCAAAGGATTTCGATGTTCGACTGCCTTGTTGTTGGTCGTCACAATGCGGCGGGCACGGCCCGCCCTACGATTGGCCGCAATCGTTCTCGTAGGGCGGGCCGTGCCCGCCAAGAGCGATGATTGTTCGTGGCACTGACGATCGAATTGCTGGTTTTTCGAGTGTCCGCGAACAGTCCTCAGCGGTTGCCGTACCAGGTTTCGTAATATGTCAGGTATTCGCCTGTTCGTATACGTCGCCACCAGGCTTCGTGTTCGATGTACCAACTGATGGTCTGGTTCATTCCGTCTTCAAAGGTGATGGACGGCTCCCAGTTCAGTTCTCGCTTCAGTTTGGACGCGTCCATGGCGTATCTGCGGTCATGGCCCGGCCTGTCCTTGACGAAACGGACCAGGGACTCCGGTTTGTCGAGCCTGGTACAAATGTACCGGACAATTTCGATGTTAGGGAATTCACTGTTTCCGCCAATGTTGTAAACCTCGCCCGCGCGGCCCTCGCGTAGGACCCGGTCCACCGCGCGGCAATGATCTACCACGTGAATCCAGTCCCGCACGTTCCTTCCGTCGCCATAAACCGGCAATTCCCGGTCCTGTACGGCATTTGTGATCATAAGCGGGATGAGCTTCTCCGGGAATTGGTAAGGCCCGTAATTATTGGAGCACCGAGTAATCACCGTGTCTATTCCATGAGTCTTGTGATACGCGCGGACCAAAAGATCTGCGGCAGCCTTGGATGCCGCGTACGGACTGTTTGGGGCCAGGTGATGTGTTTCAGTAAAGGGGCCGTCTGAGCTATCCAGCGATCCGTAGACCTCATCCGTGGAAATCTGCACGAAACGCCCCACCCCGTGTTCGCGACAAGCATCAAGCAAAACCTGGGTGCCGACCACGTTGGTGCTCACAAATCGGGCGCAGTCCAATATGGAGCGATCCACGTGCGATTCTGCGGCGAAATTGATTACCGCGTCCGGCTTCTCTGACGTTAAAGAGAGGACAAGATCACAATCGGTTATGTCCCCGCGAACTAATCGGTGTCGGTCACCGTAAACTTCCGCGTCTTGAAGGTTCTCCAGGTTTCCCGCATACGTCAGCAGATCCAGGTTGACTATTCGCACGTCCGGATACGACTCGAGCATGTAAAGAATGAAATTCGAACCTATGAATCCACAGCCACCTGTGACCAAAAGCTCCATCAGAACCTCGGGGTCGCTTTTTGCGGGAAGGACCATCCCGCAAAAAGAGGGTCTCCCATCAATTCCCTTGCCGGCTCGCTTACCCGCTTAGCCGTCTTTTCTCGTCCAGTCGTAAGGTATTCCCCCGGTGTGAGGGTCAAGCCGATATTCGTCGGGGTCCGTGCGATTGTACGGTTCCGACGGCACGTTGATGACGTAGGCCTCATATTCGCTGATGCACTTCCAGCCGTGGTGCACACCAGGCGGTATGATGATGAGGCGAGGGTTGTGCTCTCCCACGAAGATCTCGTTGAGTACTCCGCGAGTAGGGGAATTCTCTCTATCATCGTACAGGACCGCCTTGACCATTCCTCGCACGCAGGTGAATCGATCCTCCTGTACGCGATGGAAGTGCCAGGCCTTGACCACTCCAGGAAACACCGTGGTAAGGTAAACCTGTCCAAACCCGCTGAAAAAGGGATCGTCCCGTCTCATGATTTCCATCAATCGGCCCCGCTCATCAGGGATGACCCTTAGAGGATGGACTAACACACCGTCTATCAACCTGGAATCCGGTTGCTTGAACTTTTGCTTGTCTAGCGCTGGCTTCAAAGCTTATTGGCCCCTCCTTTGGCCACTAGGTTAGAGGCCTTCAAGAGGGAGTCAAAGGTCCCCGCGTCGGTCCACCAACCATCGAGTATCGACCACGTCATATCACCTTGTTCGATGTAGAGGTTGTTTACATCCGTGATTTCCAACTCATTCCGTTCGGAGGGGGTCAGGGTCTTGATAAACTCAAAGACTTGGAAATCATACATGTAAATTCCGGTGACTGCATAAGAAGAGGGCGGATTCGTCGGTTTCTCTTCGATGCGGACCACTCGATCCCCTTCCAAAACAGGAACACCGAAGCGCCGCGGGTCATCTACTTCCTTGAGCAGGATTCTGGCTCCAGACGGTTGTTCTTTGTACGCTTCTGCCGCCTCTGCAATGTTTTTTTCGATAATATTGTCGCCAAGGACCACACAAATTCGCCCGCCGGCCGCGTGGGCTTCGGCCAGCGACAGAGCATCGGCTATGCCTCCTTCGCCCTCCTGGTAGGCATAGTTTATTTGCTGTACGCCGTATTCCTTGCCGTTCCCGAGGAGGCGGAGAAAGTCTCCGGGATTGTTTCCTCCAGTGACCACGAGAATATCATTGACGCCGGCATTGACAAGGCACTCTATGGGATATGTAACCATAGGCCTATCGTACACGGGTAACAGGTGCTTGTTGGTGATTTTGGTAAGCGGGTACAACCGAGTGCCAAGTCCACCGGCCAAGACTACGCCCTTCATTTGAACCCCTCCGGGGAGACACAAGATAGCGCATGATCCTACCATTCCTGCTTTGGGGAGTCAAACCTGGAGGCGCCACTCTTGTTTCATGGACCTCCAGACCTTAACCGGAGACCGAGGAAGCGGAACGACCAGCCATTGACTTCCCCCTGAAACTGGGATAATGAGGAATTGTGTCAAAACCCATCTGTTCCTCGTTGGCATAGAGGTCTGTTTCCGGTAATTACCCCTTAATTGAACAGGGCCGGCGTGCCGCACGCCCCAATGTTATCGCCGAGTCCTTTGTTGGCTGAATTAGGGGTCTTTTCTCCAAGTTAATTATCATGAAGCGATCACACAATATTAAGGTGTCACGCGGCAAAGGAGAAATGATTCAGATCAGCTCAGATGAGTTTCTGGAAAGTTTTCCCGACTCCGCGGCACTGATTGCTCCTAACGCAACAATCCTAAGGATGAACTCGCGATTGGCGGGAGTTGCAGGAAGTGTTGACGCGCGTCCCTGCTATGAGGTCCTCGCGGGGCTGTCTTCGTACTGTCCTTTCTGTCCTTTCGAGGACCTTATAAGAGGAGCCGCGGGGCCAATAGAAGGCGGCCTTCGAGAAAGGCAGGGAACAACACGCTCTGTTGACGTACGCTTTTTGCCTCGAGTAGGCGAAAGCGGGATGATACTGGAGCTTGAAAGAGATCTGAAGGACCCGGTCCGGGTAATCAATTGGTCGAAGGCCGGCGACTCCCATTCCTACACTCTGAAGAAGCTGACAGACCTCTTGGCGGTCAGTAGAGACTTGATGGGAAACGCCCCGTTCGATGAAAAAATGAATAGTGTCTTGAAGCACGTTGTTAGCTCGCTGGATGTGGCTCTGGGAGCTACAGTATGGGCCAAAGTCGACGACAAGACCTATGGAGCCGCTCCGAGGAAGCCGACCGCAAAAACGGAAGGAAAAGTGATCAAGGTCGGAGGACTACCCCGCGGACACCTCTACGCCGCGTGTCCCGCGCGAGAATGCCTTGCGCCGGAAGACGAGTATGTTCTGGAGGAGACCGCGGACCTGATCGGACGCCAGGTCGAAATATACGACCTCGAAGCCCAGCTAAGGCATTCCGAACAAAGGTACAAGAAACTGGCCGCAAATTTGGCCAAAGAGATTTGGACCCGAACCGAGGCTTTGGCCAAGGAGACCGGTTACCTGGAGGGCATTCTCAGGTGCTGTGACGACATGATCATTACCACCGATCTGGAGCAACGGATCGTCGAATTCAACCCGGCTGCCGAGAGAATTCTCGGCTATACGTCCGAAGACATTCAGGGAAAAAAGATAACGGATATATGGATAAATGCCAGCGAGCGGGACAAGATTCTGGAAGAGATAACGGTTTCGGGCGGAATTCGCAATTACGAGACCCGTCTGAAGACAAAATCAGGGGAAATCCGCGAGATTTCATTAACCCTGTCGCTTCTCAGGGATGAGGAGGATAGGATTCTCGGCACCGTCGGCGTCAGCAAAGACATCGGCAGAGAATTGGCCATCAAGCGGGAATTGGAACAGCTCAATCAGAATTACCGCGAGACCATACATTTCATCAGCCACGAAACCAAGAATTCCCTCATAGTAATAGGGGGTTTTGTCAGGAGGCTCCTGGAAAGTGAGACCGAACAGGAGCGGGTCGAGCAGTTGAAAATCGTTTATCACCACGCTCAGTTCCTGGAGGCCATGAGCCGCGATTTTCTCATGATGGCGGAACTGGAACACGGCGAATTCCAAGTTCGCAAGCGGCCGATAAAGAACTTTTACGAGGAAGTAATCCTTCCCGCGATGGTGGGGCTCAAGGAACGCTATCCGGACTCTTTCAGGAGTTACGACTCAAGCATGGGTGGCGTCGGGTCCATTCAACTCTCAGGTGACCCCGCGCTCTTGGAAGTGGTGTACAGAAATCTTTTCGGCAACGCTTTGAAGTATCGCTATCCCGACGGTAAGATAGCGTACGGAGTTGTGGACAACGGAGATTCGTACATCCTCAATGTATGGAATGAAGGGCCAGGGGTTAAGCGGAGCGAAGTAATCAAAATCTTCGACAAGTTTTATCGGGTGCGTGACGAGACGACTCGCGACAAGCGTGGAACAGGGCTCGGCCTTTTTAACATCCGCAGAATCGTCGAAGCCCATGGGGGGCGCATCTGGTGCGAAACTGAGCCCGGGAGGTGGGTCAACTTCCTCTTTTACCTTCCCAAGGAATGATCCCCATTCGATAAGACTCGATCCCGATCAGGTGTGATTGCTTGACGCTACTTCTGATTCGCCGCAATCTGTTTAGGGTTCTTGGTCACCACAGGAGGAATTCTAACCCTGGTTGCCTCCTTGAGCGCTTTACGATACACCAATCGAGTATCTCGGAAGTGATCCGGGCTCCCCAGAACCACGATGAGAAAAACGTTTCGTCCGGGTACGAATTCCGTAGCCAGACAGTGTCCCGCCTTGGAAGTGTAGCCCGTTTTTCCCCCTATGAGCGGAAGATTGTCGCGAAGAAGTTTGTTGGTGGTCCTGACTGAATAGCCGGACTTTTCCATGCTGCTGGCAAGCACATGGCTCCTCTTGAGGCATATCTCGCGGACTGTCGGATGCGCAAAGGCCACTTGGGCTATTCGAGCGATCTCGCGAGCTGTGGATAAATTGGACTCCACATCCTCAGAGTCCTTGGCGTCTTTGGATTCCTTAAGGTCTTTGCCGTTGTCGGCCTTCTTGTCCAGGCCGCTGGCGGTATAAAAGATCGTCTGCTTGGTTCCCAAGGAGCGGACTTTTTTGTTCATTGCCTTGATGAAGGCTCCGCTTCCGCCTGGGAGGCCGCACGCCAGGGTTTCAGCGCAATCGTTTCCCGAACCTATCAGCAATCCGTGCAACAGGTCCCCCACTGAGACAGTGTCACCCGGCTTCAGTCCGACTACCGACTTGGGGATTTTCTTGATGTGTTCCGGGACGGTGAGCTTTTGGGACATGGGCATATGTTCGAGGGCCACCAGAGCTGTAACCAGCTTTGTCAGGCTGGCAATGGGTACCTGTTGGTCGGCATTTCTGGCCCAGAGGGTCTGGTTGCCGGCCAGATCCACACAGTAACCGGCCTTTGCCTCCACCCCTCGGGAGGCAGGCTTGCTCTTTTTTTTCTCAGCCTTTTTCTTCAGGATCTTCTTCTTGGTAAGTTTGTGGTGAGCGGCCTGAGCCGACCTGGCTTCTGCGAAAGCCGGCAGCATGGCCCACGAAAAGATGAGCAAAAAGAAAATGCCCAGAACTATGGACGACCTGGAGCGTATCAACGATGACAATGATAGATTCCTCACTTACAGCTAGATATGGTACATTGCAACAGTTTTATCTTGTTAAATTCATCTCTTACTGGGCCAATCTATAGCATACTTCCATCATTTTGGGAAGTTATTTTTCTTGGCCGTCGAAATACATGCAGAAATATTGCCTCTATAGTTACAGAATTTCTCTAAAGCTCTTCCTCAATGGCAACCTCGCGTCGTCCCGGAAAATCTTGGATTGAAGTCCAGGGCAGGCGCCGGGACCTGCTTCATACCAGTTGCCAAAAAAGTAATGTCCGTTTGGCCGCGAGATGATCAGTCTGGTTTTCAGACCTTATCGACGGGGCCTATTTTGCCAAAGCGTTACAATGTCCTGGGTTCCCGCGAAAGCGGGAACCCAGGAAAGACCTCTGGATTCCTGCTTCCGCAGGAATGACGGAATGGGGGGCCTGCAACTCGGACAAAAATTGTGGCAACGGCCATATTCCCGATTTGGGCTTCCGCCGGAACGACGCGAACACGTGATCGCTAATTAGTCAGGTTAATTACCGTACGCTGTCAGGACCGCAACGAATTCCTTCCTGAACACAAACTCGCAGCTTGCTTTTTGAGCGGCAAAAGAGCGGTGAGTCAAGATAGGCAGGTCCAAAAGTTGAGTATGAGTCTACCAAAGACCCCGAAGAGAACCCTCTCCGGTCTGCGGCTTTGAGTCTGCCTTGCGTCTTTGGGGTTCCGGACCTCCGACAGGAGGAGTCGAAGCCATACGCTCCCGTGGCTGGTCGGTGTTTATTCCAAGTGCCCGAGCGTTCCTCTTGAACTGTTTGGCGAACCAGTACAGCGCCTGATGACCGTTGGGATAGCGGTATGCGCAATAACCATGGCCGCAACTTTGAAACACATTTACGTCGACGGGAAACCCGGCGGCTTTCATATCTTGAACCAGGTCATACAGCCTCCCCCGATTGCTATACGAATTGCAGCCGTCTTTCTCGTTGGTGTTTATGTTGTAAGTTATGCCACCGGCCTTGCGTATCCTGGCTACATTGCTCCTCCAGACGTCACCGGTCATGGGATAACTGCCCAGGTCGGTCTGCTGGCCGCCTGCGTAAGCAAAGATGTCAGGTCTGCGAGCAGATATAATGATAGCCTGGGCCGCACCCGCGCACGCCCCGTCAATCCCTCTGAAGCGCCGATCCGGGACAGTCCGGTAGTGAGTGTCGATGAAGGGGATTACTTCTCCGATCAGGTATTTTTCGTAATGGGCCGTGTTTCCACCGCCGGGGTTCCAGAGGGAGACAACAATGACATCTTCGTATGGCTCTTCCTGCAGCCAGCGATTGAAAACACGAAGCTCTTCATTATTCACATTGTCCTGAAAACTCGCGGCGGAAAGATTGCCCGACTTCAGGTTGTCCATTGTCAGAGGGGTTTTGCACCACACCGACCAATAGGTGGCTCCGCCCAATTCAGGGCCATTGTCCCATCCGGATTTTCCACCCAGCAAATAGACTACCCCATATCGCCGGTCCAGGTTTGTCTCATAGTCTTCAGGCAAGACGACGTGAACAGGGAAGGGGCCCGGCACTTCTACGCCGCCCTTGGCCTTGGCGCTGGGATAAACGTCTGAATGTACTCGTACCACCTCTATGTAATGCTTGGTCCGGAGGAACTTTGTGCGTGCCTCGATTTCAGCCCAAGGCTCTTCCTTTGGGGCGGCAAACCCGACCCAGGTCAAAACCGGCAGCAAAAACAGAGCCATTGCCAGCGATAGGATTTTAGGTGAAATCTTCATAACGCCTCCAGATACACAAACCAGGGTTGCATAAATCCCTTTCCTAGGACACAAGCCTCCATACCCCTTTGCCATTAGTGAATCATCGAACCGTCACGTTATAGGTCCGCACCGGGAACCCTTGCTGATCTATCGCGTCCGACGAAGCTGGCTCCATACGGATCACGCTGCTCTTCACGTTCACCCCTCTCAGAGCGCACCGCACGTACAGCGGATAGGTTCCGGGCCTGCCTGCCTGAAGCTGGATGGTCAGATCGTACCTTTTGTTTTCTCCCCACAGCTCGATCCAGCGTTCAGCCATGGGCACCTTTGTCCGAATTTTGTCGGTTGTTACGGAAAGCACCGTGCTGCCAGGCCCGTAAATCCGCCCCGGTTTTGCCGAAACCAGTTTCAGTCCGGAGGGATCAGGCGAAGAGACCGTTATGCCGCCGTAATCTGACTCGGCCCCTTTGTTCTCGGCCTCCACTGTGACCGAGAATGTTTGGCCCGATTGGACCGCCGAAGGAACTTTCACAGCCAAAATCTTTGGATTGGCTTCTCGGGGTTTGGCCACTTCGAACACATTGGCGCACCATTGCGCGCCGTCTATGCGAACTTCCTCGAGGTACTTCCCCTCACGGACGAGTGCCGCAGCCGCTTTGCCGAAATCCGCCGGATACACTGCGGTCAACTCGCCGTTAGCCGGGGGGATGCTGCCTTTGTACTGGACAGGACCTTCAGGGCCCTGGAGTAGGATCTGGACTTCGCGAGGCGCATTCCCTCTGTTGCAAAACCAGAATCTTACGCCACTCTTGGTTTCGTCCGCAAAGCGGGGAATGCTGGTAACTAAATCCGGCATGGCCTTGAATACCTTGCCGGACAGATGATTCAGCGCGAGGTTGGGGCCTTCCTGAGCGCCGGCGGAAGGGGCTGTTGGGCTCGATTGCGGGGTGCGGCTCCCGGTGGAAGCCAGTCCGCCGGATTCGGGTTTCGGCGAAACACTCTCCGGTGCAACAGGCTTCGGTCCGGACGCGGCCGATGGGTCTGCCGCAGGTTTCGAATCCTGATCCGCTCTTTGCGAAGTCGTCGGGGGTTGGGTCTGAGGTTCCGCCTGGGCCTCGACCGGCGCGGTCAAGTCCGGGAGTACGGCTTCCACGACGAGGATCTTCTTGCTATCGTCCCGGTCTCCTCTGAACTGCGACATGAGCCGATTCATGCCCTGAGGCGAGTTGAGGTTCATGCGGTGGACATTGCTTCTGTGAGTCGCATGGTAAAGCCAAACTCCGCCTTTCCCGTCCGGGAGCATAAGCACCACGTGGTAGTGAAGCAGCTTATAGCCTTTTTTCTTAGTAGGCTTGCTGATGCTGCCCAGATAGGCTCGGCCGGGTTTCATCTGGGCCATGACCCTCTGCCAGGCCTGCATGTCGTTGAGATCAAATCCGACAAGAGTCGTGCCGTCGAAATTCTCCACGGAGTAGGCTCTACCATCGGGCATGATTACCTTGCGGGAGCGGCCCTCGGTGAGGTTCATGACCAGGTCCCATCCGAAATCCCAATCTTTTCCCAGAGCAGACCCCGGGCCACTGTTTCCCTGCCGGTCGCGAGTGACTTGTTCCAGCGTCCAATTCTTGTCCAAGAGGAACCGGCAGGCCGATACGACCAGACCGCTGCAATTCAAGCCTGGAGTCTCGAAGAATTTGTCCGGGTCTGCAAAGGTGGTGAAGTGCCCTTCGCCGTCGAGCGCGCCATCGTCCCGATAAGGAATTCCCAAATGGGTGTTCGCAATTTCAATAGGGTCGGTCTTTTCCGCGATATTCTTTTCCCAGAGGCATTCCGGGGCGAAGATCTGGTCGCCCGACACCAAACCCGCGGCCATTAACAATAGGCCGACTGATGCCAACGTGAGGATGTTGATCTTATTTCGGGTAATATTCACCAAGCCTCCGAACTATATAGCGTTTTTGCTATAATACCAATAACTGAGGGCTTTTGCAAGTCCACCGTCGAGGCATAATTTATTCTGACGCAGCAGTTACCGGCATATTTGCGGTGATGGCCCAAAAAATACGGGCAATAGGGCCGAGGCTGTTGGCCATTGCCACATTCGGGCGGGCACGGCCCGCCCTACGGGAAGGGCCAGTCTCTTTCGTAGGGCGGGCCGTGCCCGCCGATTTGCTAGTGACCTCACCGAACGGTAAAATCCAGTTTCCTGACCAACTCATTGTCCAGCTTCAAAGCCGCCTTCCACAAGCCAGGCTTGTGCTCATAGAGTTCCTTCGTAGGCATGGAGTGAACCCGAGTGGTGCCCGATTTATCCCTCTCGTCCCCTTTGGCCGATTCCCGCTGCCTGTCATAAGTTGCTCTAATGGTCCGATACTCCAGGCCTGCCGGGTCGTACCAAATAGTTTCAGCAACATAAGTATTCGTCTCGTTCCTCGGGATAAAGAAGAGGTTCACGCTTTCATGCAAGTTGTGATCAAAAGCGTCCCGTTGATTGGCAGCAGAGCCCGCCGAAAGAAAAACGTCCTTGGCCAACCAATACGCTTCACCGCTATCCGTTCGTACCATCGGTTGCCATTTGCCGACATTGATGGCATCGCAACCGGCCAGCCACAGGAATGCTACCGACATCAACGCCCACAACACGATTACCGCCCTGTGCGTTCCGATGAAGTACGCCCTATCACTTAGCCGATCCGGCCGTCTCCGGATCTTTGCGGCCTCTCCCTTCATAGGGGGCTCCTACAACTGGCAATTTACACCGCAGCACGCCGCGGCTTCATCGAACTGTGAAGTCCATCCTCCTGACTAACTTATTGTCCAGATATAAAGCCACCTTCCACGATCCCGGCTTGTGAGTATAAAGTTCCTTGGTGGACATAGAGTGAACCCGAGTGGTACCGGCTTTCTCCCTTTCGTCTCCTTTGGCCGTTTCCCGCTGCCGGTCATAGGTTTTTCTTATGGCGCGATACTCCACGCCTGCCGGATCGTACCAAATGGTTTCGGCAACATAGGTGTTTGTCTCATTCCTCGGGATGAAGAAAAGGTTCACGCTTTCGTGCATATTGTGGTCAAACGCGTTCCTTTGGCTGGCAGCAGAGCCTGCTGTCAGAAAAATGTCCTTGGCCAGGTAATATTCTTCGTCGCTTCCCGCTCGCTCGACACCTTTCCATTTGCCCACGTTAATCGCGCTGCTGAGGGTGCTGCATCCTGACAGCCACAAGAACATCGCCATTGCCGCGGCAAAGATTAAGACAACCCTGAGTGGCCTGCGCTTTCTGACAGAGCAAGCGGTCCCACCTGATCGACTCAAACGCCTGCCGACTATTGACGAATCCTCCTTCATCAGGGCCTCCTCACGAGGGCAATTTCATCGCATTCCGGAAACTTGGTGCAATGGATGCAATCAGCCCAAATCTTGTGGGGAAGCCGACTCTTATCCATGATCCGAAACCCGAGCCTCTCAAAAAGCGCTGTCCGGTAGGTCAGGACAAAGACCTGGTTGATCCCCAGGCCGCGGGCTTCCTCCAGCAGAACTTCAATGAGCTTGCTCCCGACTCCCTGCCTCTGATGGGCGGTCCTGACGGCCAGGGACCGAATTTCGGCCAAATCTTCCCAAACGATGTGGAGAGCCCCACATCCTATTATTTCTCGCGATCCATCGTCCACCGTTACAAGGAAGTCTCGAACCTGAGCGTACAGCTCGGTCACGGCACGCGCCAGGAGGTGGCCGGATTGTGCCTGTTCCGCGACCAGCCGATGAATTGTCTTTATGTCACTTAGCGTTGCTTTACGGATCACCCGGCAACCTCCGCGATGCGGTGATCCATGAGTTTCTTCACATGTTCTTTCACCGATTCGGAATGAGGAGAAGCTCCAAGCATTCGGGCCAACTCCTCCACGCGTTCGTCTCTGTTCAGGGCGGTCACCGTTATATGAGTCCGGCCGTCCCGGACTGATTTGCGAACCGACAGATGGTTTTCGGCAAGCGCTGCTATCTGGTGCAAGTGAGTGACGCAGAGCACCTGTTGTCGTTGAGCCACACGGTCCAATCTCGTGCCGACTGCGAATGCTGTGTGGCCACCGATGCCGGCGTCCACCTCGTCAAAGATCACGGTGGATATGCGGCGAGAATCTACCTGAAGTGCCTTCAAAGCGAGCATGATCCTCGAAAGCTCCCCTCCCGACGCAATGCGAGCCAGGGGTCTCGGTGCTTCTCCGGGATTGGGCGCGAGAAAGAATTCCACCTTTTCCAAACCTTGCGCGGAGGCCTTGTCGCCGCCAATCTCCTGAAAGGATGCGCTAAACCTGGCTGTCGGCATGGCCAACTCTTTCAATTCATGATTCATCGCAGTCTCGAGTTTCCGTGAGGTCTTTCGCCGAGCCTCCGACAGATCGTTGGCCGCTGCAAGAAACAGTTCGCGAGCTTCCGATTCCTTTGCGGCCATGTTTCTTGCCGCGGACCTTGCATCCAGGATGTCCCCGGCCTCCTCGGCCAGTGCATCGAGGTGCGAAATCAGCCCCTCGATGTCTTTGCCGTATTTCTTTTTCAGGCGTCGGATCAGGTTAAGCCGCTCTTCTATTCGGTCAAGCCGAGCCGGATCGCTTTGAGAGGTCTCGACAACGCCCCTCAACTCCAGGGCCACATCCTCGATTTTGTATACCGCCTCGTTGAAGTTGTCTCGCATTTTAGAGAGCCTCGGGTTGGCCGATGCAAGATATTCGATTGCCTTTCTGACTTCCGAGAGCCCGCCCGTGAGGCTGCCGGACCTGGAATAGAGCGTTTGGTAAGCTTCGAATGCTCGTTCCCGAATTTGCACCGCTTTCTTGAGCACTTCCTTTTCCTGGACAAGCTCCTCTTCTTCATTCGGCTTTAAGGCAGCATGGGCAAGTTCCTCGGCAGCAGCGGCGTTTTCTTGTCCGAGTCGTTCCAGTTCGCGAAGTTTGTCTTCTGCTCCTGAAAGATCTCTCTTGGCCTTAGTCCATGCCGCAAAGCCCCTTGATACTCTGCCTCGCTGCTCCAACAGCCCGCCAAATCTGTCGAGAATTTCCACGTGCTCGTCAGGGTCCAGCAGGGCGTGGTGCTCGTGTTGCCCGAAGATGCTGACCAGCCATTCGCCCAGATTCTGGAGCATGGCCAATGTCGCGGTGTTCCCGTTTATGGAACAGCGAGAGCGACCTGCTCTAAAGACCCTCCGGGAAAGAACAAGTTCGTTGCCGCAATCCGCCAGGCATTCCAGAGCGACAGGCGGAGCCGCGCCCTCGGGCAACTCAAAAAGGCCCTCCACGTAAGCCTCTTCTTCTCCAGTCCTGATAAGATCCGGTGACGAACGCGACCCGAGCAGAAGCTCGAGCGCTCCGATCAGGATTGACTTCCCCGCGCCTGTTTCACCGGTCAGGACGTTGAATCCCTCGCGGAATTCCACCTCGACTTTGTCAATTATGGCCAGGTTGGATATTTTCAGATACCGTAACATGCGGGCATAAGACCGTGGTGTCCGTGACAGGATATTCCGCTGCACTCGCCGCCGAACATATGACGTGATTCGCAAATTTTCAAGTGGCTCTTTAGCTTGGAACAAAAAATGTTCGCGGCGGGGAGCCCACGCCGGCATGAACTTCAGCTATCAACGATGGTATATTGTGTTGGTAAAAAGATCAATAAGCGAGCCCCTGCTACAAAAGCCCCAGCTTTTCCTTGAGCACGTCAAAGTAGTCTCTGGCTCGAGATTTCACCATCACAAACGGAATAGACGCGCGGACTATTCGCAAGGACTGACCCTGCTCCATGCTGACGGTGGAACGGCCGTCAAAGGTCAGTGTCAGATCTTCACCCCTTTTCAGCATGAGTTCCGTTTCAACGTGGGCGGGGATGATCAGAGGTCTCTTGAGCCCAGCGTAGGGGCAGATCGGCGTCAAGAGAATCCCTTCGATTTCAGGGTGAACCAAAGGACCGTTCGCCGCGTAGGAATAAGCGCTGGAGCCGATAGGAGTGGAAACGATGAGCCCGTCGGCTCTGCACTCGATCTCTCGAGCGTTCCCCATCCTTATCCCCATGTCGATCAGCCGGGCAATCCCGCCCCAGTGGATTACCACATCGTTAAGTGTGCGAACCCGTTTGCCGTTGGGGAGAGTTATTTCGAGCATCATCCGCTTCACATAGTCTGCCGTGCCTTCCAGAGCGGATTTCAGCTCAGTAATAGCCTCTTCGGGCGAAATTTCGGCCATGAAGCCCACGCGGCCCAAGTTGACGCCCAGCACCGGGATCGGCTTGTCATTAAGCAGAGAGGCGGCCCTCAGAATCGTTCCGTCGCCCCCGAGAACGACCAAAAGATCCGCCTCATCGCACAGACGATCTGTGGCCGCGGCGGCCCAGGTCTTCGCCAGGCCTGCCAGGGAAGCCTCCAGCAGAACATGCTTCCCGGAATCTTTCAGGAAGGAGTTGATTTTTTCGGCTAACGCTACCGCGCGCTCTTCGCCGCGCTTCAATACCAGACCGATGCGCTCCATGCAAGCCTCGGTAATTATTTAGATTAAACTTGTCAGGCTGAATCGCTGGGCCTTCACAAGAGTACCAACCCGAGAACGGCCGGCTGACAGCTTCCCTCACTGGGGGAAAAGGGCTGGCCAACACTATATGGGACTCTCCACTGAATCGAAGAGTCGGATCATGCTCGTCCGGTCAGTCAGTGGACTACTAGGTCCGGATGGATCTCGGCGTCACTTCTATGAAGCCAAACTAGATAAGTACCACGATAGTCCTTGGAAATCCAGCAAATACCGGGAATGCGCGTAAGCATCAAGTTACGGGGGGAGAATGAGCGTCATTGCGAGCGTAGCGAGGCAATCTTTCTCTTTAGGCGCTGAGATTCCTTCGTTGCGTTCGCAATGACACGTTTCGCTCCAGTTGCGTCCCCCGCAAGACAGAGCCGTTACCATAAACTGCGGTTACTTATTGTGATAAGTGGAGGAGTAAGATTATACTGATTAAGATCAGCGGCCACAGAACCGAATGAGAACTATCGATTCGCAGAACAAACGGAACCGCTCATGGACTTGTTCGACAATTCAGTACTGACCCGCCCGGACAGGCCTCTGGCCGACAGGATGCGGCCGCAAGACCTGGAGGAGTTTGTGGGTCAGGAAGCCCTTCTTGGCCCGCGGGCGATTCTGCGCCGCGCAATCGAAGAGGACCGTGTCTTTGCCATGCTGTTTTGGGGACCGCCCGGAACAGGCAAAACAACGCTGGCCCAAATAATTGCGAGGCGATCCAGATCCAAGTTCGTGCCATATTCGGCTGTAACGGTGGGCGTCAAGGAGATCAAGGAGCTGGCTGCCAAAGCGCGTGAGGACCTGAAATATTCCGGAATGAAAACCATTCTTTTTCTGGACGAGATTCACCGCTTTAACAAGACGCAGCAAGACTACCTGCTGCCTCACGTCGAACACGGAACGATTATATTGATCGGGGCCACCACCGAGAATCCCAGCTTTGAAGTCAACTCGGCGCTTCTGTCGAGGCTGAGGGTATTTGTTCTGGAGCCCTTGCCTCCGGAGGCCGTAGAACAAATCCTGCTTCGCGCAATTTCAGACCGGGAACGAGGCCTCGGCCGGTTGGAAGTGGAATTTGTCGGACAAGCCGCGGAATTAATTGTGTCGCTCTCTGGAGGGGATGCTCGGACCGCTCTCAATATTCTGGAAGTCTCCGCATACGAGGCTTACCATCATCGAGAAGGCAAAATCGACGAGGACGTGGTCAAGGAGGCTGTCCAGAAGCGGAATCTGCTCTATGACAAAGCGGGGGAAGAGCACTTCAACCTTATCAGCGCGTTGCACAAATCTTTGCGAGACAGCGATCCGCAAGCGGGTTTGTATTGGATGGGACGCATGATCGAATCCGGTGAAGATCCGCTGTATGTAGCCCGGCGTCTGGTTAGATTTGCCAGTGAAGATGTCGGGTTGGCATCTCCTCGGGCCCTCGAACAGGCACTGGCCGCGTTTCAGGCGTGTCGATTTATCGGGCTGCCTGAATGCGTCCTTGCCCTTGCCCAGGCCGTGGTCTTTCTCGCGACCGCACCAAAGTCAAACGCGCTGTACGTGGCCTATGATTCGGTGAAAGACGAAATAGCCCGTTCAGGCCACCTTCCGGTGCCGCTCCATATACGCAACGCTCCTACTGGCCTTATGAAGAAACTGGGGTACGGAAAAGGGTACCGGTACGCCCATGATTTTCCGGACGCACAGGTGGAACAGGAACACCTGCCGGAAGAGATAAAAGGAAGCCGCTTCTACTCTCCGTCTGACAGAGGATTCGAGAAGACCATCAAGGAAAGAATGGAAAACGAAGACCCTGAAGGGTCATGACATGAAGACTTTCGGGAAGATCCTTTTTGCACAACATCGCGTGATCACCTCCTTTGGGTTTGGAACAAAAGCGGGTACCGAGGGTCTAACATTCCAAAGCCGCAAAACGGGTGAAATTTGTTTCGAGCAAGGGGAACAAAGGTTCCCTGTAAATTAAGACCAGTGAAAATGCTCGACGGCTCAAAATTCAAAACGGTTCTTCAGGATGGTCTCTGCGGGGCGTAGCCACGCATGATTAGACCCTACAATCTTCAGTCAGTTATGGTTTGGGGTGTTGGTCTCATTTTTTAGCCGGCTGGTCTGGAAACACCGCCGGGAAAGGGGGAGTTCTTCCGAGGCCTAGGGGAATAGCCATATGAGGGCCGAATTTTGATGCCTTGTGCCCGAAATCAGGTGAGGAAGGGGGGATTCTTGTTAGATCAGCACAAAGACTGTGTCTTCTGCTGGTCACCGAAAAAGCAAAGCTGATTTCCGAGTGGGAACGATGGTTTTCGGAATTCATCCGGACGTGCGCATTAACATCGAAGCCATGGGGAGGAACAATTATGGAACTGGAAACCTACTGCGAGAACCTCGCGGCTGAACTAAACGCATGGAAGTCCAAAGTGAATGACGTCGTGAGGAAATTGGATGAGACATCAAGCGGTGACAAGGAAAGAGTAGTTCCCGAGATCAATGAGTTGCACATGATCATAGAGGAACTTGATGACCGGGTTAACAAGCTCAAAACCGAGTGCCCCACAGCGTGGGAACTTCAACGGAGTGAAGTCGAGGGCAAAATGGCCCACCTGAAACACACTTGGGAGGATGTCTGGGAAAACGTGTCCCCCGCTGACGCTGGTGGCTGAGAACCAGGTTCAAAATACGAGTGAATTTCGTTGGGAGCGGACTTGTCGCTCCTTTTTTGTTTCCCACGAATTCTAATCCAAATCGTCGCATGCGTCTCTACTTCGACAGTAACATTTGCGGAGCCAAGCGCATGATCCATTACACAAAGAAGTTCCCGGCTGCCTCTTTCCCTATCACCCCTTCACCACACCCATGGGTCTGATTTTTGCCACTTTGCGGGCCAGGCCGGCCCTCTGGACCACATCCACCACCAGGCTGACATCCTTGTACGCCTCGGGGAATTCTTCGCGCAGGGTTTTGCGTCCTACCCATCTGGGATAGATCTGGTCATCTTGTAGTTCGCGCTCTATCGACCTTCCTTTGGTTCGCCTCAGCGCCTCATGCCGTGATAAGAGCCGCCCCGCGCCGTGGCACGCCGAGCCGAAAGTCTCTTCCATGGCCCCCAATGAGCCCGCGAGGACATAGGAAGCTCGTCCCATGTCCCCTGGAATCAGCACAGGCTGGCCGGTGGCACGGTACATAGGCGGAAGCTCCGGATGGCCTGCGGGAAAAGCCCTTGTCGCCCCTTTACGGTGCACGCAGACCTTTTGCTGACGACCGTTGACCATGTGAGTCTCGAATTTTGCGATGTTGTGGCAAACATCGTAAAGCAGCCTGAATTGCAATTCCCTCGGGGAAAGTCCAAGGGTTTTCTCCCATGTGGTACGGGTCAGGTGCATCAGTATCTGCCGATTTGCAAACGCAAAATTCGCGGCAGAGGCCATTGCCCCCATATATTCCTTGGCCAAGGGGGTGTTCAGATGAGTGCAGGCAAGCTGCCTGTCAGGTAGTTCGATCCCTTCCTTAGCCGCGCTTCTGACCATTCGAGCCAGGAAGTCATCACAAACCTGGTACCCGAACCCTCTAGAGCCGGTGTGAATCATCACGGTCACCTGGCCTGGCCAGAGACCCCATTGCGCCGCGGTCTTTTCATCGAATATTTGCTCGATGAAGCCGATTTCAAGAAAGTGGTTCCCGGAGCCTAACGTCCCCAGTTGATTTTTTCCTCGTTCGTATGCCCGTTCGCTGATCACGCTGGGGTCCGCGCCTTCCAGCCTGCCGTATTCTTCTATCCTTTCGAGGTCCGATGACTCTCCCATCCCTTGCTTTACGGCCCATTCCGCTCCGGACCTGAGCACCACAGCCAGCTCTTGCTTGTTCAGGTGTATCCCGCCCTTGGAACCCACACCGGCAGGAATGGACGAAAAGAGAGCGTCTATAAGCGCATGGATACTTTTCATGGCAGCCTGCCGTTCCAGACCGGTGACCGCCAGCCGCACCCCGCAATTAATATCGTACCCGACTCCGCCCGGCGATATGACCCCCTCGTCAATGTCGAAAGCAGCCACACCGCCGATAGGGAACCCATAGCCCCAGTGCACGTCCGGCATGGCCATTGAACGGCCGACAATGCCGGGCAGATGGGCCACGTTGTACACCTGGTCCGCGGCCTGGTCCTTTTCAATATCCGGCAAGATACGAGAGTCGGTGTAAATCAGTCCGGGGACTCTCATCCCTCCAGTCTTGGGGATTTCCCAGCGAACCTCGTCGATCTGCACCAATTTGTAGGGTTTTTCACGCATTTGCAAAACGCCTCCGCATCACAAACCCACCGAGCTTATATTACGATAATTCGCCTCAGCCATCTTGATAAGCTCCCCCGCTGGATTTAGGCTCTATGAATACGCTTTCAGACTTGGCCGGCAGCCTCTAGTTTTCGATAACGAATCCACAGGAAAGCAAGGACAGCCACCGCCACAGTCGCGGCAACAGGGGGGAGTTCCGCGGAAAACCAGGCATAGACGATCAGAGCCATCACCGCGGCCAAGACCTCCGCGTAAAGAGCCACGCGGAACAGTTTGGCTGAGAACACCGGACGGCTGGGGACCAAAGGTTCGACCCCCGGCCACACAAGCAGCAACACAAGGACGTAAACGACCAGCGAACAAATAATTCCGCCCAGCACGTCCAACGGAAAGTGAGCGCCAACGAACACCCTGGACAACGACACGAGCATGGCCAGAGCCACGATGCCGACAGCGGCCATCCTCGATGAACAAAAATGGGCCAAGGCCAGCCCGACGGAGAAGCTTGCCACTGTATGGCCTGACGGAAACGTCCCTGCCCGCAGCAAAGGGCCGACCACGTGAACGCTCTCCAAAACCCCCGCGGGCCGCGGCAGAGGGAAGCCCCATTTGATCGCATGCATGACAAGACTGGATAAGATCAGCAGGCAAAGACCGAGGCATGTTACCCGCGGATTGACCAAAAGAAAGGCGCCCAAAATAATTGCCAGCAAATAACCGTCACCCAGGGTGGTGAACCCGAGCCAGGCAATATCCGAATAGGGTGAGTGCATCCCGTTCAGCCACAGAAACAGGCTTATGTTGAAAGCTTTGACAGGGAAGAAAGCGAGACAAAGAACAACCGTGGCTACAGTCGGAACGAGAACAGAGGAATAACCGGTTTTGACTCGAGGGTCAGATGTCGAAGACAATTCTTGCCACATATCCCTGGTCGTTCTTTGTTATGGACAGGCCGTGATAAGTGACCGCTTTAATTTCTGCGACCGCCTCTTCTTCGGAAAGTCTGACACCGCCGACAAGCTTAGCCCTTAAGAGCTTGTCGGAAAGTTCCACGACTTCAGTCTGAACAGGGATAAAGTCTCGAGTCTGATTGTAGAAAAGGATCTCACGGAGCCAATCTACGAGCAAGTTTTCAGCATTGTCGGAATCCAGCACCACATCGAGTTCGGTGTCCGTCTCCGCCCTGGGATCCGGCGCCAGAAGGTTCACGAGACCGTCGGCCGCGTTAAGAAAAAGCCCTTCCAATGTCTTCCCGCGAACTTCCATTCGAATGTCCGCGGTATGGTCCAGTAGCTTCCAACCGGGATCAGCTTTCTTCTTGGCTTTCGTCATCTTCTTCAACAGACGCGTCCGTCGCGTCGCCGTCGTCCATGTCCTCGGATTCTTTTTCGTCTTCCTCAGAGGATTCCGCTCGGGCAACGTCCACAGCTTCTTCGCCCGCGTCCATTCGGACCAGCGTCCTGCCCATGGTGTTCCGTCCTATGACGGAAATCTCCTCCATTCGCAGCCTTATGATCCTGCCCCCCGAAGTTAGTATCAGCAGGTGGTCGCTGTCTTCAACCATCTGGATGGCAACTACGTCGCCGAGCCTGGCGGTATTCTTGATGGTGATGACCCCTTGTCCACCTCTGTGTTTGACAGGGTATTCAGTCAATGAGGTCCGTTTCCCGAAGCCACTCCGGGTAATGGTCAACAGGGTGCCTTCAGAACCGGGGGAAATCACTTCCATCCCAATGACCCTGTCATCAGGCTTCATTCTGATCCCGGTCACTCCGCGGGCCTGCCTGCCCATCGGCCGCACCTGGCTTTCGTTAAAGCGGATGGCCTTGCCCTTGGCCGTGGCAAGGAGTACGTCGTTGTCCCCGGTGGTAAGGTTTACGCCTATGAGTTCATCATCCGGGTCAATGGTCAACGCAATGAGCCCTGACGACCGCGGCCTGGAAAACTCGCTTACGGCGGTCTTCTTGATCTTGCCCTTGGCGGAGACCATCACCACATAGCCTTCCGCACTCAACGCCTGAAGCGGGAGTATCTTTCTTACCCTTTCGCCCGGATCGAGCTTGAGCAGGTTGATGATCGCCTTGCCTTTGCCGTAAGGACCCTCCTCCGGCAATTGAAACACCCGGATCCAGTGAACCCTGCCGCGATTGGAAAAACAGAGCAGAGTATCGTGAGACGAAGCGTACAGAATCTGGCTGACCACGTCTTCGCTTGCCACTTTGGTAGCTATCCGGCCTTTTCCTCCCGGTCTCTGGGATTTGTACTGGCTCGCGGGGACTCGCTTGACGTAGCCTTTGCGGGAGAAGGTCACGACCATGTCTTCGCGAGGAATCAGGTCCTCGTCCAGCATTTCTCCTTCTGCTTCCACGATCTCGGTTCGCCGGGCATCGCCGAACCGCTCCTTAACGTCATTGAGTTCAGCGACAATGATATCCAGCACCTTTGTTTCCGACGCGAGGATGCCCTCCAACTCTTCTATTCGAGCGAGTACCTCTTTGAGTTCCTCCAGGATCTTGTCCCGCTCCAGCGCGGTGAGCCGCTGCAAGCGCATATCCAGAATCGCCTGGGCCTGCACCTGTGTGAGGCGAAAGTTCTCCATCAGCGCGTCCCGAGCCGCGGTGGGGTTTTCGGCCGCGCGAATGGTCTTTATCACTTCATCGAGGTTGTCCAGCGCAATTTTGAGGCCTTCCAGAAGGTGAGCGCGCTCACGGGCTCTTGCAAGCTCGAAGCGGGTCCGGCGTATGACGACCTCTTTGCGGAAGTCGATGAACAGTTGAAGGATCTCCCGAAGGTTCATCTGCCGCGGGCGGCCGTTATGCACGCAGAGGAGCTGGATGTTGAAATTGGTCTGAAGCTGCGTGTGCCTGAAAAGCTGATTGAGCACCACATCGGCGTTTTCGTCCCTTTTCAGCTCAAAGACCACTCGCATCCCTTGCCGGTCCGACTCGTCTCGGAGGTCCCTGATTCCGGTAATCCTCTTGTCCTTGACCAGCTCCGCGACGTTTTCCAGCATTCGAGCCTTGTTGACCATGTACGGTATCTCGGTGACCACGATTCGCTGGTAACCTTTGCCTGCATCCTCAACTTCGGCTTTCGCTTTCATTCGCACGGCCCCGCGGCCTGAAGTGTAAGCATCCAGGATTCCCTGCCGACCCTGGATGAATCCCGCGGTCGGGAAGTCCGGTCCCGGCACGAACTTTATCAGGTCGGGTATTGTGGCATCGGGGTTGGAAATAAGGTGTATTGTAGCGTCAACTATTTCGCCAAGATTGTGAGGCGGAATGCTGGTCGCCATGCCTACGGCTATGCCTTGGGACCCTATTACAAGAAGGACCGGGAACCGCGCGGGCAGAACCACGGGCTCTTCCTGAGTATTGTCGTAGTTTGGGATGAAGTCGACCGTATCTTTGTCCAGGTCTTCCAAAAGGGCCTGGCAAACGCGGTCCAGCCGAACCTCGGTGTACCGCATTGCCGCAGGTGAATCGCCGTCCACGCTGCCGAAGTTGCCCTGTCCGTCGATGAAGGGGTAACGCATGGAAAACGTTTGCGCCATGCGCACCACAGTGTCGTACACCGCGGTGTCACCGTGGGGGTGATACTGGCCGATAACATCACCGACCACGCGGGCTGATTTGCGGTAACCTCGGTTCCAGAAGTTTCCGGCCCGCTGCATTGCAAAAAGAATCCGCCGATGCACGGGCTTCAGGCCGTCCCGCAATTCAGGGAGGGCCCTCCCGACAATGACACTCATCGCGTAATCCAGATACGACTTCTGGATCTCTTCTTCTATTCCTACGGTCGTCTTATCGTGAAGCAGAGCCAAATGCGTTTCCCTTTCATGAAGAGGAGGAGGATTTCGGGGGGAACTTTTTTGTGTATACCGATTGCCAAAATTAATGTCCGTTCGGCCATGAGACTTTCCGTCCGGTTTTCAGAACGTATCGAAAGAGCCTACTTTGCCGGACCTCTATGAAGCCCGTCGTTCCCGCGAAGGCGGGAACCCAGGAAATCCAGCGAGACGCGGGACTGGATTCCTGCTTTCGCAGGAATGACGGAATGGAAGGCCTGCAAATCGGACAAGAAATATGGCAACTTCTATAATCCCGCTTTCCGCGGGACGCCCGTGCCTGCCCGGACAATGGCGAATGAACCACGCAAGGGCGGACACGGGGGTCCGCGCCGTACAATCACCTTTCACCGGTTGGCCTCCGGTTCCCGGGCTCTGCCTGGGAACCCATTGCCTTCCGGGCTCTGCCCGGAAACCTTCCGGGTGGCCCGGACGCCACCGCGTCCGGGTCGCGAAGCGACAAGAGGTGGTCCCAAAAAGAACCAAGACCTCATTCCCCTACGTGATCCGACCTATAACATCAGGGCCGCCCCGCGGAAATAGTACTGTAGGGGCACGGCATGCCGTGCCCTTACGTGGACCAGGCACGCTCCCTAGGCATCACCAGTTTCCATGTGCATCGGTTCAATGAATCCAGCGACCCCCGGCGGGCTCTATCCCCTTGGAATCACTAACAGGATTCGAGCACATCCAAACGCGGATACTAGCATTTTTGCGCCACTGATTCAAGGAACGGAAGGAGATTGGAGGTTTGCTTATACCAATGCGCGTTCGTACGAGTAACATTGAGGGACCGGCTTCACCCGTGTCGAATCTTTGAACGCCCGTTGGTTAAATTATTTGGGATCTTCGGCACTTCGTCCGGTCTCGTAGCGCCGGCGTCCCGCCGGTATCTTTCTTCCGGCGTCGACATGCTGTCCGTATTTCGTGCATTTCCTTACCCAATCGGCAACATGAATTCCAAATGACCCTCGGCCTCCGACCATGAAGCCATCTGACCTCACAATTTCCCGGTTCAGGCTCGTGCCTTCTCGCCAAGAAGGCATTGTTACCGGCGAGACGCCGGCGCTACAGGAATAACACCCCTGCGCTTTCGTACCAGTGAACATGGTGGGCACAAAGGCCGGCCATTGCTAAAGTCACTTCTTTGAAGCCGCGTCGGTATTAGGTGCAGGCGAACAACAATTCTCAAAAATGTCAAAGTGAGTCTGATACCAAGGCGATTTCTAACCGGTGATACAAATCCTTGTCCAACCGGCAAGATCAGGAATCTTTGTAGGGGCAGACCTGCGTGTCTGCCCGCTCTTTGAGCACATACGCCGGTGCGCCGTACCTATCCCATGTTACTTTGTTGAACGCAAATTGGTACCAACTCCGCTGCTGGGACAACGCGCATGAAATACACCTCTTGTCGCTTCGCGACCCGGACGCGTGGCGTCCGGGCCACCCAGGAGGGGCCATTGCTGTATCCGTAAAACGGTTTCCGCCTATTCTCTCAGCTTGGAGGTATCGCCCACGGGGAGGCCAAGTTCGCGGGCTCGGAGGACCCTTCGGAGCAGTTTACCCGAGCGGGTCTTGGGAAGCTCTTCGACAAAGGCTATTTCAGTCAGTGGTACTAGATAATGGACGTTTGTTTTGACGTATGCCTTGATTTCATAGTTCAAGCGAGCCGACGGCGTGAATCCCTTGTTAATCGTCACAAAGGCTTTCAGGGTCGGTTTTCCCGCATCCACCATTTTGGAGATGACGGCAGCCTCTGCAACAGCCGGATGCTGGCTTAGCACCTGCTCGATCTCATAAGGGCCTATGAACTCCTGGCCGGCCTTAATGAGGTCATCGTTCCGGCCCTGATGATAGAAGTACCCGTCTTCATCCTTGATGACCATGTCTCCGGTAAGGAACCACCCATTCCGGAAGTACGCGGAATACCTTTCCTCGTCGCGCCAGATAGCCCGCATCATGGAAGGCCATCCCACTTTGAGCGCCAATTCCCCAAGACTTAGTAGGGACAGCGGGTTGCCATCACGGTCTATAACTGCGGCCTCAATACCCGGCACAGGCCTTCCCATCGATCCCGGCTTGATCTGTTGCGAGGGAAAGTTCGCAATACAAATCATTCCCGTTTCAGTCATCCACCAGTTGTCATGGGGCGAGTGTTTCAGGTTCTGCCTTGCCCAGTAGAAGAGATCGGGCGGCAAATTTTCACCGACCGTCGCGATGTGCCGAAGATAGGAAAAATCGTACCTGCCGGGAAGGTCGTCTCCAGCCTCCATGAGTCTGCGTAAAATCGAGGGCGTGGTGTACCAGACGGAAACCTGGTGCCTTTCCAGGGTCCGATACCAACTCGAGGCGGAGAAAGGGTCTCGCTGAACCACCGAGGTCGCGCAGCAGAGCCAAGGAGCAAATGCGCCGTACACCGTGCCTAAAACCCAGGCAGGGTCGCCGTCGGTCCAGAGCACCGATCCTTCGTTCAGGTCCAGGACATATTTGCCGGTGATCAGATGGCCGACCATGTCCTGATGCGCGTGAACCACTCCTTTTGGCGGGCCTGTGGAACCTGACGTATAGAGGAGGTACAGCGGTGTCTCCGGTGGAAGCCATCTGTTGGTGAAGTCCTTGGGCATGGCTTCCAAAAGGGGTTCCACTGCAACTTCTCCGGGATTTGGACCGGGCGAGGCAGTCTCCACCAGGAAAAGATACTTTACTCCTTCCATGGCTTCCGGAGAGAGTCTCTCCGTCAGGTCGGGATGCGCGACAATGCCGCGCGGTTCCGCGTTCCGGATTCGCCATTGCAGCTCTTCAAAATTGAGGGTGGTATACAGAGTCGAAAAGATCACGCCCAGCCGAGCGCAAGCCACCATGATAAAATAAATTTCCGGACAGGGAGGCAGCAACAGCAACAGGCGGTCTCCGGGGTTGAAGCCGTGAACGGAAAGTAAGCCGGCCCATCGGCAAGATTTTTCCTTCAGTTCCAGATAACTGAAGGACTGAATCTTCCCCGCTTTCTCGAACACCAGAGCGCGAACAGACTGTTTGGCAGGGTCATCCGCCCAACGATCCACGGCTTCGGCCGCGATGTTAATTTTGCCGCCCTCCCGCGGAGAAAATTCCTTCTCGGCTTCAGACCACGAAAAACCGGAACAGGTCTCAAAGTACAATTTCAAATTGGCTTGCGGATTCTCCGCTTTCACTCGAGCCTTGATCATGGGGTTCTCGTGACCGGCGTTGCGGTCTAGGGAGTCCAGACGTTGAATTTGGTATGAATTTTTCCGGCTCTCTCTAGAACCGCGGCTCCTCTGGCAGTTCGCACGTTAGGGATTCGATCCAGCCGCTCTTCAAATGTCAATACTCGCAGGACTTCCCGGACGGAAGCAGCCAGTGCCCAATTGTCGTATCCACCTTCAAGCGCAAAGAGAATCGGAGCGCTTCTAACCGAGTCGCTCAGTTGGAGTATTATTTGCGTCAACCACGCGAAAGCCTTCTCGGTCAAGCGGGTCCGGCCCAACGGGTCCCTTTGGTGCGCGTCGAAGCCCGCGGCCACCAGGATAAGCTGGGGCCTGAACCGCTTCACTATGGAGTGCAGTATATCACGATAGATGTGGATAATATCATTATCTTCCAATTCTTTTGGGACGGGGAGATTTACCGTGTACCCTGCGCCCTGGCCCACACCCGTCTCTTCCCAGTCGCCGGTGTGAGGGTACCACCCCATATAATGCGATGAAAGGTACAGGACTCTTTTGTCGGCATAAAACAGATCTTGAAGCGCGTTACCGTGATGCACGTCCCAATCGACGATGAGTATTCTTTCAAAGCCGTGTTCTTCGATGGCATAACGCGCGGTGATACCCAGGTTATTGAATATGCAGAAGCCGCCCGCTCGATCCGGCAGAGCATGATGGCCGGGCGGCCTCACGAGAGAAAAACAGACCCTGCAACGGCCGCTGAGGAGGGCCTTTAGTCCGTCGATGCACCCACCCACGGCCAGCCATGCCGCCAAGTAGCTCTTGGCGCTGGCCGGAGTATCAGGGGCCAGGCTGGTGAAGTCCCGGTCCGCTGTCGCGAGAATCTGTTTGATGTACGCCGGGGGATGCACCAATTCCAGGTGTTCGAGCATCGCTAATTCAGGCTGTATAATTTCGAGGCGGTCCGGAAAATCCTTGTCCAACATCCTATATATCGCCCTGAGACGATTAGGACTCTCGGGATGAACAAGACCCGGCTTGTGTTCCAGGAATCTGAGATCACGGACGACCCCGACCTTGATGGACAAACCTCACCTCACAGCTCAAGAACCATAGTTCTTTCCCGTTCGACTTCGTCACAAAATTGAAAGCCCACTTTGCGATACACGCGGACAGCCCTGAAGTTAAACGCCTCCACTGTAAGCCAAAGGCGTTTCAATCCAATTTCCCGGGCCTTTTGAACCGCCGCGGCTGTCAGCTCGGTTCCCAATCCTCTGTTCCGATACGGCTGATCCACGAATATTATGTACTCGCCGTCCTCTCTCTGTCGGTCAAGGATTAAAGCACAGTGACCGACCGCCTTGCCTTCCTTCCAGGCTATGAAGTTCTCGCCGCCTTCGATCAGTTTTTTGACCCACTTGCGGCGTTGCTCTTCCGAGGAAGGGGGCAGCCCCTGGCTTATCGCCTTGGGTGAGAACGCGTCATACATCGCGGTCAGCTCGGGCAAATTTTCCATGCCGCAGCAGCCCACCTCGAACGGGCACCCCATCTTGTCGATGTGCTCGAAGCGCCTGCTACAAGCCATAGCTGTTCACCCATCCAGATAGCAGAGGCTCAATCCTAAAGATTGATGCTTCACGAATTCGTCGACCGTGAGCCGAAGGCAAAGGTATTTTCGACGATGGGCAGAGCGGCGGTCAACATATTTCGAGGTCAACGGCTCGGATCAATTGCGAACCACGAGACGCAATGCGCTGATCCCTTCTTTGGATTTCAAGTGTCGGACCAGGTCGTCCGCCTGGTTTTCCGATGAAAAGTTCCCCAGGTGCAGTCGATATATGACCCCCATCGGTCTTGCTACAGGCTTCAAAGAGACGTCATAGCCTCGGGCCTTCCATTTTGCCGCCCATTGTTGCGCAATTCCAGGGTGGCTGAAAGCGCCGACCTGCACCGTATAGTGCTTCGCTCCGGCCTCTCCGCCAGAGGGCACTAACTGAGGAGGCCCTGAGCCCGGCAGTTTGCTCGGCAGCGCAACGGGTTTCCTTCGGTCCGCTTCCTCAGGTTTGACCGCGGTTTTGGGCTCTTCCGAACCCTTCACCTCTTGTCGCGGAGCAGCAACATCCTGCTCCGTGATTGCTGCCGCGGGTATTTCACCTGGGGGGCGACTTTTGTCCTCAGGAGCCATCAGCTTGCTGTAGAAAGTCACCTGGGGGCGTCCCGCCTCGAACCGATTTTCACAAATCGCGGCGGTCGGGCCGCTCCGTAGCTGGCCCGCGCCTTCTCGTGGTGGGCATGATGCATTGGCAGCCGATTTGCCCGGAGCGGAATCGTCCCGAATCAGCCTGAGGTTGAGTAGGACGAGCGCAGCCATTACTAAAAGGGCGCCAATTACTGCGAGGCCCAGCCAGCCATTTTTCAACGGTGGATTCTCAGTATCACACGGCTGCGGGTCCGGCTTCCTCATGATCAGTTTAGGCTTTTTTTGAAAGATTCGGCGGAGGCCCATGTTTCTTTCACATCCGGTCCGGAGCTGTTACTCCGAGAATTCCCAAACCGTTTGCCACCACTTGACGCACTGCCTCGGAAAGGAAGAGACGCGCTTTCTTCAGGCGAGGGTCGTCCGTGAGAACTCTGTTGTCATGATAGTACGCGTGGAAAAGTTCAGCGAGATCCATGAGATAGAAGGTCACCCGGTGCGGCTCCAGTGTTTCGGCCGCTTCTGACAGCATGTCCGGGAAGTCCGCCAGGTGCTTCATGATTTTTTGCTCTTCCGGCAACGACAGCGTGGTCAGATCCGGGTCGGTAAGATCGGTGTCAATGCCTCTTTCCGAAGCTATCCGAAAGATGCTTGCAACCCGCGCATGAACATACTGCACATAGTAAACGGGATTGTCGCGGGACTGTTTTTTGGCCAGATCGAGGTCAAAGTCAAGATGGCTGTCGCAGCGTTTGGTCAGGAAAAAGAAGCGCGCCGCGTCGGGGCCGACTTCTTCCAGCACTTCCCGGAGGGTGACGAATTCACCGGAGCGTGTGGACATCGAGATCTTCTGTCCCTCTCTGACCAAGGTCACAAACTGAACCAGCAGCACCTTGAGGACATCGGGGCTATGGCCGAGGGCTTCTATTGCCGCACGTACCCGAGGTACGTACCCATGGTGGTCCGATCCCCATATGTCCACCAACAATTCGTAGCCGCGTTTCAGCTTGTCCTCATGATAGGCTGCGTCCGCCGCGAAATATGTCGGCTCGCCGGTGGCCCTCACAAGGACCCGGTCTTTCTCATCCGCGCGGTCATCCATGACAAACCACAGAGCGCCGTCCTTTTCTTCCGTCTTTCCCCGACTGCCCAGGTCCTTCAGAGTGGCCGCGATGGCCCCGCTTTCATGGAGGGTCCCTTCCTTGAAGTAGCTGTCGTAGCTCACGCCGAAGTAATCCAGATCTTCCTGTATGCCCTTCAGTATCCGGTCGCAAGCATAGGCAGCGCAGAGTTGAACAGCCTCAGTCTCGGGAAGCGTCCGAATTTTCTCCGCCAAAGGGGTCTGCTTGAAATCTGCTGCCAGCTCCTTGATGTAATCACCCCGATAGTGATTCTCGGGGAATTCGATCTGGTCCCCGATGAGTTCCTTGTAACGAACAAGCAGCGACCGTCCGAGGATCTTCATCTGGTTGCCTGAATCGTTGACATAGTACTCGGTTTGCAAATCGTATCCGGAGGCTCGCATCAAGCGCGCGAGAGTATCGCCGACAGCCGCGCCTCGGCCGTGACCCACGTGCAAAGGCCCGGTAGGATTGGCACTGACGAATTCCAGGAGAACTCTGGGGCCGTTACTGGTTACCCGGCGGCCGTAATCACCTTTTTCGCTGTGGATTTGACGCACGACCTCATGCCACACCTGAGGCGCCAGGAAGAAATTAATGAACCCCGGCCCTGCAATTTCCGACTTTTCAATTAGTTCGGATTCTCTCGCCAGATGCTCGTTTATGATCGAGGCCACTTCTCTGGGCTTCATTTCGAGTTTGGCCGCGAGTACCAGCGCCGCGTTTGTCGCGTAATCACCGAACCGCGGATCTTTGGTCCTGGACACCTCTATATTCGGAGGTTCACCTTCCGGCAACGACAATTCGCTCTTGCTAACGGCATCTCCAATTGCTTGTCGGATAACACCTCTTATCAATTCCTTCATTCAACCTTTACCTCAAGATCTGGACTATCTGTTTCCTGCATAAAAATATGGCGGACTAGACCACCTCGACCTTCTCTAAGCCGCTTTAGTATTCGAATCCGGCCTCTTTGGCCTGTCGTTCGGTCTACTTGGATTCTTCTTCTTTCTCGACTTGTCTTTCAAGCGGCAGCGTGACGTCTCTCGTAAACTCCGGGCATTTGGTTGAGGTGGCACCATCCATCGAGAATTTCTTGTTGCAGGTTTGTCGCCATGCGCAGACGACGCATATGGTTCGATTGCTTTCCATGGGCGGCCTCGCCGATATTTTGCTCCGAATCGTTTAATATGCTCTTTGTCGGGCTTGAAATCAAGGGACCACCATGGTGGGTAATGGGCCGGTTTGAGTTTTTCCATCTCCGGCGAAAACAACTCAATTTGTCGCCCAGTTGAAAAACCGGGTCCATCCCGCGTTCCTCGCGGGACTGGATTCCGGCCCCGGTTTGCACAGGGGTAAACTTGGGGATCGCTGGACTGACAATAGGGCTGCGCCCAACGAATCCGAAGTTTCGAGCTGACCCACTACCGTGGATTTCCCTCTGCAACGATCGATCACGGAACCACGAGAGGGTTGGCACGGTCTAACACTAGGAACCGCGATCAGTTCCCGGACGGACTATCGCGTCCGTGAACGAGTTGGCTCCATGTCAACATAAGCCGGTTGGGAAAAGACGCGGTCCACTCGCGGCTTTGTGACTAGAATTGCTTTATCAATTCTAAGGCTTAGCGTCAAGAGCTTTCAGTATACTTTAAGGAACTGAGGCCTATTATTCGAGCGAGAACAAGCTCTTTAACGATCGGGATTCACTCCCGACCTCGGGAAGCAGGCCTTGATAATTGCACTGGACCCTTCCTGGACTTTTTGATAAAACTTCATGAAGAGGAGCGCTTTATGGATTTGATCAATCCTGACAACCTTCAACTAGTCCCGGGAGAGAGCATAGGCGCCATGTTTTCAACCGGCCCGGAGAGTCCTGAACAGGTCGGGTTGTTCCTGCGATCCGCGTTCGGCATTCCGCGCGGAAACGGCGATCTTGGCATTATGCAGAGAGCGGGCCTCATCCAATTCAATGATGTTTTGCTCGTGCTCACTATGGTGAAGCTCGACGGGCCTGCGGATGAACTCTTCGACATCTGGTGGAACTACCATTCGAGACGCGGTGACGAACAATTCAAGCGCATGGCCGAACAGGATAGGCTTACGGTACACTTCTACAGCGAGACGGGAAAAGACTTCACCATTGATGCGGAAAACGGTTTCCAGCGATTCTTCAGTAACTTACATAAACATTTTGAGAGAGTTCCGAGTTGGACTGAGGTGGAATTCGATCGCGCGGTTCGTGGTTTCTGTGCACAGGCGTATCCCAAAGAAAATCTCTGGGATATGATTGAGTTCAGTGCTGAGACAGATCAGTCCGCAGAGAAAGACGAAACCGTCGATCCCGAGGCCTATGTTCAAACCCTACCGGAGGAATTGCGACCTTTCTATGTATACCTCGCGGACAAAGGGCACTGCATTCGTATAGTGCCTTCGACGTTCGAACAGGAGGCTTCCGACGGCAACCCCGAAGACTACCTGCACCCTGCGCCGGTCAAGACGGTCTTGCGCTGCGGGATCAGGTGGACAAAGGGATACCCTGTCGCGCCCATCCCCTTCATACCCGGCCACGGGCTGGCCGTTCCCCCCGACGATCAGGAATTCTGAAGTATATTGCGGGGCAACTACTGCCAGTGAGGCGACCATGAGAGCCTTTACAGCCGTGATTGAGCGATGCCCTGATACCGGCCTTTACGTTGGATATATCCCGGGTTTTCCAGGGGCGCATTCTCAAGGCGAGACTATCGACGAACTCAATCGCAATCTGCGCGAGGTCATAGAGATGCTCCTCGAGGACGGGGAACATCGAGCTTAGGTAGATTTAGAAAGAACATGACATGTCACGGTAGTCTCACTGGGAGCGCAGCTCCTGTTTTGGCCGCTGTTCAATTTCTTCCGGCGAAGCTGTTTCAAAGAATAATTCCAGGGCCTCTTTAAGATTGTTGCGCGCCTGCTCAACCGTCTCGCCCTGGCTGGCGATATCAAGCTCGGGACACAAGGACACGTAACCATCGCCCTCTTTTTCGATAATTGCGGTCAGTTTGCGTACCATGCTACCTCCGTGATCACAAGTAATCTGTCCCCGGTGAAACATGCTACTGCGGTGCATCCGTAATTGGTTCATATCAGTAGGGCGGCCCATGGCCGCCGAATCTAAGAATTGGCGGGCACGGCCCGCCCTACATCCTGCATCAAGTTGGTCCGGCTCCAGCATATTTTAAGGGCATGTACGCAAAGTTGGCCCGGTCACGCGGCTTGTTCATTCATGTTTTGAACAGGCTGTTTGAAGACAGGACCATTGAGGCACCGACGCGTCGCGGGACCGGCCAGGGACTATCAACTATTTGTCGCTCTTCTTCAGTTGTTCCAGTTCGCGGTTGCACTTGGAAAGATCCCTGTAGAGCGAATCGACCTTTTCGGCGTCGGCTTCTTGTGATTCCTCCAACTTTATAATATCATTCATGATCTTCCGGCATTGGAGGTTTTTTACCACGTCGGGTCGGCAGGCCTTTTTACACTCATCTTCATCGCCTTTGAAGTCGAGCAATTTCTTTCTCAGGGCAGTCACTTCCTGGCGGACTTGGGTCACTTTTTGGAATTGTCTCTTTTCAAAAGCAGCGGTTAATTCCTTGTCCTTTTGAGTGAGTTGTTGTTGAACAAGGCTCTTCTTTTTATCCAATTCTTGGCATTCTTCGCAGGTTATTGCGGCCGCGCTTTGAACGTAAAATAGACACAAAGCGCCAATAACCATCCAAATGGTCCTTCGGTAGGTCAACTATTTGATTCCTTTCCAGCCGTCCATTAAGGAACCTCGGCCCAGCCCCACCTTATCTTATATCAGTTAGCTGTGAACCATGCAAAAAAACCGGGAATGGCAGGCAGAAACACCGGCCCAACACTGTTGATCTAAGAAGCCACCCTTAAACTGTTGTTGTGGGGCAGTCCCGCGAGGCGCGGGACTGCCCCACATGTTCGCTTTCAGAACTGGTGAAGAAATGTTGCCAGACCTTGAATCATGTCCGTGCCGGAATTTGAATTGTGCAATTCATCTCCCTGGCCCCACATATTTCCGTTGGAAAGATGGCGCCACTGGACGCCGAGAGAAAGCACTCCCCCACCGGGCACACATTTCTCGATGCCGCATCCCCCTAGCAGTGACCAGTTCCAGCGAGAACCCGAGTTTCGGTACGTCTCTGAAACGTAACTCAGCCCTGCGCCGCTTTCCAGGTAAGGGGCAAGGCCCATCAATGTGTGCGGGAATGTGAATCGGCCTTTCGGGACCCATGCCAACTCGTACCCATCGCGAAAATTCAGGTTTTTGATCCGCTCTATAGTCCCCTCGTTGTAGAACACGTAAGAGGCCATCAAGGCCACTTGAACCTCGGCCAGGGCCGGCCCGAAAACCGTCAATGCAGGATACTTCGTTACTCGCCTGCTGAATTCCAGCGTGGCGTAGTCCAGTTCGGTGGAAGTGCCGAACGTTTTGCCGTATGCCAGCTTTATGAGGTACTCGTGACTTGGTTTAAACACCTGAGGAGTCAGACATGTAGGTGCAATCGGCCCCCTGCCAAGATCAGGATCCCCGGCAAAGTCCCCCGCGACGAAATACGGGTTTTGATTTTGGGGCAAACCATAGTCCCAGGCTGTAGCGTTTGGGGGAAGGAAAAATGCGACAAGGAGCGCCGACAATACGACAGGGCTATTCAGGCGACAAATAAAACCCACGAGTTCCTCCTTGAAATGAAACCAAAAAACAAACAAAAAATAATGGTCCGCTCGCTACCACGGACCGTTCGCGCTGTCAAGAAAGAAAAGCTGCTAAAATCTCAGTACATAGCCTAACTTGCTTCTGATTTTCCCAGGGTCGCGGTGGGCCGGACTTGATTTAAGGTCAGGAATGCGGTAACCGGTACACGATAGGCTAAGAAGGAGGATCACCTTATGAAGATCGCGTCTATCCTGGGAAGTCCACGGTCCAAAAGCAATAGCAGCACCCTTGCTCGAATTGTCACGGAAAAGGCAAAGGAACTCGGGGCCCAGACTGAGGAATTCGTGCTCAACAAGCTCCAATTCAAAGGATGTCAGGGTTGCGAGACCTGCAAAACAAAGCTGGATCACTGTGTGCTAAAGGACGATTTAACAGCGGTGCTTGAAGCCGTAAGGGAAGCCGATGTGGTGGTTCTGGCCACTCCGAATTATTTCGGAGAAGTTTCGGGTCAGTTCAAGCTGTTTTTCGACCGTACTTATTCCTTTGTTAACCCGGATTTCACCAGCCGCCTCAGCCCGGGCAAGCTCTCGGTCTTCATTATGTCCCAGGGGCAACCGGACCTGAACGCGTACGCGGATGTGCACCCACGCTACGAAAGGTGGTTGAAACATTACGGATTCGTCACCAATCACGTCTTGCGGATGAATGGCCCGCGAAATGCCGACTCGGTGGCAAAGCGGCCCGATCTAACCAGCCAGGCGGAAGAGATTGCTAAAAGCCTCATGGTCAACCCCTAGCGGTCCCGCGAGTATGGGGAAATTGAGAAACCAAAAAAACGGATGCCGATCCGTGGGTAGGAGGTTTACGGACCGGCATCCAGGCAAAATGTTTTAATTGTCAAGCCCCGACCGGGGCCGCTAAAAGCCTCAGGCCCTCCCGGGAGGGCACGCCTGACCGGATGAGCCCCACCCGTTATAAGAAGACCCCTGATAGTAGTTTGGAGCACTAGAGTATCGGGGCTGGTAAGGATTCCCGTAGTAGCTCGCGGCCGGCGCCTGCTGAACCATAGGACGCGGCTGAGCAGGAAAGTTTTGCTGATATGACCGTGGAGCGGGTCCCGGTTTCGGTTGATTGGACATTTGCGTTCCGGCTGAGGGAAGACTTCTACGCGCAGCAGCACTCTGGACGGCCTTCTTTGTAGACGCTGCTTTGACCGTCGGTCGTCCTGGAGGGGTTGATCGGTTTTGCGTGGGAGGTTGCTGATAGGCTGCTCGCGCTGGGACCGGTTGCGGGCCGACAACCGCCTGGTGCGGTGTGGAAGGCACCGCGGTGTAGGCCGGGGGCTGGTACTGAACCGCGCCTGGATATTGAGGCTGCCCCGAATTTGTCGCGTTATAGGTATAGTCCTGGTTGATTTCCGGGTGATATCCCATGAGATAATCGAGAAAACTTGCATGAACATTGGATTCTGAAAATAGCAAGCACATGATGGAAGCGGTAATGAAACATAAGATTTTAGTAATCACACCAATCCTCCTTTGCGTGGCGGGCAATTCATTACTGAGGATATATGGATATACCAATGTTAATATGATGTCAAGAGTTAAGTGCGATCGAAAAAGAGACGTTCCTCCAAACACTTTTCCACAGATGCTGAACGGTTAGGTTGGGCGCTGCTAATACCTTGACAGCGGGTTCCGGGGTTGCTATCAGAATAGCAGGGGTTATCGTGAAACCCAGGCAATATAGGTGTACGGATTGTACCCGACTGAGAAATCACCGTGGTTCTCGAGGGTTGTGTCGTTGATTGTTCCTGTTTTCTCCTCGGTCTCGGGCTACACTGCCGAGGATGGTTTCCCCGTAGCGCCGGTCGATTGCTTAAGGCTTGCGTCGCGGCCCCAACAAAGAAAGGAGTGTTCGTTTTATTGGACGAACCTAGTTCAGAGAAACCGGGCAATCTCGTTCGCTGGCTAAAGAGTAAGATAGGCCTGGAACGCACCCCCCTGGAAATCCAGCAGGTCCTTGACGAGAGCGAGGAGCGCGGTCTTATCGACGAGGACGAAGGCGAAATGATTGAGGGGATTGTGGAACTCAAGCAAACCTTCGCCCGAGAGATCATGATTCCTCGAATTAATATAGTAGCCGCGCCCAAGAACTCGACCAGAGAAGAAATCCTCAACACAATTATTGAATCAGGCCATTCTCGTATACCTGTGTACGAAGAAAACTTGGATCACATTGTGGGGATACTCTATGCCAAGGACCTGCTCCCATTGTGGTTGAACGGCGAAAAAGAGTTCACCATCGAAGAAATTCTGAAAGAACCGTACTTTGTTCCGGAAACAAAACGCATCAATGATCTGCTCAATGAATTGCGAACCAAGAAATCCCACCTGGCAGTAATCGTTGACGAGTACGGCGGAACTGCGGGCATTGTCACCATCGAGGACATCATCGAAGAAATCATCGGCGAGATCCGCGATGAACACGACTTCGAGGAAGAGCCTTTCGTCGCGCAGGAAGACGGGTCTGTTCTGGTGGACGCGAAGGTGAACATTTACGATTTCGAGGAGAAATTTGGAGTGACCATTCCCAAAGAAGGTTACGACACACTTGGAGGCTTCATAATTCACTTTCTCGGCCGGGTGCCGAAAAAGGGCGAAGAGATGGATTATGAAGGACTTGTGATGCGTATTCACTCCGGTGACCAGAAGAGAATTACTCGCATTTTGGTGACCCCGCCATCCGAAGAACCCAAGTCCGCGACCCTGCTGGGCCATCCCGAAACCCTACCATGATCAAGTCTCTACTGGCGGCGGCGGCGGGCGGCTTTCTGCTGTCACTTTCCTTTTCCCCCACTAATTTGTACCTTTTGGCCTGGATATCCTTCATTCCTTTGTTTTGGGCCCTGCGCAGGCAACCGAGCTTTCCGCATGCCGCCATGTGCGGCTTTGCTTTCGGCGCTGCGTTCTTCCTGGTGGATGTCAGCTGGGTTTATCGCACTCTGGTGCTTCACGGCCACTTCGAGACCCTTCCCGCGCTTGCCGTATTCTTCGGGATGGTACTCTCGCTGGCATTCATACCGGCCGTGTTCGCACTAGGGCTAAGTTTCCTGGCAAGAGCCGGCTTCAGACAAGCTCTGGTTGCTCCGTTTCTCTGGGTGGCTCTGGAGTACGTTCGTACAGTGATCTTCACCGGTTTTCCGTGGGATCTCACAGGATATTCCCAGGCGGGGCAACTTCGCCTGATTCAAATCGCCGATTTGACGGGTGTGTACGGAATTTCTTTCCTGGTAGTTTTTGTAAATGGGGCACTGTGGGAAGTGTTGACGAGAATTCCGCGGGGGACCCCTTTCACAAAGGGGTTTTCGCCGCAACCGTCTGCCTGGAGGTTGCTCGAAGTTGCCGCGCTCATCGTGGTCGCCACATTGGTATATGGCCAAATGCGGCTCAAAGATTTTCCCGCGGCCGTAGACGATCCCGGAAGCTGTGGGATAGGCGTCCTCCAGGGCAACATACCGCAGGAGATAAAGTGGGAACAAACAGCCAGGGAACACACTTTTCGCACGTACGAAAAGCTGGCTGAACAAGCCGTGGCCCATGACGCCCGCCTGCTTGTCTGGCCGGAGACAGCGATTCCTGTCCTGTTCGGAAGGCCTGATGAGGAGTCAAAGAGGGCAGGGGAGATTTCAGAGCGGGTGGGGGCGCCCATGCTGGTGGGAGCGCCTTTCAGTAAGGATGTGGCCGGGAAAACCCGGTATTTCAATAGCGCTTTCCTGGTTGACGGCAAAATGCTCAGGTACCGCTACGACAAAATGCACCTGGTCCCTTTCGGGGAATATATGCCGCTGACCTGGCTTCTTCCGCTCGGCCCCGGGCTGGCCGCGCGTGAAGAGGATTATTCGCCGGGTAATACCATGACAGTCATGCACTCGAAGGGATGCCCTGCGTTCAGCGTGTTAATTTGTTACGAGGCAATCTTCCCGAACCTCGCGCGTCTGGCTGTTCGCAACGGCGCGGGTATGCTGGTGAACATTACCAACGACGGCTGGTTCGGAGCCACGGCTGCTCCGTATCAGCATTTGGTCATGGCCGGGTTGCGAAGCATAGAGAACCGGATCTGGCTCATCAGGTGCGCAAACACCGGTATAAGCACCGCGTTCGACCCGGCAGGCAGAAAGGCCGCAACGATTGCCCTTGAGCAGGAAGGGTTCTTTACGGTGCGCGTTCCTTCTTCGCTGAATCCGGGCTCCTTTTACAGTAGATTCGGCGACGTGTTCGCATGGGGTTGTATTGTCTGCGTGGCCGTTCTGGGGCTGTGGGCGATCATCGCCCGGCGCCACAAGGCCACCATCGGTGACCGCCCATGATTCAAAAAAAGGGAGGATCTCCTTTTTTCAAAGAAAATCCTTTCCCGCTCGCATATGGAACCCCGGTGTTGATTTGTTTAGTTACGATCCGCCAGCACGCATGCCCGCGCTACCAATTCCCATGGTTCGGCTTCGCAGTCGGACATTATACCGGTTGCCAAAAGTAATGTCCGTTTAACCGGAAGATAATCAGTCTGGCCTTCAGTCGGTATCGACAGGTCCTCCTTTGCCAGAACGTTATAACGCCCGTCGTTCCCGCGAAGGCGGGAACCCAGGAAATCCCGCGAGACGCGGGACTGGATTCCTGCTTCCGCAGGAATGACGGAATGGGCGCTTGCAAATCGGACAAGAATTATGGCAACTGCTAAAATTTCGGCAATGGCTATAGATCAGTGGCCGCGAACCTATTACCGATCAATTGCGGGTAGGCAAATTCCCTGAAGGGCTTACTCGATTCTGTAGTGCAGGTTGAATTTGATGGGGGTATCACCCGCGAACTGCCTTGCAAGTTCCTCTACGCGTTTTCTCTGCTTTGGATCACGGACGATTCCCCGCAGCAGAAGTGTTCCCTCTTCAACACATACCTCGAGGGTGTTCACAAAAAGATTTGGGTCCGTAAGCAATCGGGCTTCGAGCTTGGCTGCCTGTGCATGGCGACGCAATTCTTCTTGTGCCGCGTCGGTCTTCAGTTTGTCCAGATCGTGAAGCGCTTCACATACGATGTGGACAACTTCATCAATGGGCTGAATTCCTGTATTAAATATAGCGCCGAATTGTTCGGGATCGTCCCACCGTTTACCGTAAAGAGCCATAATAAATCGGGATCTTTCATGATCCGTGCGTGAGATGAGCCATCGTGCGGTATCGTAGTCCACGGACTCTCTGATCATGACCCGCTCCATCCTTGTTCCAAACGGGGCTATTATTCGTACTCTGAACGCATGAGGCACTCCTTTGAGGAGAAAATTGCCTCCACGTTCCATAATGACTGCATTATCCCTTTCCGCGTATTCCAAGATAATGCTTCGGGTGAGTGCGGCGAAACCTCTGAACGACCAGTCGTACTTTTCCCAAACGGACGGGGAGTGTTCGTCAAAGCCTTTGGCCCATTGCTCCCATTTGTTGCCCTGAGCCCGTACCTCTTGGAAAAATCTGTCCCTTTTCAGGTACTCGTATCCAAGCGCGTCCGCTACTCCTCCGGCTATTTCCCTGCCGCCGCTCCCAAATTCTCTGGAGATAGTTAGAATGGCCATTCTCTTTGCCTATTTCTTCTCTGGAGGATCTGCCGGCTCTGATCCGGACGCGATTGCCGGAAGGGGCACCTCGGTGTTGGGTTCCTCGGATCTGAGTCTCCACTTGATCCACAGTTTTCCCGCAACAAGCACTCCAATGGCGAATGCGGCTTCCACCGAGTACTGAAGAACTTTGCTTGGTTCCCAGTAGGTCACGACCACCGGATCGGTGATGATCATCTCCCCGCCGACCTTGCCCAGTATTGCAGCGGCAATATAAATGATTACCGGATACCGATCCATGAGCGTCGACAGAAGGCTGCTGGTGAATATGAGAAACGGAATACTCAATGCCAGCCCAAACAGCAACAAGAACAAGCTTCCGCCGGAAGCGCCCCCGACCGCGAGCATGTTGTCCAGGGACATGCTTATATCTGCGATTACTATGAGCTTGACTGCTTCCCAAATGGTCGCGGGCTCATCGGAAACACCCTGTTCAGGCGCGACCTGAATAAAAAGCTTAACCGCGATCCAGAGGATTAAAGCACCGCCTATGAGCTTGATAAAGCTTATAAGCAGCAACTGGGACACAAAAAAGGTCATCGCCACCCGGAGAAGGATCGCGGCGCCGGCGCCGACAATAATGCCCAGTCGCCGCTGTTCGCGAGGCAGCGATCGGACGGCCATAGCGATCAGGACGGCATTGTCGCCTGCCAAAATCAGATCTATTATTACAATGCTGACAAGACGGGACAGAAAATCTAGATCAATTCCCATATTGCTGAGGAACCCAAGTTCCATGCAAATTACCTCGGTCGCCTTGCCATTCTTGCCCCGAACGAACCGACGGGACTGAGGGGCCAAAGCGGCTTTTTGCTGGGGCTTATCAATTAAGCAGGCGGCTCGGCTCAGTTCTTATACGATGAAACGAACGCGACCTATGCCAAAGTCACCAATCCCATGCCTAAACAGCGGGTTTCTCCAATATTTGAGCATACCTCGCCGCAGCCTCCCCGGTCAACTCTAATCCTGCACCGGTGTAACGGAACAACCTATAGCAGTTGCCAAAAATATAGTGGTTCTCGAAATCACGGATTGACTTGTGGGTGTCCCGCCAAGGCGGGACTGGCTTGTCCAGCAGTGCGACTCCATTCGGAAAAGACTTTTGAGAATCACTAAAATGTCCGTTTCTCTCCGGCGCCTCGTCTACCATTGCTGCTTTGTCTACCCGTCGTTCCCGCGCAAGCGGGAACCCAGGGAATCCCGCGAGACGCGGGACTGGATTCCTGCCTCCGCAGGAATGACGGAATTCGGTTCTTCCGAATCGGATAAAAATATTGGCAACTACTACATAGTAGCCAGTCGCCTGCGCGGTGGAAATCTGGAGTGACGCGTGTCACAGTAGCGACCGGCATTTTGCCGGTCCTAGTGGTTCTCGGCATCATTTGGCGGGCCACATTCTCCTGAGCCACTGAGCGGTTAATGGGAACGTGCCGCCCAACTCTCGCAAAAGCCTATCAGTTGCGCCTATGATCAGGTTCCTGTTGACCCGAGCCCCATGGCTTGTTACTTGTAAAGTTCAATTAACGCTGTTCGGAATCGAATTCAAGCGCAACGTCGCCAGACTGGAGCACGCACAATTCAATAGAGGAAATCGCGGGGGTGAAGATGTCCGGACCCAAGAAAGTCGTCCAAGAGCTGTTAGGCCTTTGTGGCGTAACCGTCAACGGGGCTGCCTTTTGTGACATAAAGGTCAACGACGATCGAATGTATTCCCGAATGCTCCGTTACAAGAATTTGGGTCTGGGCGAATCCTACATGGATGGATGGTGGGATTGTCAGAGACTGGATGAATTCATATTCCGAATCCTCAGCGCAAGGCTCGATCAAAAGGTGCGGGGCAGCCTCAAGTTTCTTTTGCCCGTGGCGAAAGCGCTGTTGTTCAACCGCCAGTCAAAAATCCGGTCACGAGAGGTTGCAGAGCGGCACTATGATCTTGGCAATGAACTTTTTTTCTCGTTCCTGGACCCGTACAATCAATATAGCTGCGCATATTTCAATGGAACCGACAACCTCGATCAGGCGCAACTTAACAAAATGGACCTCATTTGCAGAAAACTCGGACTGAGTTCGGGCGATCGCGTTCTGGACATCGGCTTCGGGTGGGGAGGATTGGCAAAGTACGCTGCGCGGAATTATGGCTGTTCCGTCAAAGGCGTGAACATATCGCAAGAGCAAATCGCTTTCGCGCGAGAATTCTGCAAGGGCTTACCGATCGAGGTCGTTCATTGTGACTACCGGGACGTGCAGGGAGAATTTGACAAGGTAGTCTCGGTCGGCATGTTCGAACATGTGGGACGAAAGAATTACGGGAAATTCATGCAAACGGCCGGCCAATGCCTGAAAGAAGGGGGTGTGTTCCTTCTACACACCATCGGCAGCAACGAATCGCAGGTCAAGTCCGATCCATGGATCAGCAAATACATTTTCCCGAACGGTGAGCTTCCGAGTATCGAGCAGATCAGCAAAGCTGCCGAAGGCTTGTTCGTGGTTGAGGATCTGCACAACCTTGGCCCGCACTACGACAAAACCCTTCTGGCATGGAACGAAAGATTCCAACAGGCCTGGCCGCGCCTGGAAAGTAAGTACGATCAGAGATTCAAGAGGATGTGGGAGTACTATCTCTTATCCTGCGCGGGAGCGTTCCGAGCCCGTGACATACAGGTGTGGCAGATCGTCATGACCAAAACCTGTACGCCACAGCCTGCATGCAGGTTTTGAGGAAGGATTTATGCTAATCGGCTTTCAGGAAAGTGAAGCCAGTCAGCCCTTTGTCAAAGAAAGTGGCAGGCTCTCGCGGGGCCGTCAGCCCATCACGGTGGGGGCCGATGTCCCTGCCGGCCCGAATCGGCACTAAATGGCGGCCACGGGCCGCCCTACCATTGGCCGCGATCCTTTGCGTAGGGCGGGCCGTGGCTGCAGAAAAACCAGGGTCCATGTCTACCAAGGCTTGAAGATTACTTCGGACTAGTCACCTCACAATGACTCAGAGCGGGTAACCTACGGTACCTTCTACGAAATCCATACCGTCTCCAGATATGATCCGGAGAATTCCACTACTATTCTTGGCTGGTTCGCTGACAGATTCCACGAAGTGAAGAACGTGAACAGATCGACCGTCTGATCTTCTTGATCGCCTATCTTGTCATTGAGCCATTGGGATACTTGACGAACCGTGGAGAGTATTATCCGGTCCGCTGACGTCCCTTTGTTGAAAGCTTGCAGGGATGGGGCTGTCTGAAGCTGCTCGACTGCCTCCTCCCAGTGGATGCCTTCAACTTTTCGACGCAGAACATAGGCGTTGCCTCGATCTCGAATCAACAGCAAGGGGGGGTTGGCCCGAACCCGAGCATTCTTGATTCGGACGCCTTCCAATTCCGGCATGATCTGTTCAATGAGTTCCTTCTTTCGCTCCACCTGACCGACCATGCGTGCCTGGAGACGCTCGAAGATATAATCCTGCCCACCCAGTGAAATCTCCTTGAGTCGAGTAGGATCAAACCCCAGATCCATCAAATCGCCGATGGTAAGGGTATCCTTGGACGATCTCCCGTGTGACTCCATCCAAGCCACCAGACTAGGCCGTCGGTAGTTCGGAAGCGATTCGATCACCCGCGCGGGATTCTGTTTAAGCGTTTCAGGCAATTCAAGCCACAATTCCCTATCACCGGAGAGGAGGTGCGGTTTATCCACGAGTTCTCGAGGCGCATAAGACTGCACGGGCATGGCCCTGACCTCAGGAGTGAGGATTATTTGTTCCAACGACTCGCCGCCCGTGTACCCGAGAAGTCGCCCGATCCGGCGCCTGAATCCCAGCAGCTTGGTGACGAAACGGGTGAACATGAATCTGACCACCGAGGACTGTTCCGTTCCGTGAATTTCTTTCTCAAAATAGGTCAGGAGCGCCGCGTAAAGGTCCTTGAACTCCTCAATAGTCCTCTGGACCATGAGTTCGTTGTCCCTCATGTCGATGGTTGCCCGCTTCCTCTTGAGGTGATAGACCAATTTGGATATTGCATCTCTCAAATCTCTATCAGCCAGTCCGGGCGGGACGAAAACCATGTAGAGCGCGTTCCCGTCAGGATTCAAGACGCCGGTAACAGCTTCCACCGGCCGCCAGTCCAGTTTGAGATAGATGTCGTAGGTGGGGTCTTCCTCGGGAATGATGTTGTCCAGTATCCCTACAGCGGACTTTTCGATCAAGAAATCGCGAAAGGCCGAAAGGATCCGGTTGCCCAATCCTCTGTTCCTGAAAGGGGATGCCACTTCCACGTATACGAGATAGTAGCAAGGGATGGGTTTCTTCAGGTACAGCATGTTGAGCCGGCCAAGGTTTTCACCGGTCTCGGCAGTTATCTCTAAGGTCTTGAACCCATTGACATTGTCTGACCGAAGCCGGTCGATCTTGGCGCCTGAGACCGTTGCATGCACCAGATCGCCCAGCTCTGTGAACAGGTCGGTTATTATTGCAGAATTAGAGGCCCCGCCCTTGATCCCTTCTTCTATCAGGCTTATGAGAGCCAATCTCTCATTAAGACTAAGCCGGCCCGCGCTCGGGGATGGGGAGGAGGGGGAAGCCTTTCGTGTTGAAACTTTGGTCATGGGTCTGTGTCCTTTTGATTCTCTTGGCCCCTGGGTCATGAGAAATCCCAAAAAAAAAGCGGAGTCGCTGCTCCGCTTTGTATTCCGTTATGTTGAACCGTTACACTCAGCCGAGCAGGCAGGTACTCCTTCCGCTAAAATAAAAATAAAAATATGCCTGAGTGGTGGCGGTCACGTGTTTCTCCGTTAAATTCTATTCTTATCCCGGCCCGCGGTCTTTGTCAACATCCTTTTGTGAAACTCCCCGGCGATCACCACATGGGTTTCGGTGACCCGACAGGCCCGCGACGTGGTGTATCTTTGCCGGGCTTGCTCACTTTTGATTCCTGTAAGAGCTGCGCTATCCACCTTTCAATCTGTTCTTTCCACTTGGGATCGGTCTCCTTCTTAAGTGCGCGCTCAAAATAATTCATTGCTTCAAGACTTCTACCCGCCAACATGCAAGCCACGCCGAGGTTAGCTAGGACCTCGGTGCTGTCGGGGTTGATTCTCAAGGCCTGCTGATAGTCTTTTACGGCTTCCCCGTACTTCCCGAGCCCTGCGTACGCGAGGCCGCGTCCCACGTAAGCCGATGCAGAGGACTTTGCAAGCCTTATTGCATGGCTGTAATCCTCGATTGCGGCCTGATGCTCAAGGTTGAAGTTGTGCGCGTCGGCACGATAAATATAGCCTTTCGGATCTGACGGCCTAAGCCGAATGTACTGGGTAAAATCATGCACGGCTTTTTGGGGCAGGCCCATTTGGTCAAAAGCCTCACCTCGCAACCGATAGGCCTCCGCCAGGTTGTTGTCTCTCCGGATGGCCGTGGATAAAGTCCGCACAGCAATGGCAAAGCGTTTTTGTTCAAACTGTTTCCTGCCCTGATCGAGGTAAAACTGCGCTGTGTGGGCGGCAACAGGCTTCTTGGTGCTGCTGATTGGTTGCGCTGGAAGCTCTTCGGTCAAGACATGGGTCATGAGCGCGGCCAGAAGCAACCAACGCAGTGACAAGCGGGGATTCGGTATTCCTATCATTGGACCAGGAGGCAAAAAGCCATCTAATTCCGTTTTATTATTCGTAACCCTTGCCGACCTATCGGTTCCCTCATCGCGGCGTGACAAGAAGGCCTTCCCTCCGAGATGCCGGGAACTGAGGTCGTAAAAGGCCTGCAAAAGCTCAATGCACGAAACAGGCTGTTTTGTCAATCTCAGGCTGCCGGGCTCGTCATAGTGACCCACTGACAGATCGGTCCATTGTACCAAGGAATAGCGTAATAACTTGGCTAGACACCGGCGGGTCTGTGAGATAATATAAACGGCGACCCTCGTTCGATTCCCGGTCCAAAAGCCGGCCACCCCATCGCCAATCAAACGCGGTCCTCAATGAGGCCGCCAACAACTCTTTCCACGGAGACGCGCCATGGAGTACAACGACATTCTTGTTGATTCCCAGGGTGAAATCGGCCTGATTACACTGAATTCTCCCAAAACGATCAACGCCTTGTCAAAGAGCCTGATAGGGGAGCTTATTTCGGCGTTTGAGCACTTTGCAGCGGATTCGCAAAAAAAGGTGATCATCATTAAAGCCAATGGGAAACACTTTTGCTCGGGTCACTTCCTGCGAGAAATGGTCAACGGCGACAGGTCGGAGTACAAGTTCATATTCGAGCAGTGCAGCCGAATGATGAAACTCATTCATAAAATTCCTCAGATAGTAATTGCTCAAGTTCACGGAGTAGCCACCGCAGCCGGGTGCCAAATGGTGGCTACGTGCGATCTTGCGATAGCGGATGAGACGGCCAGGTTTGGAACACCAGGGGTGAGGATCGGACTGTTCTGCACAACCCCGATGGTCGCTCTCACGCGGGCGGTTGGCAGAAAGGCCGCGATGGAAATGCTTATGACCGGACGGCTGATCTCTGCCGAGGAGGCGCTGCAAATAGGCCTTGTGAACCGAGTGGTTCCTGAAGCCGAGCTGGAAAAGACAACCATGGACATGGCTTTGAACATCGCCGAGGCAAGCCCGCTGGTGCTTCGTATAGGCAAAGAGGCTTTCTACAATCAAATCGAACTGGACGAACCCCGCGCGTATGAATACGCCAACAATGTGATTACATTGAATGTGATGGCGCAAGACGCACAGGAAGGCATCACTGCTTTCCTCGACAAGCGTAAGCCGGTCTGGAAAGGCCAGTGATAGCTATAAGAGCCGCCGCAGCGCCCCCATGGGCGGGGGGCTAGCGGCCGGCAGCCAGCACCTCGTTCACCCATCCGTAAGAGGCTATCATCGCGGGGAAGCCCACCAGGGTCATAGAAAGAAGCACTACTTGGAGGACCTCCTTGTCGGTGGCGCCTGCGTCAAGGGCTCGCCGTGCATGTGATCTTACCGCGCCCTTGGAACATAGCCCGATTGCCGTTCCCAATTGGATGAGATGCTGGGTCTTCCTGTCGATGGGCCCGGCATCCGAAGCCAGATCCCCCACATTGCGGTATGCCTGTGCAATCTCCGGATGTTTGTCCAAAAATTCCTTAAAAATTTCCGGTAAATACATTCTTGCCTCCCAAACTTTATTGTATTCCTGCCATGAACAGCACCGAACCGGTTCGAAGCCGCGGCCAGTTCAGTCCGCAACTTCTTGTTACAGCCTTGTTCAGGAACTATCATTCCATCAACCCTGGCATTTTTCCATGATACTATATTTGGGAACCTTCGCTGACAGAATTCTGCACGCGCAAAGTTATGGTCCGGCGATGCAGAAGGAACCATTTGTATGGATGGGGGCTTCACATCGTGCCGACGTCAGGGAATTGTGGGGCAGTCCCGCGGCTCGCGGGACTGCCCCACAAAAACATTCCTGCCACTCGGGAAGGCTGAATGGTCACCTGCAAAACCGGTAAACTGTTGACCCCACGCGATAATTGATGCATCTTATAATGCTTTAACGCGAAAAACATTGGGGTTCTTTGAGGAGAGGCACAAGTTTTGGCAAAGAAGTTCCACTCATAAGCCTCTTAGTTGAAATTGCCTTGAAATCTGTCGGCCCGACGAGAAAAAAATTTTGCCGGGCCGGTTGCGCAAACAATCTCAAAGAAAGGAGATCGGCAGTGAGGGTACTGTCAGGCATCCAGCCGACCGGCGGCCTACATCTCGGCAATTACCTGGGAATGATGAGGCCGATGCTGTCGTATATGGACCGGTCGGAGCTTTTTGTTTTCATTGTAAACCTGCACGCGCTCACAAGCGTTTTCGATGGCGAGAAGCTTTCAAGAGGCACTTTGGAAGCGGCCGCGGATTTCATGGCCCTCGGCTTGGACCCGGATAGGTCCATTTTTTGGGTTCAGTCCGACGTCTCCGAAGTGGTGGAACTTAGCTGGATACTTACGTGTATCACGCCAATGGGCCTTCTGGAGCGTTGCCACTCGTACAAGGACAAGATCGCGAAGGGGATTTCCCCCAATCACGGGTTGTTTGCATATCCTGTGCTCATGGCCGCTGACATCCTCCTGTACCAGGCTAACTTGGTACCGGTTGGAAAAGACCAGAAGCAGCATATTGAGGTTACGCGGGATATCGCCATGAAATTCAATAGCACGTACGGTGAGACCTTCGTCGTCCCTGAAGGGGAAATCAGCGACGAAGTCGCGACCATTCCAGGAATCGACGGCCAGAAGATGTCTAAATCGTACGGCAACACCATCGAGATCTTCCTTGACGAGAAGACGCTGAAAAAGAAGGTCATGAGTATCCTTACCGATTCCACTCCGGTGGAACAGCCCAAAGATCCTGAAACATGTAACCTTTTCCAGATTTATCGTCATTTTGCGCCTCCCGACAGAGTGATTGAAGTGGAGCGCCTGTACAAAGAAGGCGGGGCAGCGTACGGGACCTTAAAAAAAGAACTCGTCGGGATTCTGTGGGATTGTTTTCGAGGCCAAAGGGAAAAAAGAGCCAGATTACTTGCCGATCCGGGGCACATACGAGACGTGCTGGCCTCCGGAGCTGCAAAAGCCAGAGCAATTGCTGTCAATACCATGGACGAAGTCACGCGGCGAGTGGGGATACGATATTGATATTGCCGCCGGAATCACGCAAACCGGATATTCGCAAAATCGTTCCGATTCTGAGGCAGGAGGTTCGGAGTTTCCAGGTTCCCATTGTCACGGAGATGTCCAGGAAAAGGCGTGACCCTTTCGATGTCCTCATCTCCACCATACTTTCCTTGCGAACCAAAGATGAGGTGACCAGACAGGCCGCGATTAGGCTGTTGGGAAAAGCTCGAAACCCGGAGCAGATCCTCGCGCTTCCTGAATCGGAAATCGCAGCCCTGATCTACCCCGTGGGATTCTACAAAACAAAGGCCCGAACGATCAGGGAAGTCTGTCACGAGCTTATTGAAAAATATCATGGCAAGGTGCCTGACGACCTGGACGAACTTCTGAAGCTCAAGGGGGTGGGACGAAAGACCGCCAATCTGGTGATTACTCTAGGTTACGGCAAGCCGGGAATTTGCGTGGACACTCACGTGCACAGAGTAAGCAACAGACTAGGATACGTGAAAACCAAGAACCCGGATGAGACCGAAAAAGCCCTCAGGGAAAAACTCCCCAGAGAATATTGGATAGAATACAACGACTTGCTGGTGACCTGGGGTCAGAATATTTGCAGGCCCATTTCTCCATTCTGCTCCAAGTGCGCAGTTATAGCCTGCTGCCGGCAGGTGGGCGTGTCCCAGCATAGGTAAATTGTATTGAACATTACTTTTTGCCTTTAACAATTGCTGTATTCGAATCAATTCTCGACCGAATCAATCATAATTCTCAGGCGTCTGCAAATTGTATGGTCCGGATAGGAGGAATGAATATGCCTGAGGTGAACTGGCCGAGAATTAAAGAAATTCTGGATAATTCGCTAATCAAATGGAAGCAGGATCATGGCCGGGAACCTAAGATGAACGTGGTGCATGAGGGTCACATCGGCTGGGAGACAAAAGAAGAATTAGCTCAAAGTAATCCTTACGGCAAAGTGCTTATCGAACCTGACAAGGTGGGGAACGGCCGCGGAGCCGAGACCAATCTGGTCAGAATATTGACTACTTTTATCGGGGGCTACAGAAGGATGCCCTCTGGGGGGCCTTATCTTGCGAAGGAGGAGATTGACGAAATAAAACAATGGATTGATGACGGCATGCCCGACTAGGGCTGCCGAGAATTTCGGGCGCTGCGAGAGGTTGGAATGTCTGCTCAGCCCTTCTTTTCGAGTGACTTCTCCAGGTCTGCCACCAGCTTCTCGTAAGATATACCCAGCCTGCGGGCCCTCCGAGTACAGCGTCGAGTTTGAACTAAATATCCCATCACGTAACCCAATGTCCCGGAAACAACCGCGACAATTAACGCTGCCGTAGCCCAACGCAACACGATGTCACCGCCCAGGCGCCCGAAAGCCCCCAGCGACTGCCAGAAATAGCCGGCCTGAGTAATAGGGTGCATCAGTTGATGAAATCCTTCCAGGGTCATGACTTCCGATCTGCCGAGAATCAGCGAGCCTAGATAATAGTATCCGTAATACATCGGGATTAGCGTAAAGGGATTGTTCACCCAGGTGAATGCAAAGGCTACCAGTGTATTGAACCTAATCAAAAGCCTCACGATGCCGAGACATACCATTTGCGCGCCGACAGGAACGCCGAATCCTATTGCCAGCCCGAAAGCGATTCCGCGTGCATCGAACCATGGCGGATTCCGGGAACTGACCAGGGGCTCGACAAAACGGCTGCGAAAAAACCCGGCCGACTTGCGTTCGGATTTTCGCGAAATCGCCGAGCCTGCCCTATCACTGCCAATGTTCAATTCGTCACCTTCGATCCGACGTTTTTCATTCCTTGGCCGGTTTACCGCCTGATTCTCGCAAGGCCTCTCGTGTTTCCATGAAAAAAACCAATATTACGCCACGTTAATAACGTTTTGCGAAGGATTTGACAAGCTGAAGGCGTCGCTATATGTTTCCTCCGGGTTCCCCCGCGCACTTTCAGGAACGAGGTCGTCAACGAGGAGGCATACCATGAAGCCCATATTTATAGAAGCCACTACCATACCAGATGCCTGGTTCCAATGTCTGTACACCCTCATAGAGGAATCGCGCAAGTCTGACGGCGCGGCCCGCAGATACACGGTTGATACGGGCTCCAACCCAGGCGCGGACCGCATAGAATTTGACATGGTCATGGTTCACATAAGACAGCCCGGCGTTCGCCCATTGCTCCCTCAGATCCCCGAGCATCTGAATCTGCCGCCGGTCGCTGACGAGAAGTATCTGGCGGAATACATGCCCTATCTGCTTTCTTCAGCCAAGGCTCCAGGCGAGCATTACACATACGGAGAACGGCTTCAGACCTCCTGGCAATTCGTAATTGACTATTACAAGAAGCATGGCGGCCGCACGAACCGCATGTGCATGGAAATAGGCCGTCCCGAAGATATCTTCTTTTACGAACATGAAGACGGCTCCACTCCGTGTCTCAGGCTCGTCGATACCCGTGTAATGGATAACAAGCTCAACTGGATAGTCTACTTCAGGTCATGGAACCTCTGGTCCGGTTTTCCGGTGAATTTGGCGGGCCTGCAACAGGCAAAGGAAATCATGGCTATGGAGATCGGGGTGGAAGACGGTGAGATCGTGGCAGTGTCCAAAGGCCTGAACATCCGTGACTACAACATAGAGGTGGCCCTGATGAGGCTCCAGAAGGACACAGGCATCCAACTGGGAGCCAGGAGAGAGTAAATCAGTTGTGGAGAGGCCCTTTTTGAAAAAACTGCTCCGCGCAGGGCGATAACCAGTCTTTATGCCGCCGAGGCTTTCACGAATCGAGGTGCAAATCGAAGATAGATATGGCCCCACGCCGAGTGGCCCCACACCCCTCCCCAAAAACTTCTATATGCTTGACGGCTTGGTGGCTTCCGCCTGCAAGCGGAAACCACCAAGCCGTCAAGATAGGGAGTCTCTGTGCAAAAGAGATGCATGTTCTGCGCCGCTATCCAGGAGCGGTGTCAAGTAGCTACCGTGCATGAGGGAGCCCTCTCTCCGTAGCGCCGGCGTCTCGCCGGTAGCAGGAGCTACCCATTGCATGAGGTAACCCCTCCCAACAAAAAAACCCGGCTTTTTATTCCGGGTTTGCTCGATCACAAGTTATGGTGCCGAAGAGGAGACTCGAACTCCTACAGGCTTACGCCCACCAGACCCTGAACCTGGCGCGTCTACCAGTTCCGCCACTTCGGCACGATCTAAAGATTATCCAGATATTAGGGAGAAGTGTCAAGGAGGAAAAGTTTCCCTTCACCGCAGAGAACGCACAGGGCGCGGAGAAGAGGAAAAACGATCATCCTCCGCGTTCTACAACTGGTTGCAAAACCTAGATAACACGTGCACCGGTTTCCGGGCTTGGTAGGGGCGGTTCGGGAACCGCCCGAAATCAGGGCGCTTCTCGAAGCGCCCCTACTGTAACTCTGCCGGCCTGCAAGGTTTTGCAACCACTTGTAGGCGTTCTCTGCGGTGACAGATCTTTTGCTTTCCCCGACGCGCCACCACCACATGTGCGAGTGGTTGCTTCGTGCTTGGCCCGCGTTTCGCCTGCGAAGAAAAGCTTCAGCTCAGGTTTCCAGTTCCACGCCAAGATCTTTCCAGGCCGGCAACAGACCCAGGCCGTCGGCTTCGCGGATTGCTTTCATCGCGGCCCGCTGTAAAGCTTCTTGAGCGAGCAACGCTATGCGGTTGTGATCCGCGTGTCTGTCTCCCACGCTCAATACAACTGTCAGGTCCCCGTCAATGTGGCTGTGAAACGGCCTTATCACTCGACCCAGGCCTATAGTTGCCTGAGCTGCAATTCTGGACCCGCTGATTTTGTCCACACGCGCGTTAACAGCCACCACCGACAAGGTGGTGTTCTCCGCAGAGACCTTCCTTGATTGGGCCTTGCCGTCTTTGAGTAGGGCTGCCGAGTCCGCGAATTCCAGGGACGAGGGAGAGGTTCGAGCCCCTGCCATGATGCTGCCGTCCAAGTTGGTGATGTCTCCATAAGCATTCACCACAACCAGGGCCCCTACCACGAGATCGTCCGAGAATACTGACGCGGAACCGACACCGCCTTTCATGGCGTGTCCTACGCCGAAGAGCTTTCCCACGCTTGCACCGGTGCCGACACCCACGCTCCCCAGCGCGATCGGTCCGGAGGAGGCCAGGGCGCATGCCTGACGGCCCATGGAGCTATCCGGTCGAACAGTCCCGTCGCCGACATTCAGGTCGAAGATCGCGGCTGCGGGTACTATCGGTATGGTCCGGTCAACCACGCGCAAGCCAACGCCGGCCGCTTCCAACTCCGACAAAACCCCTCCCGAGGCATCCAGCCCGAATGCGCTCCCACCGCACAAACAGATAGCGTGGACCCGGTCTACCACGTGCAGAGGCCGCAAAGAATCGAACTGCCGCGTCGAAGGTGCATTGCCGCCTACATGAAAGCCGGCAGCCGCTCCTTCCGGCGGAGTCAGAATTACGGTGACTCCTGTCGCAGCTTCTATATTCTGGGCATGTCCCACTCGGATGCCCGGCACATCGGTTATATCGTCGTGGAGAGTACTAGGAGAATTTCCCATGGCAGCCTCTTTTTGAAGTGACCAAAGATGTATCATCGGAGAGAAGTCGGATCAACAAATCTTCTGGGCATTGGCCATTTCTCCTCATCTCAGGCGAATTTGTTGATTGACATGCTCTCAACCTTTCCCATAATGAACCTGAATTCTTGTAGAAAGTGATTCACCGGAGAGGCCGCGGAGAACGCAGAGACGTAGGGGCACGGCGTGCCGTGCCAGACTCTGCAACGACGGAGATGCTCTATGAAAACTCGACGCATTCGCTTGATCACAAAGTGTTGGGTGGCTGTTGTCCTGGTTTTGGCGGGGCGTTGGAGTGACGAGAGTCGGACCAAGCGGTCAGGCTATTCTATTAACCGGCCACAAAGAGGGAGGTGCGCATGTATTGGTGGAACGTGAGAGGGCTAGCAGAGGACCTTATTGCGCAACGAGTAACGTCAAAGGAAGAATATATGTATCTGTTGTGGTGGGTCATCGGAGTATGTCCGGCATTCCTGTTCATAGCACCACGAGATCAATTTTCTTTTGGTCTCATACCACTGCTGCGATCGTTGGCGAGCGTATTAATTATTCTAGGCGGTATGGGTGCTTGCCGGGACGCTAACACCAGAGGCGATGCGCAGGATTTCGTTCGACGTGTCATTTGCCTTGGATGGCCGATAGGCGTGAGGCTCTTCTTGACTGTGCTTCTGCCAGGAAAGGTATTACTCATAAGTCTTGAAAAGAATTGGGGATATTCTTTGGGTATGTATTTCGAACCGATTGTCCAGGCGGTCTATTTCTGGCGGTTGTGTCATTGGGTGCGTGCCGTATCAACCAGAAAACTAGAGTAGTTCTCGAAAGTTCTTTCCGAATGGGATCGCACTGCTAGACAAGCCAGCAGTGGCACCCTGGCGGATTGCTTCAAGATCCTGCACCGCGGAAACAGCAAAGGTGATTCTATATTTCCGGGGCATCCGGTCAGCTCAATCCGAGATGCTTCTTTGCCTCAGCGAGACTCATTTCGCGCCCCTCTTCCAGGTCCACCAGCCCTTGGACAACACCACGCAGAAAAGCCAGTTCTTCGGTCTGAGTTTCGTAATCTCTGAGTGATTGAACGACAGCTACGCCACGTCCCCTGTTGGTCAGAAGAACCGGCCTGCGGGTCTTGTCAACCTGCCTCAAGACTCTGCCCGGATTAACTTTCATGTCGCTTAGCGGGACTATGTCCTCCGAGAATTTAGTATGCTCGGGCATGGGGCCTCCTCTGTTCTTCTCGTAATAGTACTAACAATAGCACCCATTAAATGACCAGGCAAGCTCCCCCTGAGAAGTCGTTGTCCAGAGGAACATCCCGATAGAAGCACGGCGATTTATAGTCGGTAGGGGCGGGCCCCCCGCTCCCGCCCTGGGCAGGCACGGGGGCCTGCCCCCACATTCCATTCGCCAGTCGGCCAAAACTTTAGGAGACTGCTATAGAAACTGCCTCCGTATTCATCGGCGCCTGAAAACCGTGCCACGCCGAGTGGCCCGAAGATGTCGATTTCTAAGGGAGATGGAAAATCAAAATAGGATGGCGGGCACGGCCCGCCCTACGGGAAAAGAGCGTCTCCTCATAATGTAGGGCGGGCCGTGCCCGCCGTCTATAGACGCCGACAACAGCTCCCATTTGACATCTTATCGAACGTTTCTTTCCCTGTTCTGGCGCCTTATACGTCGCTCGGCATCACGTGGAAGGCCCTCGATCATGGACTTCCCACATATCCTCGTCGGTGTAGCAGCGTTCGCTCTCGTCAGGTTTCATGGCATCCATTTCCATCTTGCGGCGATCATAGGCCGGATCCAAAATCTCACTGTAATATTCGTGCTGGATTAGCAGGTTCATGATCTGCGTCGTGCCTGTCCATATCATGGCGAGCCTCATGTCTCTGAGCGCGCGCTCCACCGGATACACATCGGTGTAGCCGATTCCTCCCATGATCTGCATGGCATTGTTCACGACGCTCCACGCGGCTTCAGTAGCAAACCGCTTGGCTTCGCTGACAAGGCGGCGAGCGTAGGGATAGTTCTCGTCCACGGCCCGGGCCGCCATGTAGGTTAATCCCCTGGCTGCATCCAGTTGCGTGATGGAATCCGCGACCATGAAACTTACACCCTGAAATTCACGAATTTTCTGACCGAATGCCCTCCGATTGTTTGAATACCGCACAGCCAAGTCGAGAGCACCCCAGATCCCCAGAGAAGCAGCAGCCGAGGTGAGGCGTTCCGGAATCATCATTTGGTTGAAACAAAGTGCCCCGCTGTGGAGTTCGCCGATTAGATTGCTTTTTGGCACCTTTACGTCTCTGAAGACCAGCCTTCCGGTACCGCCGCCTTTGCACCCCAACAAACCGTAGAGGTACTCAGTTTTCACGCCGGGTCCCTTGTCAACGATCAACAGGCTCAGGCGCTGATATTTGTGCGCGGTCGGTTCAAAATTCGTTCGGCAATAGACCAGGAAAAAGTCCGCTCCTTCTGCTCCGACCACAAAACGTTTCTGGCCATTAAGGATGAAGTGGTCGCCATCGAGAACCGCTTTGGTGGTGGCCCCGAAAAAATCAGATCCTCCTCTCGGCTCTGTCAGGGCTTCCGCGGCAACAAGCTTTCCTTCCAGGTATGGCCTGAGGTACCTTTCCTTTTGGTCCTCCGTGCCGAACATGTTCAAGGCTTCCCCGATGATGGACGGCATCACAAAAGCGCAACCGAGAGCCATGCCCAGGCAACCGATCTCCTCGCTTGCCGCGACATCAGCCACCCAGGTCATTTCCCGGCCTCCGTATTTCTTGGGGAATCGGATTCCTCGGAAATTGCGTTCGGCCAGCTTTTCCACAAACCCACGCGGATACGTGATTTCGTCCTTGTCCATCTTTCTAAGGAAATCGCTGGTGATTTGCGTACGTACGAATTCCCTCACTTCTTGCTTCAGGGTCTGTTCCTCGGGTGACAACAAGAAATCGTACACGTTCCCCTCCTTTTCTCGTGGCTGATTAATAACAGTCCGGTATTGTTTTTAGTAGCACACGTGACGTGATCTGTCATTGCGAGGAGCGAATGGTGGGGCAGGCGTCCTACCGGTCAATCTGAATGACCGGCAAGATGCCGGTCCCACTGGCAATCTCTGCATTTAAACGCTGAGATTGCTTCGCTACGCTCGCAATGACCACGTTTGGTCGCTGGTTGACTGAATAGTTGCTGTAGAAGGTTAGAAATTATGGCAAATGGTATAGGCTATCTCGTCTGCCGTTTTTGTCTCTTTGCGTTTATCGCCTTCTCGATTGAAGAAGAGTCCCCGAAATATATGCAATGCGCCAGGCACACATTGTCCGCGCACGCGGGAATGAGCCCCTGGTCCACTCTGTGATGACACAGATTGCACTTCAGGGCTGTTTGATTTTGTTCGTCAAATTCTATGGCATCGTACGTGCACGCTTCCATGCAGCTTTGACAACCCGTACACTTGTCGGAATCCAATACTACAATCCCGTCATCTCTTTTGGAAATGGCTTGTTCAGGGCATGCTTCCGCGCACGGAGGCTCGTCGCAGTGCCGGCACACTGTCGGGCGGTGGAGATATTCCCATTTATCCCCATTCATCCGCGGACCGTCCTCGCGGACGTGAATAAACTTCACTTCGTGATTGTACTCCTGTTTGCAAGCAACCTCACAGGTCTTGCATCCCCAGCAGGATTGATAATCTATCTCGAGAACATGCTTGTCCGCCAACGCTGCCTCCCTTAAGCCTTCTCAGGGTAAATTCTGCACAGGAGCGTTCTTACCGACGACGCGCCCATGGCCGGGTCACAGGATTTGTATGAGTTGTCGGTGAGAATATTGATATTCGAGTCTTCCCAGCCGTGTCCGGGGTCCTTCTTCTCAGGGAACCACCAGGCGTGCTGTGCAGCCACCACGCGCGGGTCGAGGCCCGGGAAGAGCTTTGCCCGGTGTCGGACCTTTCCCCGAGGCGATTCGATGACCACCCAATCGCCGTCGTTTATGCCCTCCTTTGCGGCTGTCTCAGGATGAATACTGACAATGGGGTCTTTGTGAAGTTCCCTGAGGCTTGGGACCTGGCGGTTCTCAGTATGGAAAAAGCCGGGGGTCCTTTTGCCGGTAATCAATATGTAAGGGAACTCTTTATGCAATTCCGGCGTGCTGTGCGGGCTTTCCGTGGGTTCTCGGTATTGAGGCAGAGGATCGTATCCCATTTTCTCAAGCGCGGTTGAATAGAGTTCGAATTTTCCGGTGGGAGTCGAGAAACCGTCACGCCTGTACTTTTCATAGGCTACATCACCTCTTATGTAGTCCATTTTCTTGAAATCTTGCCATGTGATTCCCATGGGTTCCAGTATCCAATCCAGAGCTTGCTCAAAATCGTCCCAGAAGTACTCCCCGATTCCCACCTTGTGGGCGAGGTCATTGAGCATTTCATGGTCGGACCGGCATTCCCCTATCTGCACAACCTTGCGCCTCGGCAGGATATAACCGTGCCGCTTCCAGAAATCAGCGATATAGTCCATTTCCAGCCATGTGGCCGCAGGTAGGACTATGTCCGCAAGTTCCGCCGTGGGGGTGATGAAGAAATCAGCCACCGCCAAGAATTCCACCTGCTCCAAAGCACGGTATACTTCCCTGGAGTTCTCGCGCGACACCACAGGATTGGAGCTGATCAAGAAAAGCATCTTTACGGGATAAGGCTTTTCTTCGAGGATCGCGTCCCACACGCATTTCGGGTTTATGATCCCGAAGCGTCCGCCGAGGCGGAACCGGTCACCTCCCAGCCGTTTGTCCCGTTGCTCTTTGGGAAGCATGCCGTGGGCTCCGAATTGACCTACATTCCTTATGTTCGGCGTTGAGAATAGTACTTGGCCCCCTTTTCTGTCTATATTGCCGGTGATCCCCATCAAGGCCATTAGAATGCGGTCATTGTCCGCACAGTTGATCTGTTGTTCAATGGCAACGCCCCATTGAATTCCTCCGGGCTTGGTGGTGGCAAAAAGTCTCGCGGCCTCCCGGATCTTTTCTTGGGGGGCCCACGTAATTTGCTCCACTCGATCCAACGGGTATTCGTTGACCCTTTGCACAAAAGGCTCCCAGCCGTGGACGTAGTTTTCGACGAATTCCCGGTCATAGAGTCCTTCGTTGACGATCACGTTGCACATTCCGAGCGCAAGCGCGGTGTCGGTTCCGGGTCTGAGTTGGAGCCACACGTTTGCCCGCGCTGCCGCGCGTGTGAGTCTCGGATCGACCACGATAAGCTTCGCCCCTTCATCCAGGGCCACCGAGAACGGCTCACCTTTGTAACAATCGGGATTGCTGATGACCACGTTGTTGCCCCACACCATGATGCACTTGGGGTGGTTTTCGTAGTCCACTATGGGATTGGAACCGCACGTGATAATGCTCGTAGCGATTCTCGGACCATAACAGAAATGTCCGGCCGTCAGGACGCTGGGACTCCCGAACAGATTGGCGAAACGATAAATCACAGCTTCGTTTTCCCGACCCGTCCCGTACCCGAGAACCACGGACTCAGCGCCGTTGTTTTCTTTATAACGCATCATCCGTTCAGCGATGGTGTCCAGTGCCTCATCCCAGCTGATACGCTCCCATTTGCCACTTGCCTTGGGGCCTATGCGCTTTACGGGATAGGTAAGACGGTCGGGGTGATAAACCAGTTGAGGAGAGGCAATGCCCTTGGTACACAGTGTCCCGTGATTGATCGGGCAGTCGGGGTCGCCCGCGATCTTCCTGATCCTGCCGTCTTTCACGTACACCAGCACTCCGCACCCGCCGTGGCACATCCGGCAATGGCTCTTGACTACTGAATCGTAGCCGTAGACCTCCATTTCGCGGCCCACATTGGAATATTTGAAGTCCGCCACGGCTAGTCTTCCTCCTCTGCGTGACTGTTTTGCTGCAAAGTTGGTGGGACAGTCCCGCCGATCTGCTTGGAGAACTTGGCCGCAGCACCCGAAACCTCGGATCCGAACCTGCCAGCGGATTCCTTGGGAAAGGTGCCCAGGATCACCAGGGCGCCTATCAATTTTTCGACCGGCCCGAATACCGGAGCAGCCACCGCATTAACTCCACTTGTCATTTCGCCAAGGTCCATCGAGAACCCCGTTCTCCGGCAATTGGCCATTTCTTGCTCAAAGCGATCCGGATCAAACTTCGATTTGGTTCCATGTAAATATAGCTTTGATCCCGCGATGAGCTTCTCGCGCTCGGCATCGGAAAGGAAGGCCAAGATTGCCTTTCCGTGAGCGCCCCAGGCAAGGGGAAATCTGTGTCCCAGTCTGATGGTCAGCCCGATATGTTGGGTTCCCTCGTCCTTTGCCACCACAAAAACATGCTTGTCGGAAATGAGGCCGAGAAACGCCGTACTGTCGGTCTTAAAGGAAAGCTCCTGAAGGACGGGCGCAACAGCTTTCCGCAAGTCCAATTTATTCAAGACCTTGTTGGACAGAAAGAGGAGACCCGGACCGAGTGAATAGGTCTTGCTGCCAGGGGACTTCTGCACGAAAGCAAAATGCTGCAAAGTGTTCAGGATTGAATAACCCTTGCTCTTGTGAATGCCCACGACCTTGCAGATCTCTGTGAGACTCATTTTTCCGGTTGCGTCCTGAGCAAGGGTGAGGAGAACTCGTGAAGCCTGTTCCACAGCGGGGACAAGTGACGAGTAATCCGCCTTGGTTCGAGTTGGGTCTTTTAAGGATGCCATAGGAATGCCGTCGCCACTGGTTCGTCAGACAGAATTAGGTTTTCTATGGAAAACATACCGGCGGGATGCCGCCCTGTCAAGAGAAAGCTTAGCATGAAAGTACGCATTCGGTCAGCCCTGGGAATTGTTGGCTTTCTTTCATCGGGAGGAGCGAAATCCCGCGTTCTGCGGGAAAGTTGTCCCAAGGCTTAAAGGCAGAAATTGCTTTGCTGCACGCGCACCGACAGTTTCTTTCCCCTCGTAACTGTATGCCTACAAAATAAGAGATATATTTGTAATAAAAAATAGGCTCTAAGCCCCTTTTTCCTTGACACTCGATGGCTTGAGATAATAGAGTTACCGACATTCCTTCATCTCTATATTGTGGGTTAAGGGGCGTTGTTTAACAATGAAGCGTTTGCTTTTGGCGTTGGTTGTAGTGTTGTGGGGGGCTGGATCATCAGTTGCTCAGAACTGGCCCTTCCCATTTTCTGGTTGGGGGACGAATCTTAGCTCCCTCCCTGGTCTCTCCGGTCTCAATTCCGATTTCTTGTCTCGGGTTTCATTGGGGGACCTTCGCGCTGGAATATCTTACGGCGGGGGCTCGTTCAACATCAGTCATAACGTCAACCAAGGGGAACGAGGTACCCTGGTATACGTGGATTTTGAGTTTTTTAACCATACCAAGAAGACCGACCTCAAGGATGGATATTTCAATTTTGGCGGCTCTCTGAAGTGTGACCAATTTGACTTTTTAACCGTGGACGTGCAGACCAACTTTGGTCGAACGAACCGATTCAACCAATTTACGGAAGCCGTGAGCGGCTACATTCCCCCCGGAAGCGCGTCGGTGTACGGACGCTACGCCCTGGGAGTCCTCTGGTTGGGGGACGGGTCTGAGGGGGACATTTATTTGGATTCTCGTAACAGGTTCTGGAAGGGAGAGTTGGTGGGCCATATACCTCTCCTGACCGGTTGGGAGTTTCTTTTCGCGTACAAGTGGACCAGGGTCAAGACCGATATCCAACCTGCGTCCCAGAATTACGCTCCTGGGGAATGGGGAGGTTTTCAAGGCTACGCAATCCGAGGCTGGGAGAACGGATGGACGGATTTGGTTTTCAATTCCAACACCTCGTTCACAATGAGCCAACTGGTGCTCTGGCATGGGCCTTACATCGGAATCGGTTTGGCAAACAACGCGGATTCCCTATCGACAAAGTATTATTTTTCCATAATGGCGTCACCCTGCCTTTTCGGCAAGTACGACTTTGATTGGAAAGCTCTGTACACCGACGGCCAAGGTATGTATATCGCGGGTTCTCAGTTGACGAACGTCACAGGATGGCGGAGATTCGGGGTTGACCTGCGCGGAGGGTTCGACATGAATCTCAGCCAGGCCCTCGTCCTTGGCGCAAACGCTTCTTATTCGTACGCCTACATGAACGGGTCCAACCCGGAAGTTCAGGAATTATCCAATAACGGATATATTGTCGATCCGGGAAATTTCTTTTATTGGCTCGCGGGTAACTATACTCAGTTGACAAACGGAACGGTGACCTTGCGGCAGCATTTTTGGACTGTTGGGACAAATCTGGCTCTGACCTTTTGAGTGAGTCCCACCGGTTTCCGGGATTTCTTTGGACCGGCGTGCGCCATGGTCGCCCCCAGGCGCATATGAAGTGGTACAGCCGGCTCTAGGCCATACCGCGGCCGAACGGCCCCTTGACCTTAAATTCCTGTGCTTCAGAGAAGCCTTACTGTCCGTTGTAACCATTCAGTCTTGCGGGGGTAGAAAAGATTCTGAGCCCTGAACGGGCGTACCAACAGTAGTCCCGCGTCCCGCGGGACTACTGTTGGTACGCCCGTTCAGGGCATGGGAGGCGCTCCCGCACGTAACTGAATGGTTACTCTCCGTTGCAGTTTTTCATTTCCTTTTACCCACCGGTGTGCTTATAATACGCAGTCTTTTTTATCTTTGTTTTATTCGGGGGATGGATCTTTATGCATGGTCGGCTCAAAACGGTGCTGCTGGTGCTGGTGCTCACTTGCTTGGCAACTCCGCTTCAAGCTCAGGTGCTGCCTTGGAACATAGGGTTGGACTCGTGGTTCGGGATCGACTTTCTCGCCGCGCGGCAAGACGCTCTGTATCAGCATCGTCTTATCGCCCGCGAGCATAGTGCAGAATGGAACCCCCGTGTCCCGGCCCTTTCAGGCATGATCGAAGTTTCGCCTTTTCCGTTTGCCTCTGCTAGACTTGCCGGTTCGGTGAGCGTGGGCACTAGCAACGTGGAGGTCATACGTGCCACCGCGGCCGCTCCAGGGCCTTTCAGATGGGACCTGAAAACGGATTTCAGGGAATGGGAAGCCGCGGGGCTGTGGCACCTCTGGAACGGAGGCGGATACAGATTCAGCGTAACCGGTGGGTACCGGCGAGAATTGTGGCTTTACCGGGGGGACCCGAGAGGGACCCAGCCGGCTGGTTCGTCACTGCGTGAGGAATTTAGATCGGATATTCCGTTTGTGGGTCTGCAAACGGCCATGTTTTTTCCTTTCTGGAGGGCCAGATTCGAAATTCAGGGCTCCTGGTTTATGACCAAGAAGGTGGAACAAACCGTTTCACGTATCGATGCCATTGAAACAGTCGAATCTACGGGAGACAAGGGAGGCATAATCGCGCTCCGCATGGAAGGCGAGACCAATATCACACCTAATGTTACCGCCGGGCTGCACGTGCGGTACAGCCACCAGGAATTTACTGGAAGTTCCATTCTAACAAGCACTGTTTCGGGCTCCGAAGTTGCCCCGTACAGATTTGACTTCAACGAGAACGTCTTCTCGTTTGGCGTTCACGCGGGCGTGGTCTTCTGATCCCGGCCAATTGATTGGCGCGGCGCAAGGCATGTACTAAAAGAGCAAAGTCCTCCAATTGAGACCCGGGATCAATGTGCACTTGCAGGCGCTTTCTCAAGGCCCTGGCTCACCCGGAACGCTCGCCCTCACTCTCCGATTGAAATGCGCTTTCTCAATCTACCGCAAGATCTTTGACCGGGGGGCCTGGAATTCGCCTCATGACCTTCAAGTCCTGTTGGATCAACCTCTCCGGAGGTTTCGACAGGACGTCCGGCACCAAGGGAAACCGGTGTCGCTCTAGAGGACTTTTCATCGTCAAGAATCGCCCCTCATAGGAAATGCGCTGTCAAACAATAAATAGTTCGTTGTGTCAGACACGGCCCCGGCAAAGCCCAGGTCCATGGCACCCCTGGGCCGATATTGACCGGCTGTTGGGTGCCACTGACCTGGGCACCGGGTCAGTGTTGCCTTTGTCGCGAAGTCATCTTCACGGTTTGAAAGCGCGGTGGTGTCACGACATGAAGTGGAAGGGATTGAAGGAAAACCGGTTTTATGCCATCATCATTGACGAATGAATTGATGCGCACTCTCGGAGGATGACCGCCATGGACAAGATAGAGAACATCCTTTACAGCATTATTCCCTTAGTGCTTATTATCGTTTTTTCTTGGCTGTTCAGCTTACTGGGGTCCAAAATGCGCAAGCAAGGGCAGGAGGCCGAGCCCGCGGGTGAAAAAGAACGAGGTTTCCAGCTTTTCGATATGTTTCCACAGGGTAAGGAGGGAGAAAGCCCTAACGCCGCTTCTTCTCCGGGAATGCCGCGTCAACCTGAAATGATGCAGCCGGATCTTCGCACCGGGATGCCACAGACCGTGACGGGAGCCCCGCCGGCAACGCCAAAGCCCATTGAGCCCAAATGGTGGGGAGCTTGATGCCCGCACGAATGCACCCTGAAACCCTGTTGTACGGCATAGTCGAGAGCAGGATCGTATGGGCTGCTTTGGCGGTCTGTCTCGTCCTGATGGCTACGCCGTTGATCGGCCGGTCCTGGGCGCAACAGTCGGCCGTAAGCCGATCCAGTGCCGATGAAGCAGCGGAAAAAGGTGGTGAACCGAAAGACGCAGCGGATAAAGAGAGTAGCGGAGGACTCTCCTGGGAGATGCCGGGAAGGGTTTCGATCTACGACCTTCAGTTCGGACCCGCGGTGCTCAAGGGTAACGACTGGAAGTTTCTCGGGAGCAGCCGCACCTTCAATGCCGGCTCGTTCGGGGACCGACTGACTTTGATGGTTCGTTTCTCGTATACTGCATCCAGAGCGGAAATTCCTTTGAAGTTCGTGATCAGACTTCCCGGTTCAAGGCAGTACGAAGAAACAGTCCGCCTGGCCAGCCCTAAGGGACAATACAGTTACCATTTTACGATTCATCGCCCCGATGACTTTCTTGGCAGTGGCTCAGTCTATTTGTATTACGGCTTTAGCATAGTTGACGTGCTGGATTTCACCATTATGCCGGGTTCATGATCTTCGGCAAAATTTTAATGCGGATTCGCGACCGAACGTGGAACATGCGGAGAAGGGACCACGGGCCTTTCTGCGCAGCTTAGTGTCCCCCAAAGCGGTGAGGTATTAAAGCGGTTGGGGTGAGCTGGTTCCCAGACCGTGCAGGAAGGGGCACTAATCCAGTCTAATATTTTTGAAAGCCCATCCGCATAACACATTGATATGACGGACACAGTCCCTTGACAAGAATTTGAGCGAGCATCCTGTGAGTCAAAAGACAGGGAAATGTCGCGTGGACGCCCTGATGGTCGAAAAGGGCCTCGCATCGTCGCGTGAGCGGGCGAGGGCCTTGATCATGGAGGGCAAGGTCACCGTGAATGGGGCTGCGGTCGAAAAGCCCGGCAAAGAGGTTTCCACAGACGCCAGCCTGTTTGTAAAGGAGGACCTGCCGTACGTAAGCCGTGGCGGACTGAAACTCGAGGCCGCACTGGATCGGTTCGGGATAGATCCTTCCGGATTGGGAATCCTGGACGCGGGAGCTTCAACAGGAGGATTTTCCGACTGCTTGTTGCAGAGAGGCGCGGCTCACATCATCGCTGTAGACGTAGGGTACGGGCAGTTCCATTGGAAGCTGCGTAACGACCCCAGAGTCACGGTCATAGAACGCAAGAACATCCGATTCCTGGAGATAGGGTCTCTACCTAATCCTGTGGACGCGGCTGTTGCCGATCTGTCCTTTATTTCCCTAAAATTGGTACTGCCTAAACTCAAAGAGTTCCTTCCTGTTGGTGGATGGCTTGTCCCTCTGGTAAAACCGCAATTCGAGGCGGGACGGACTGACGTGGGAAAAGGCGGGGTGGTGAGAGATCCCGGCAAGATCAGGGCAGCGGTGGAAAGCGTCAAGACCTTTGCGAAGGGTTGCGGATTCCAAGTCCTGGCAGAAATGGAAAGCCCGATAAAAGGACCGAAAGGGAATCGGGAGTTCTTTCTACATTTGAAACGCACAGTTGACTGAGTAGCTTCACAGGTATATGCTCCGCCCGCAAGTATTGTTTCAGGCCTCTTGCTGGACTGGTTTCCACGACAATCACCACATGGGCAATTGCTGACCATTTCATGGGTCTGGGGCGAAGCCGGCTAAATGAAAACCATAATTCTTGTGATCCTCAATCTGGGCATTGCGTCCTTCTTCATTTTTTTGCTTCGTAAGCCTGGATTGCTCAGCAGCTACTCGCAGGGCCGTTTCTGGCTTACCTGGCTCGGGTTGGGCGTCATATGCCTGATGGATGAGCTGACCTCGGTCTTTTACGCACCGGCCGAAGCCTATCGTTTCATCGGGCCGGCGGCCATATTCTTTATAGCCCTGACCTCCCTGCTGATTCGCTACTTCAGCTCCCGGCTGGTAGAGATTGCCAAAATCCTGGAACATCACAAGCTGTTCGGAGGCGGGGTATATTCTTTTTCTTATCTGGTACTGGGGCCCGTAGTATCCTTTGTAGCAGTGTCCTCCATAATGGTGGATTTTGTCCTTACAGCCTGTATTTCAGCCATAAGCGCAGTGGAAAACGTCTCTTCCTTTTTCGGCATGCCACAATACTGGAAGATGATAGCCGGTATGGCTATTGTTTGGTCCATAGCCGGTTTGAACATTCTAGGCATCCGCGAGAATGTTCGTTTCACCTTCGGCATCTTCATTATGGCAGCATTTGTTTTCCTGAACTTGATTGTCTCCGGCATTCTCGGTCTGGATCAGGATTCGATCGCCCGTCTGCACAATTCAGTTGCAGCGGGAGCCGATAGCCTGCGGACAGAATCTTTGTTGAACACCTACGGAATTTTTGTCGCTTCCGTGGCTAGTTGCGTACTCGCTTACTCCGGCGTGGAATCGGTTCTTCAGACTGCGGGTTACGTACGCTCATCCAGAGACATCGCAAGAGCGTACATTTTCCTCGCCCTGACGGTCGGGATTGTCACCCCCACTGTTGCCGCCTTGGCCTTGTCCGCGCCTATTGATTTCGCGAAACACGAGGGTGATCTGATCACTCACTATGCCACCGTGTTGAATGGTCTCCCGTTTGGCGTTGCAGTGGCGGGACTGGCCAGTTTCACCCTCATCATGGCGGTAAATACGGCCTTTGTGGCGTCAAGCGAGCTTATGGAACGTGTGGCGGATCGGTACGGATTTTCGTGGCTCATTGCTACGAATCGAGAGCAGTCCTTGTATCGCATACATATAATTAATGCTCTTTTCTTCTCCGGCATCATTATTTTCACTGGTGGAAGCCAAATGATCCTGGCGGACATGTACGCCATCGGACTGCTTGCATGCTTCTCCATCAACCTGGGGTCGCTAATAATATATCGTTACTTTATGGGGACCAAAGAGGTGATCCACTACCTCGGCGGCCGCACCGGCACGGTAATATTATTCGTGATTTTCTTGAGTTGCTTTGGTTTCCTTGCTTGGCACAAGCCTCATGGCACCGAACTGTGGGCAATTGTGACGGGCATTGTGCTGGTGAGCGGTCTGATCGTTGCCCGAACTAGAGCGCCGGAAATCAGGGCTGTACAAGCCACTGACACTCACATGGACCTGGTGCTGTTTCTTGCTGAATCACCGGAAAAAGAGATCCAGCTCATCTTCCGCAGACCCAGAGAAGAGGCCCTGACGTCAATGAAGCACAACGAGGCATACATCAGCTTTTACAATCCTCGGCAGGGCGCTCCGGCCAAGTTGGCGCCAAATCACTTCCGATTTGCCTTGATCAAGGGAAGTCTTTACCAGGACATGGTGGCGCTTCTGAAAGTAGTAGAATACGAGTTGCCGCACCGGAAGGTAGTGATCCATTTCGGCTGGCCGTTATCTTCTTGGCTGGATCGTATGGCCATCGGCGTTATGGTGTTTAATATCATGCGTATGCCCAGACGGTTCCCTAACTTTGACTTCCACATCGACTATTCAAGCGAGTCGTTTCGGAAGCCCAACACCCCAAAATAAACGCCCGAACTGCGGTTCCGCCGTACCTCCAACAGTTTGGGTATGGCGCGCCTATACGGGCACGCTGCCGGAAGCCCTTTCTCTGCAAACAGTTCCGCGGCCTGTTGGAACCACGCCTAGGCCTGTCTTCTGAACTGGAAGTACGTGCCCAGAGTAGGTATAAACGTCAGCCCCGCGAGTATTACCGCGTAGGCCAGATCCGTGTACAATTCCAGTTCTATGTAGGACGCGGCAGTAAGAGGACTGCTGAACAGCCCGCTCAGGATTCTCAACAATACCAGCGCCAGCGGGATACCAAAGAAAAATGAACATAACACGCCGACCGCCTCAAACATATGCCACGCATTTTGTGCATCCTCGCTCATGAATTTCACCCCTTCCCATCTTGCTCTGTTAAGAAACTAATGCCTGAGAATAGCGTTGTCCAGGTCACTGTCACGAGCAGGACGTGGACTCTTCTTTGGCTGTTCCGCGTGGAAAATGCCCAGTCGGAATCGGTCGACGGAAAAAAAAAAGACAAGGCCTGTCACACCACCCTATGGCAGAATGTCTAAAGTAACGTAACCGTTCACCGGGACGGTCTTAAGGCCTTAGAATCACGATGGGGGAGGCTTGGAGGGGGAGATGGTCTCCCCCTCCATCCCCACCGGGCGCAGAGCCGCCTCAAGCCCGGTGAACGATTACAAAGTAACGAATGCCGGCTGCTCCTTTTCACAGCATTCGTGCAAGCAAATACATCAAGCAGTCTGGTAGTAGCTCTGCAAGCCTAAAACGAGACGAGGATTTGAACTCAATGGAACCATCTACCGAAATTTTAATTCAGCAGGCGATACAAGGGGACAAGACCTCTCTTGAAGCGCTTGTTCGACAAATTCAGGACAGAATCTACGGACTGGCCATGCGAATGCTCGGACGCCCTGTGGACGCTGAGGATGCAACTCAGGAGATCCTCGTAAAGATCGTCACTCATCTTGGGAGTTTCCGGCAAGACAGCAGCTTCTCCACATGGTGTTTTCGGATTGCCGCCAATCACCTGCTCACCACTCGCAAGCGCTGGGCCGAGCGTATCGAACTCACCTTCGAGAAATGTGAGGAAGAGATCGATAGAGGATTAGCTCATGCCTGGACAGAATGTGCCCCCCAAGCTGAACAAGGCCTCATGGTGGAGGACGTGATGCTAAGTTGCATGCAGGGGTTTCTGCTGTGTCTCGAAAGGGACCTTCGCATCACCTACATTCTGGGAGAGATTTTTGAGGTCAACAGCAGCGAAGGTGCACAGATCCTGAGTATCACTGCGGCAGCGTTCCGCAAACGTCTCTCCAGGGCCCGCTCGCTGCTGAGGGATTTTATGCAAGCTAATTGTGGCTTGATTAAAGAATCGAATCCTTGCCGATGTGAGCGCCAAATCCCTTATGCTGTCAAGGCCGGGTTTCTGAATCCTAAGAAGCCTCTCTTCGCGGCTCATCCGCGTCGTAACAATCACCATCGCTCGATCTTGGAAGGTCTCGAGGAAATAGCCGAGTTGCAGCGGGTCGCGGTTCTATTCCGCCGGCACCCCGAATACTCTGCCCCCGACTCATTCGTCGAGAGCGTCCGCCGGCTCATCGATTCCGAGCATTTCAAAATCTTGCAGGTTTAGAAGTAACCAATACGGGATTGTCCAACCATCCTACATGGTTGTGCTGAATCAAGTTCTGTTTCAAAAAACTCGCAAAGGAGAGACATCATGAAAGTTGATGAAAGTGTATGGACTTATTTTCAAAAACACCTTGGCTACTCTGACGAGGAGATGGTCAGGTTCAAAGAAGATCCCAGGAATCAGGAGGCCATTGTCAAGGGCGCGGAACTGATGAACAAGACCATTGTGGCCGAAGTGGTCCAATCACATGGATGCAACAGCCGGCACAAGGTCGGGGACAAGTTCTATCTGGACGGAGTAGGAAATCTTATTTCCAAGCTCTGCCCCGAACGAATGTGTTTGTACGCGGTCAGCGCTTTGAAGCCGATTGTGTTCGCTGCAAACGAACTGCTCTACGCAGGCCAGGACCCTGGACAGATTCGATTCAAACGGTGGGGCTGCGGCGATGTCGGATTAGAGTGCGGTGGATGGGGGAAAATCGTGATGGAAGTCAAAGTAGTGGATCGCGAGGCACAGTAGATAGGATGCAGGGAGAACATCTATACGAAAATGTTCTCCCTCAGTTTTGACGTTGATGACGATTGACGCAACCTGAAGCAAGGCCTGATACCAACACGCTTTCAAACTGTGAAGATGACCTCCCAGCAAAAGCAGCACTGACCTGGTCCCCAGGTCAGTGGCACCCAACAGCCCGTCAATATCGGCCCAGGGGTGCCATGGATGTCGGAAGCTCATACGTGGCACCAAATCTGCCCGGCATTTTCATTGTTCGTTGTGGGGATTTTCGGCATGACGGTTGGTATGGACCGGAACTCCGCGGCATCTGCAATACCCGACAAATTAACAAAACAGTCCGTTGCGCCAAAAGACTCCCTCGGATATTGTCTTGGGAACCCATCCGTGTTAGCTTTTTTTCAAGCACAAAACCCCACCGGACCGAGAACAAAAAAGGACGAAACAAGCTGGTGACAAGGCTGACCTTTTGACCTTTTTGTGAAGCAACGGATGAAGCCGGAATGCTCAGAATCATTATCGTCCTCCTGGTTCACGGAATCATTCTTCTTCCAATGCAGTGGTATGCAATCCGGGCAATCAGGAAGGATGTCATTCAGACCAGAGGCGCCTTCTCCCGGAGGGGCCTGGTTTATATCATCCTTATTTTGGTAGCCGCCAATTATGCCGTTCTTTGTCTAACGCTCTTTGGTACTCCTTTTAACCCGCACGACTTTCTCGGCCGACAATTTTTGGCCATAGCGTACTTCAGTTACCTGTTGCTGGTTGCCGGATTTTGCATTTCCTTCGTGGGCCTTAAGGCCCTCGGCCGCGCCATGAGGTTACTGAGGCGGTTCTTCCGAAAGCCCAAGCCGGTCCGCGACACGGGTAGACTCCGCGAGAGCCCACGCCCAATTGATGAAAAGGTTTTTGCGGAGAAGGAACGTGGGGTCATTTCAGAGAAACCCGAAGCCGTTCCGCAGGGCTCAGACACTTATCCTTCGGTTCATGAGGCCAAACAACTGCCGCAGATCCATTTACACGACATATCGAGACGTTCGTTTCTCAGATGGGCTGGAGCCGCAGGCATGGCAGCATCGGCCGGCGCGATGGGCTACGGTTTGAGCGAGGCCTATCAAAGCCCTGTGATTAACGAGTTCGAGTTGTCTCATCCGTCGTTGTACGGTTTGCAGAAGCGCGTCTCCTTCATTCAGGTAACCGATCTCCATTTTAGCTGGTTTTTCGGTCCAACCGAGCTGGAAAGACTGGTAGAGCGGCTTAATTCCATTGAAGGTCACGCCGTAGTCTTTACAGGCGATGTTTTCCATTCTCGGTACACTCCGGTGGAAAGCTCCGAGCCGATACTGAGAAAACTCGTTCCGAGGCAGTACGGCAACTACGTTATCATGGGCAACCACGAGCGCTACGTCCGCACCGAGCGTTCCCTCGCGAGCTTCCGCAGAAGTAATCTTACTCATCTTGGGGACAAGTGGATTTCTTTCGAGGATCAAGGGGCCGCAATCCATTTGGGCGGTCTGGACGATGTCCTGGCGGACTGGGTGCCTACCCCTGAATCCCAAATATTCCGCACACTAATGGATGGATCTCCTTCCGGTCCGGGCATGCGCATATTACTTTGCCACCGCCCCTCCATTCTGCCTCTCGCTGCTTACGGCAGGATAGACCTTGTGTTGGCAGGCCATACTCATGGCGGCCAGATGATCATTCCTTGGCCTGAGCGCCCCAGAGGCCTGACTGCTGCCGGCCTTCTGTCACCCTATACTCACGGCTGGTACAAGAAGTTTGGATGCAGGATGTATCTGAATAGAGGAGCGGGGCTGGTGTTCTTCCCGTGGCGAATCAATTGCCCGCCGGAAATCGGTGTCTTCCATTTGGTAGCCCCTTCTCATAAGAAGGGCGAAGAGCGTGTTTCTACGGTGCGAAGAATCGGCGGGTCCTCGTAAGCACGGCCTTTACCTTCCACTTCAGCCTGTTTTGTCGTCATCGTCACTGAACTGGACGGTTTCGTTGAGACCGAACTTCTTCATGTACCTGTAGAGTGAATCGCGAGATATGCCAAGCATGCGGGCAGCGGCGGTTCTGGAACCGGCTGATTGGAGGGCCTTTTGGCACAAGAGCTTCGTGACCTCGCTGGAGACGTCCTCAAGGGTGCGATGAGGTCCCAGCGCAAGCGGGTATAAGCAGTCTCCTTCCGTTGTGGGGTCAGAAGGGAGCCTTATGCTAAGGCAATCACCTTCCGAGACCATCAGAGACCTTTCCAGCACGTTTCTCAGCTCTCTCACGTTTCCCGGCCAGTGATATCTTGACAGGGATTTCAGCGTTATCTCGTCCACCACCGGCAGGGCGGTAAGTTGAAGTTCCGCGGCCAATCGCGCAACCAGTTGGTCGACCAGGATTGGGATGTCGTCCAGACGGTTGCGCAAAGGCGGAACGTTAATCGGGAACACGTTTAGTCGATAGAATAGAGGTCCGAGAAAGCGTTTGTCTTCAACCGCGGAGGCAAGGTCTCTGTGAGTTGCCGCCATCAGGCGCACGTTGCAGTGTACGCTCTTTTCTCCTCCCACACGGAGGAATGACCTGGTGTCCAAAAAAGAGAGCAACTTGGCCTGTAACGAGAGCGGAAGCTCCCCGATTTCGTTGAGAAGAAGCGTGCCTCCCTCGGCCAGTTCCAACATTCCTCTTTTTCGGCCACGAGCCCCTGTAAAAGCTCCCGCTTCATGGCCGAACAGCTCCGATTCGGCCAGTTCCTTGGATATGGCCGCACAATTCAGTGACAGATAAGGCCCGGCGGACCTGTTGGAATGATCGTGAATCCAGCGGGCCAGATAATCCTTGCCGGTCCCGCTCTCACCAAGGAGGAGCACCATGCTGTCGGTTGCCGCTGCCCTGCGAGCCACCTGGAGGCATCGCGTCATGGCATCGGATTTGTAGACTTCAGGATCGACGCGATAACTTTTCAAAGCCTCTTTGCGTTCCGAGATGTTTCGAGAAATACCGCAGATGCCGACAATGCTTCCTTCACTGTCCCTGAGAGGGACCCTGATTTCGTGAAAGGTGATCAAGACCTGATTCACCGGGAGAGTTCTTTCCTCCTCGATGGATTCTCCTGCCAGGACACGGAGGTCGGCTTCCTTGATATGACCTGCGTGTTGCTCGCCAAAAAGATCCTCGGCGCGCATTCCCACAATCCGATCCGCCGGAAGGTTGAAGAGCTTGGCGAGAGCGGGATTTGCGTGGGTGTACCTCAAATCTCGGTCTTTCAGGAATATGCAGTCCGTGGCGCCCTCGAAAATGGCTCGCAGGCGTTCCTCACTTCGCCGCAAAGCTTCCTCGGCTCGCTTTTGCTCGGTAATGTTGCGGGAGACCGAAACGGTTACCATGCCCCAATTAGGGTCCTCCATGACCACTGCATCAAGAAGCACGTCAATAATCGTGCCGTCCTTTTTCACGTACTGGTACGAGCAGTCCGCAACCTCCCGGTTCTCCCAGAATTTGGGCAGATTCCGGCGCAAGGCTTTTGCAGATTCCGGTGTCATCACCTCCTCAAGCTTGCGCCCGATCACCTCTTCCCTAGAGTAGCCCGTCTCCGCGATCCACTTGCGGTTCAGATTCCTGATCACCCCGTTCTTATCAATGGAATGCATCATGACCGGAGCTTTGTTGTAGATCTGACGAAACCGTGAGTCTGTGTCATACGTTTGACCGCGCGCAGGATCTTTAAACGCGGCTCGCAGGTGAGGGTTTTCAGTCCCATCGAAATCGGCGCGAGGCTGGGGTGGCTCTATCGTCTGGTTTGGGGGCTGTTCACTGCTGTTCCCTCGTTCGCTCATGTCCGTGTCCCTTGCCAAGGCAGGTGCACAATTAATAGTAACGTAGGGTAGCAACAAGGTGCGGGATACGATGATTCTAGCCGACGCGGGTCCATTTGTCAAAAAAGACTGAGCCGACTTCTCGTCCGAAAAAAAAGCGTATTACAATCTACTGAACCGATGATTGATACGCATTAAGAGTTCAAAAGGGTAAATTAAGAAGATGGCTACTTACACAGAAGAGCTATCCCTTAATTAATCTGTTTGGTCGCAAAATCAGATGAAATGGGGGTTACTCATGGCAAAGTTTTCGATTATGGCGTTGGTTGTGGCCCTGCTGATCGTGTGTCTGCCCAATGCCGGTGTCACGGATTTCGATCGGTACAACTGTTACCGGAAATGCGCGAGGCAGCCCGTTCCTTTGGGATTGCTCGGCGGGGAGGCGAGTTCTCATTATTTGACACAGGGTTCGTACGATACTTGTATGCAAGAGTGCGAACGGCAGTTCTGGAAAGACTTCGACGAAAAGGCCAAAGACGACAAGGAAAAGGAAAAGTAGAAGGCGCGGGGTCAACAAAGAGGAGGAACATGTTGTCAGACTTGTGCGGGCGACCTTTTTCCCAAATGCGCCATACCGATGCGCGGTCAAACAACGAATAATCCGTGGCACTTCTGGCACGATATAGATTGCCTGTTGGGTGCCACTGACCTGGGCACCAGGTCAGTGCTGCTTGCGCTGCTAAGTCGTCCTCACAGTTTGAAGGCGCCGTGGTAGTAGGCCCGGTGTTCGTCCAACCTTTCCGGCAGCGATAATCGAGAAGAAGCTACGTCTATCGGCTGCCAATAAGCAAAGAAGGCCCGCGATCATCCGTTGCGAACCTTCAAGGTGTTCAACTCGTTTCTGGAGGCGGCTGGCGGATTTGAACCGCCGTATAACGGTTTTGCAGACCGTCGCCTTACCACTTGGCTAAGCCGCCCCACGTTCGTTGGACATTCTAGTACAGTCCAAGATCTCGTGTCAAGCCACCAAGGATTCATATCGACTCTAAAGCTAAGAACCGGAAACGAAATATACCAATCTGTGTTACCTTGCCTGTGGGTCCCGTAGCGGTGAGTGCCGATCTGACGGGCCGCTCCAGGTTTTTTTGATCCTCGGACGTATTGCGATGGCAATTCTTCGGCTACGTGTGATAAAGAAATTGATTGGCTAAATGACCAGGCTCCCTGTAGTCATAAGAGATTGCCGGAAACAATGCAGGTAATTGGGATGAACCGGTGGGGCGTTCTGTCTTCTCCACGTGGAGCAGAGACAGAACTGTCGGCAACCGGCGTAAGCCGGGTAGACCGGTTGCGCGTATCCGTTAACATCACTGGGGCAACAGACAAGGTCTTTGAAGCCCCGCGTTCATGTGGAGGGGTAGGATGAAAAAACTCATAGTCGTTTTCTTGTGTGCGGTTTTCGTCGGAGCGGTCGCGATTCCATCGGTTCAAGGAGCACCACTGACAATCAAGTTCGGGCATATTGCGCCTCCATTCCATGGCCAGTCAAAGGGGATTGACGCGTTTGCCGACTACGTCAAGGAGAAGACCAACGGGCAGATCGAGATCAAAACTTTCCCATTCGGTCAACTGGGCAGTGAGACCTCTTTGGCCGAGCAAGTCCAGGCCGGCACGCTGGAAATCGCCTCAGTCACATGCGCGGTGCTCCAGAATTCGGCCCCTCAAGTCGCGGTAGTGGATCTCCCGTTTGTCTTTCCCGACCGGAAGACCGCTTACGGTGTGCTGGACGATCCCGAAGTACAGGCCAAGATCTTCAGCTATTTGCCTGCAAAAGGGTTCGTCGGTATCGGATGGACGGAGAACGAGTTCCGAGACATCACGAATACCAAAAGAGACATACGCAAGCCCGATGACCTCAAGGGCCTCAAAATCAGGGTGATGAACAGCCCGATTTACATAGACACGTTCAAACAACTAGGGGCCTCACCCACGGATCTCCCGTTCCCTGAAATCTACAGTGCGCTTCAGAATGGGACTATTGACGCGCAGGAAAACCCCCTGCTCACCTCCATCCTGATAAAAGCCACGGAAATAACCAAGTTCGTGACCAAGACTGGGCACATCTTGACGGAATGCATCATCATAGTTACGCCGGACTTTTGGAAAAAGCTGACCCCGGAACAGCAAAATATTTTCCGGGAGGCTGCCAAAGTCTGCATAAAGCTCAACCGGGAAATTAACGTAGAGCTGGAAAAAAAGCTGCCTCAGTCGGGCCTTTCCGTGGAAGAGTACTGCGCGAAAAACAACGTCAAGGTGATCAACCTGACACCTGAGGAACGCGAGACCTTTAAGACTGCCATGCAGCAGGTCTGGACCAAATATCGGGACAAGATTGGTCCGGAACTGTTCGATTTTTTTCAGGCCAAGGTTAAGGCCCATTCGGGCAAGTAAACCGGCTGCGAAGCTCTGAAAATTTCATGAGGGGATGTGCCGTTGCTGCGGTACGTCCCCGGATCTCCCATGTCATGCAACGAATAATACGAGCGCTCAACAGTGTCGAGGAATGGACGCTGGTTCTGGTTCTGCTGGGGCTGGCGTTCCTTTCCTTTGTGCAGGTTTTTTGCAGATACGTGCTGCAGTTCAGCTTCACATGGATGGAGGAACTGGGCAGGTACCTCGGGGTGTTCATTGCTTTTCTGGGCGCATCTCTGGGCGTCAAGTACGGCAGCCACTTTTCCATGGATTTGATTTACGAAAAAGTCTCGAGCGATCGCTTTCGCCATGGGCTGAAGGTAATAATAAACATAGCGTCCGGACTGATGTTTTTCGTTATTGCCTATTATGGGTGGGAACAGGCAATGAAGCTCCGCCGCTTTGGGGTCCTCACTTCGGCGCTGGAAGTTCCCAAGTATTGGGCGTACCTGCCAATCCCGTTCTTTTCCACCATAATGGGTATCCGCTTCATCAATTTGGGAATAAGGCATCTGGTCCGGCTCGTCCGCCGCGAACCTTTCAGAATGGGGCCGGAACAGTGATTGCGACCGTCTTGATTTCATTCTTTGTGCTTCTCTTACTTGGGATGCCGATCGCCGTTCTATTGGTTGTCACCACTACGGTCTCAATCGTTTCGCATACCTCCGGTTCTCTGATGGTGCTCCCCCAGCAACTGTTCAACGCGCTGGACAATTCGGTGCTGCTTTCTATTCCCTTTTTCATCATAGCAGGAAGCGTCATGACCGAAGGGGCCATGGCGAGGCGCCTGATCGCGGTCGTCAACTCTGTGGTGGGCTGCTATCCAGGTGGTTTGGCCATAGCCACCACCCTGGCCTGCCTTTTCTTTGCCGCGCTCTCGGGGTCGAGTCCTGCCACGGTTGTGGCCATCGGTTCGGTGATGATACCTGCCCTGATCAAAGCCGGGTACGGCGAGCACTTCTCGATAGGGCTGGTTACGTCCGCGGGGTCGCTGGGTATCGTGATTCCGCCGTCGATACCGATGATCCTTTACTGCATGGTCATGAACGCATCGGTTGCGGAGCTTTTCATGGCCGGTTTCATGCCCGGATTTCTCATCGGCGGCGTTTTTATCGCCTACACCGTTTGGATGGCTTACAGAAAGGGATGGCGCGAGACTGAAAAGGAGACCTGGGCGCAAACTTTCAAGACCCTGCGCGAAGGCATCTGGGGCCTGATGCTGCCGGTTGTTGTTCTGGGCGGCATCTATTCAGGCATGTTCACTCCCACCGAAGCCGCTGCTATAAGCGTGGTGTATTCTCTTTTTGTCGAGGTAGTGATCCACCGGGAAATTGATATCATGGATGTGCCCAGAGTATGCAAGCAGGCGGCAGTCCTTTCCGGCTGCCTACTCTTCATCCTCGCTTGCGCCATGACCCTGATCTGGTTGCTCACCGCGGAAAGACTGCCGCATCAGGTGGCGGACGTCATTACAGCTCATGTTCACAGCGGGTGGGTGTTCCTCATCCTGGTTAACATCCTGTTTCTCTTGCTGGGAACGGTCATGGACAACGTCTCCGCCATGCTGATCCTTTCCCCGCTTTTTGCGGAGACCCTGAAAAGATTCGATATAGACCTGATTCATTACGGAATAATTATGGTGTTGGTAATTGAATACGGCTTCCTGACGCCTCCGTTCGGCCTGAACCTATTCGTGGCCATGGGTCTGACGAGAAAGAGTCTCGTGGAAGTGTCCAAGGGTGTATGGCCCTTCCTGATTCTCCTGCTTTTCTGCCTGATGCTGGTGACTTTCATCCCCGAAATATCACTCTTTCTGCCGAAGACGTTTCTGAGGTGACGACTCTTCCCAAGACTAACAGACATTAGCGCCCCGCCCTACAGCGGGCACATTACCCCCACCGGCCAGCCCATGCCAGCCAACTGTGGTTGCTGCACAACATTAAGAGAACTTAATAATAACCTTTAAGCATGGCGTTAATTATGTTGAAATTTAGAGTATATTTAGCTATAGGCATGGACAGGGCGGTTGTTCCATGATAAAGTCTACCTAACCGTAGCCTGAGAGAGGAGATAGATTGGACCCGCGGCGCAAAGGAAGTGAAAACCCCAGGAACCCGTTCCGCGATATGTACAGTCGCGCGGAAATCAGGAAACGAAGGGGGTCTTTTTTCGGCGGGATTGCCCGTTTCGTTCTCCTCGTGGGGATAGGATGCATCGCAGGCGGCGCCGGCCTTGCAGTGCAAGGCTATTTTTTCTTCACACACGGCTTACCGAGCATTGAAAAACTGAAGAACTATGCCCCGCCCACAGTTACGCACGTCTACGCAGACAAAGGCGAACTCATAGGTGAGTTCGCGACTGAGAGGCGCTTCGTAACTCCGATAGACCAGATCCCCAAGATGCTCCAAAACGCTTTTGTGGCCGCTGAAGATAAGAATTTCTGGCAGCATACCGGTGTTGATAAAGAGGCCATTGTACGAGCAATCAAAAACAGGCTCCAACGCACCGGATGGGATCAGGGAGCCAGCACCATAACCCAGCAGGACGCCAAGACGTTCTTCTTGACGCCTGAAAAGAAATTTATCCGTAAAATCAAGGAACAGATACTTGCTACCAGGATGGAGCAGTCCCTGAGCAAAGAGTACATCCTGTACCTGTATCTCAACCAGATTTATCTGGGAAGTTCAGCCTATGGAGTGGAGGCGGCTGCCCATGCCTATTTCGACAAGAGTGTAAAAGACCTAACAATTGCTGAATGCGCCATGCTGGCTGGTTTGCCACAAGCGCCGTCTAAGGTCAACCCCAAGAAAAACTTGAAAGCATCTCTTGAGAGAAGGGGTTACGTGCTCAGAAGGATGCTGGAAGACGGGTACATCACTGAAGCTGAGTACGAACAGGCCAACAACGAGGAGCCGGTGATCGCCAGCCGGACGAACCCGTATGTGAACGCGGCCCCTGACTTTGTCGAGCATGTCCGCAAATACGTGGAGAGAAAATACGGAGCCGATGCTCTCAATAAAGAAGGCCTCAAAATCTATACTACGGCGAACCTGGACATGACAGCCGCGGGCCAGAGTGCGATGGATAGAGGGCTGCGAGATCTGGACAAACGGCAGGGCTACCGGGGTCCGATGCGGACCAATGTCAAAGATGTGCCCGAACTGGAGAGCCCGCTCAGGTTCGGTCAGGTTGCCAATGGCGTTGTTACGCACGTGGACGGCGAAAACATTTACGTGCGCCTGGGTACGTACACCAAGAACGGGAAGAAGAAGGAATATCTCGGTCAGATGAAGATCGACCCGAATCCGAAGTGGTGGGTTCGTACGCCTTTTATAAGGCAGGAACTGCGTACCCGCACCTTCGCTCAAGGGGATTTACCCTTCCAGGTGGGTGACCTGATCCAGGTCAGGGTCCTGGACCCCAATGCCAAGCGGCGGGAGCTTTACATGAAGAAATTCGGTAAGGCCGACCCGGACATGAAGAATTATAAGGAATACTCGGAGGAAATGCTGCCGTATTTTCCTGTCGAGCCGGAACAGCAGCCCATTGTGCAGTCAGCTTTGATGTTCCGGGAGAATCGGTCAGGGCACGTCAAGGCAATGCTGGGCGGGTACAGTTTGTCCGTATCTCAGTACAACCGGGCTGTCCAGGCTAAGAGGCAGGCGGGGTCATCGTTCAAACCGGTGATTTATGCTGCCGCTCTCAACAAGGGCTTTACATGTGCCGACATCATACTGGATTCTCCTATGGCCCTGACCGTCCCGGGCACAGGGGAAGTCTGGAGACCCAAAAACTATCGCGGAGGCTTCCAAGGACCCATGACGTTCAGAGACGCGATAGTGAAATCGAGAAATATTCCGACCATCAAAATTCTCCAGCAGATTGGCATCGAGCATGCCAAGGTCTATGCAAGGAGGCTCGGTTACACCTCTCCCTTGGTGGAAAACCTAACCATGGCGCTTGGGTCCACCGGAGTATCACTGGAGGAGCAAGTCAACGCATATGCGGTATTCCCCAACAAAGGGTACTATATCCCGCCCATCTATGTGACCAAGATCGTGGACCGGAACGGGAAAGTACTGGAAGAACACGATCCGCCGGTGCTGCTTGACGACCCGACACGCGGGGATCTACCCCAGGTTCAAAAGGTTTCCCATAATCCTTCTCAGACATCCTCTTATGGTGACAGCGAAATCCCGGACAAAGGCGCGGCCCTTGCTCGCAGAAGAATAGATGAAGCCACTGCCTACATAATGTCAACTCTGCTTCAGGGAGTCGTGCAAGACGGGACAGCCACCATACTGAAGAAGATCGTCGGGCGGCCCGAAATAGCCGGCAAAACAGGCACCACCAATGACAATATAGACGCTTGGTTCGTAGGGTTTTCTCCGGACTACAGTTGCGGCGTGTGGGTCGGTTTTGACGACGAATTTTCCATAGGAGACCAGGAAACGGGCGGCCATGCAGCCGCACCTATCTGGGGTTACTTCATGAAAGAAGTATTGAAGGACAAGCCTGTCAAGGAATACACGCCCCCTCAATCCATAGAGCATCGCCGGATCGACCCGCGAACCGGCCTGGTCACCGCGTCTCCCGATGGCCTTCAAGAGGTTTTCAAGGCCGGCAGCGGTCCTGTCCAATCGGAGCCGAAGCTCATCAAGGGGTCCCGATGGGACTATCCCGGCTCTGACCTTGATCAGTTCTAGTCAGACGAAAGATCAAAGAGTCCAGCACATCCATAATGTCGCATCAGGTGGGGGGCGGTCTCTGTGCCTCGCAGCGGTGCCACGCGCCGAGGGTCCGTCGTACCAATGCGCGAACAATAATTAATCCGTTGAGTCAGACAGGGACCTGGCAAAACCCAGGCCCGTGCTGCCTTTGCTGCGAAGTCACCGTCACGGCTTGGGAGCCAATTGGTGTCAGAGCGCTTTCTCTATGATCGAACGTTGCTATGACCACACGAAACCGTAAGGCCTTCCGATTTGTCTAACGAATGATTACAGAGCATCTTCCTTTTTCTGCAAATTTACCCTGTTTTGATGCGGAAATGGGAAGAATGAAGCTTGACACGGGCAATTTCTCGCATATATGTTAACTTTAGAAGGGGTTTTCAGGACAATGTGAGGGGAAGAAATTCCTGGAAATTGTCTTTTTTTCTGATTACAGGGCAATAATCAATATTTTATGGCGCTAAAGGACATGACCTATGGCTGACGAAATCGAAAAAAAGGACGACTTCGACGATGACGAAGGAGCGAAGGTGCAGCAGGTAAGCCTGGCCGACATCCCTGACGTGCTCCCTTTGCTCCCTGTTCGCGACGTAGTCATTTACTCCTACATGATACTTCCGCTGATGGTTGGCCGGGAAAGATCAATCAGGGCTGTGGAAAGCGCTGTTGCCAAGGACCGCTTGATATTCCTGGCTACGCAGAAGTTTGCTACCGAAGAGGACCCGCAACCTGAGGACATTTTTAACGTGGGCACCGTGGCGATGATCGTCAAGATGCTCAAACTGCCCGACGGCCGCGTCAAGGTGCTGGTTCAGGGGCTGGTAAAGGGCAAGATCACCTCGTTCGTGCCGTCCGACGAATACTTCACGGTTCAGATCGAGAAAATGCCTGAACCCGCAGCTACTACCATCACTCTCGAAATAGAGGCCTTGATGAGATCGGTGAAAGAGAACTCGGAGAAGATCCTGCAACTCCGGGGCATAATTTCACCGGACGCTGTGGCCATTCTCGATTCGATCGAAGATCCGGGACGGCTGGCAGACCTTGTGGCGTCCAACCTCAAGCTTCGGGTGGAAGAATCCCAGGCCATTTTGGAGGTTATCCACCCCTTGGACAGGTTGAGAAAGGTCAACGAGCTGCTCTCAAAAGAGCTTGAGCTTTCGGCCATGCAGGCAAAAATCCAAACTCAAGCTAAGGAGGAGATGGGAAAGACTCATCGGGAGTACTTCTTGAGAGAACAGCTCAAGGCCATCCAGAGCGAGCTTGGCGAAATAGACGAGAAAACCAAGGAGATCGACGAATTTCGCGACAAGATAGCCAAGGCGAAAATCCCCAAGGAAGTCGAGAAGGAAGCCGATAAGCAGCTCAATCGATTGAGCCAAATGCATCCCGACGCGGCTGAAGCATCAATCATTCGGACTTACCTGGACTGGATTGTAGAGTTGCCGTGGTCCAAGTCAACGAGAGACAAGCTCGACATCAAGAATGCCAAGCAGATACTCGATGAAGATCACTACGATCTGGAAAAGGTCAAGGACAGGATCTTGGAGTACCTGGGAGTGCGTAAGCTCAACAAGCAGATGAAGGGCCCCATACTCTGCTTTGTTGGTCCTCCTGGAGTGGGCAAGACTTCTCTGGGGCGTTCAATTGCGCGAGCCTTGGGACGCAAGTTCACCCGAATATCTCTGGGAGGCGTACGGGATGAAGCCGAAATCCGCGGCCATCGCCGGACGTACATAGGCGCGCTGCCTGGACGCATCATTCAGGGATTGAAAAACGCCGGTTCCAACAACCCGGTCTTTATGCTGGATGAAATAGACAAGGTCGGCGCGGACTTCAGAGGCGACCCTTCCGCGGCGTTGCTGGAAGTGCTGGACCCGGAACAGAACCACGCTTTCTCGGATCATTATTTGAACGTCCCGTTCGATCTGTCCAAAGTAATGTTTATTACCACGGCCAACTTGGCAGATCCGATTATTCCGGCCCTAAAAGACAGGATGGAACTAATAGAGCTGTCGGGATATATAGACGAAGAAAAGCTGAAAATAGCCCGCCAGTTCCTTATTCCTCGGCAAATCAAAGAGAACGGCATCAGGCCTGACGATTTCATCATAACGGACGAGGCCATACTGGGTATAATCAACCAGTACACGCGAGAAGCGGGTCTGCGTAACCTGGAACGTGAGATCGCGAACCTTTGCAGGAAGATAGCTCGAAAAATAGCCGAGGGCGAAAAGAAGGTCCCGCGGATCACTGCCAAAAGCCTCCACAAGTTCCTGGGCGTGCCCAGATTCCTTCCCGATGAGGAGCAACGAAAGGATGAGGTAGGAGTTGCCACCGGGCTCGCTTGGACGCCTTACGGTGGGGACGTGCTTCACATCGAGGCCACCCCGATGGAGGGGAAAGGAAACCTGCTCCTCACCGGCCAACTTGGAGACGTCATGAAAGAATCGGGGCAGGCTGCGATGTCTTATTTTAGGTCTCGCGCTGCACGGTTCGGACTGAAGTCGAACTTCTATTTCGCCAAGGACATACATGTCCACGTACCCGCCGGAGCAATCCCCAAGGACGGCCCATCAGCGGGAGTGACTATGGCGACCGCGCTTGTGAGTGCCTTGACGGGCATTCCCGTTAAGGCGGATGTTGCCATGACCGGTGAGATAACCTTGCGGGGTAGGGTGCTCCCCATAGGAGGACTCAGGGAAAAATCTTTGGCCGCTCTTCGGGCCAAAATCTATACAGTGGTCGCGCCTGAGCAGAATGAAAAAGACCTGGACGAAATCCCCAAGCATATTCGACGACAGCTCAATTTCAGGTTTGTCAAACACATGGATGAGGTCTTGAAGATCGCCCTCAAGGAAGACCCGGAGAAGGGTGCTGCTAAAACGGGCAAGGGTAAGATCGAGGCCGTGAAAGACACTCATAAACCAGGCAAAGGCCAGGCTGAGATTGCTGCAAAACGAGGCAAGGGAAAGAGCGGCCGCTCACGAAAAACAGGAACTCCCGCTAGGACGGCAGTATAGTGCTACCTTGTCTCCGGACGGACAACTTTCGGGGGAAACTCTTGTGTAAAAGGTTTCCCCCGTTCAATTCCTAGATCCCGCCGAAGGGCTTTTGAATGGACCCGGTCACAGCCGTTTATTTAGCCGTAATGGCCGCAGGGGTTTTGTGGATAATCTGGAGGATAGTCATCTACTTCCGAATCCAGTCACAAAGGGATTTCTTATGGGATAACCTCGTTTACGACGAGCAGTTCATGAATTTCCTGGAAGGCATCAAGTCACAAGAAGGGAGCAAAAGCCCTATTGAAGTGAATGAAGTGCCAGAGGCTGACACGGAGGCCGGAGCAGATTTGAGCAAATCAGAGGGGGAATCGGAGAAGGTCTAGCGCTAGCTTGCCGAGGCCACCACCGCCGGAAGTAGGATGAACCATTCTGGCCGGCAGGTCGTTGTGAGAAAGAATGGCGGCCACCGGCGGCCCCGCGGGATCTTCCCAACCGAAGGGAAAATTCCCGGCCTGTCAAGGAGCCACTTTCAGTCCTTGCCTCCAAAGAGGCAAGGACTGAAAATTATAGGAGTTTTTGGGGTGGGGACCGGGGAGGCCCTTTTTGCAAAAAGGACCTCCCCGGTCACTCTCCCAAGAATTCGTAGGCTTTTCAGCCATTCCTAATGCCGCAAGCTATCCGCGCTTTTTCAAACTGGCTACTTTGTCTTCTGCCTGCTTTGAGGCGAGCAGCATATTCTCTTCGATTTCTTGTCTGAATCTTTCGTAGTCGTCGTTCGATAGACCGGGAGGAACCTCGGTCGGTTTTCCGAAAGCCATTACTATGGTGCTAAAGGGCAGAGGCAATATCATGCTGTCCCAGGATCGGAATTGTATTTGGCGGGTCGCCCAACTCACGAGGGGCACGACAGGATTGCCGGTTTCTTTGCCGACGATCACTATCCCCATTTTTGCTTGTCGGGAAGGGCCGCGTGGCGCATCGACCGCGAGGCCTGAGCAATAGTGTTTTTCCTTAATCATATCTATCATCTCGGCCAAGGCTTCTTTCCCACCCCGCGACGAAGACCCTCGTGTCGTGTCGTAGCCCATTCTCTTAAGGCACCTGTCGATCAGCTCGCCGTCCCAGGAACGGCTAACCATGATCACACCGTCGTATCGGCGGCAATGCCATATAGGGAAAAGCATAGTTCCATGAAAACAGGCACAATTGAAAGGCTGTTTACGGCAAACCTGCTCCTCTATCTCCCGGTTGAGCCAAATCCTTTTGGAAGTGAGGTCTACCAGCCTGAAGTACATCATCACGAGACGCGGCACCAGGAATAGCGCCAGCCTGAACCATAATTGGTCGCCTTTTTCTCTCTTTTTTTCAGATTCCTTCAATGGGAGACCCTTCGCGCGAAACCAGTCTTTGCCACCGGTATATATAACGGTCGGCAAAATTTTTGTAGTTTTTCATTTGTCCCCGAAAGAGTACGGAGGGTCGCTTGGGTGCCACTGCCGGCTTGTCCAGCAGTGCGACTCCATTCGGAAAAGACTTTTTTGGGGATCAATGTATAAGCTGCCTCTCTTTCAAGAGCAGGGTATTTCCATAGGAATTCGCGATCAGAAAGGTTGGTTTGCTAAAGACCGCCTGCGACGCCGGCCGCTACTGAGAAATTGGCCGGCCCACCAATGGCAATATGGTCCGGTGTCTCTCACATTAAACTGGATTCGAGGATCTCCAGGGCTTCCTGCGCGGCTTCGGCAACATCGGGGTCCGGGTCTTTTACGGCCTTTCGCAGGGCGGGAATAGCACCCGGATTGCCTATCTTGCCCAGAAGCTCGGCTGTGTCGCCCCTCAAACCGACCTCCTCCTGGAAGAGTAGGGGTGTAAGGTCCTCCACGATGTCGTCCAGTATTCTGGGATTTATTTGAAGGGCTTCTTCCATGGTTACCAATGCGCCCATTCGCGTGGAGAATTCTTTCGACAAATAGATTGGAACAATTGCTTGTGGCTGTTTCTCCCGACAAAACAGCACGGCAGCGTCCTCGGCCCTCCCAGACTTGATCATGGAATCCAACACGGACGTAAGAGACTCATCTCCCATTGCGCTTATGAGTCGAGACGCAAGCTGCTCCACTCCGATCTGGCCCACTATGGTCATACCGTCGTTTATAATAGTCGTGGGGGTTGATTTCACTTTGTATCGTTCGGAAATATCGGAAAAACTAACAGCGTCCACAATTGAAACGGTTATCAACGGTTGAACTATCGCCAGGGCGAGCGCGGCTCGAACAACTTGAGGGCAGTGAGGGCAGGCCGCTGCAATCAAAACCAATATGTCCACGGGCTTGGAGAGGTCTTGCAGCGAAGTTAGGCTTTCAGAGCCGGAAATTTCCTTGCCCCTGCCCAACCAGCCCAAAGCGTCCAGAAACGGCCCCAGCTCACTACCCTCGGGAGCGGCAAGATAATGTATGTTTCTCCGGTTGCCCACGGCCAAGGTCAAGGAAGGTTTTTCAGGAAATGGTGACGGGCCGGGTTCATCTACCATTTCCACGCGATTCATGGAAACGCCGGCGATCTGACGTGCAATATTAACCAGGTTGGTCTCGAAAGCGTCTCCGGTGCCAGGCTTGTTAGTTAGGATGGTCACTGTGTCGGACATCACGGAGGCAACTTTCTGAACATCCATAAGGTCTTGATCGGACAGCAATTAGGACCCCTTTCCGTACAAACATAAGCGGCCACAGACCTTGGCCGCAAACAAGAAGCATTCCTTACATTCCCACCGGTTGTCGAAGTCGAGGGGAGTTAAACCCGCGCGAATCGAGAGTTGAGAACAGCTACTAAAAATGAGCCCAATCACAGCGGCATTGTGCGTCAACGGGTGCCGGGAGTGAAATTGGTGATTACCTGTCCTGACCCCGGTGGGGGAGTGAACAAGGGGTCCGCCCCTCTCACAGGTGCAGGCATGTAACCCCAGAAGTATTCCCCAGCCTGATAGAGTCCCGAAGCCGCCCTGGGAATGAATCCGCCTGCCCCGGGTTGAGGCGGTGCCTGCTGGTAAGGTCGCTGCTGCGGGGGAAAGTCGAACACGGGCTGGCCGTATATATTCATCGGTCCGGTGTACCTCGTGTCGTACATCTGCGACTGCTGGCAAACAGCGGCGCTGGAGCAGACCATCACCATCACGATCGTGATTACGAGAACAATCGCTTTCATGAGTGAACCTCAAGCATAAATTACTTCAGCATATAACAATAGCACAAACCAGTAGAAAAATAAAGGACTTAATGTCTTGACAAAACTCGCAGAAATATGCGATAATTACACGCTTTGATTTAAACTGGAGGTTCACGCAATGAACAAAATGGCAAAGATCACTATCTGCGGCCTTTTGATTGTCGCATTGGCGATCCCTGCCTTTGCCGGAGGCGCCCCGGATAAGCGGTCCGCGGTCTCCAAGGTTTCCGGCAAGATATACAAAGGCGGAGCGGACGTGTTGGACCGAACCGAGCGACTCTTTTCGGGCTGCCTGAAGAACTGCTTCGGCTTTTTCAACCCTTGCCTCGACGTGGTCAAAGGCTGCACGAATGTGGTGCTCTCACCCGTTGAGAAGCCTTTTGCATATGTGGAAGACGCCTGGGCCAAAAGAGGGAAAAAGGTAGCGCCGAAGAGTTCGGCGCCGAAGAAGACCGAAACTCCTAAATAGTTTTTCACTCGATTACATGGGGATAGGCGGGGAGTATGCTCAGGAATCTCGGGAGGGCTCCTGAACTGTTAGACTCCCCGCCGACGCGGAGGGTGTATGATCCGGCTGATAATGCCGCTTCTCGTACTTTTATTGGTTTGCCCGATTGCTACAGATGTGGTGGGAGCGGAGAGGGTCCATCCGCATGCGATGACCATCTGCGCCATTATCATTAATGAGATGACGGAAGGCAAGATCAGCCAGGACAAGGCCAAACAGATTTCTCTGGCAATCGCTCACGCGGGAAACAGACATTTCGGCCGCGTAACTTGCGGTGATATGTGGCTGTATATGGCGATGGTCTACATTGAAAGCGGCTTCAAAAACAACATAGTAAACGAATTAAACTGCCGGGGGATGTTTCAGGTTCATGCTCCGTCCTGGGCCAGGAAGTTCGGACTGACCTACGGCGACCTCCTGGACCTCCATACCAATGCTGACAGCGGCATACGGGTGTTCAAGTACTACCTGGAATTGTACAAGAAGACCGTGCCGGCCTTGAGCGCCTACAACAGTGACGATCCGCGTGCCGCCACGGGATACGCCAGGGCCGTCTTGAACACTCGCCTGAAAATCAAGAAGCGATATACGGAGCTTTATAGGGCTCTCCATGACGAACAGGTAGTGGCTTTCAATCCGAACGGTCGGTGAAGGTTTTAGCGAGGCGGGCCGTACAAGAACGGAGCAACGACGCTTCGAACAGTATCCCAGGGATTGAGCATGCCGGGGTTGTGGTCCATAGGAATGTACGGATCGTGGCCTGTGGGATAGCAAGCCGAAACAGGCCCATCCGGCGGCGCTGTATATTGAGGAATGCAACTCACGCACCCGCCTGCAGCCAGTATGGCCGTAAGCGCCAAGCCCAGAATCAGGCTTTTCAAGAGACTTTTAATCATACACCTCACCACAGGCAATAAGTGCGGCCATTTTATCGCGTTCTATCCCTGCAATCAAGGTAAAAAACAAATAGCGTAACTATTCAGACTTGCGAGGAAGACGATGGAGCGAAACATGTCATTGCGAGCGCAGCGAAGCAATCTCTGCCTTTAGGCGTTGAGATTGCTTCGTCGCTTTACTCCTCGCAATGACAGGGATTCGACAATTCCCGCGGTTTAACGAAGAAAACCAATGATGGCAGGCTGGAGGGCCTGCCCCACAAAAAAGAGCCTGCCCGCAAAAGGCTAAATGGTCATAGTCATGCCTCACTAGACAAGAAAGGGATAGCCTCCGGAAAGCATTTGCACCATAACCTTCAGCACACAAAGACTTATCGGGGCAAGGCGTCATCGCTTAAGCTCAAACAGAGACCGAGCGCCCGGCGTCATATGAATCTGACCCTGAGGGTCGATGACCAAGGCCTCCACATCGGGAAGTGAATGAATGTATTTCAGCCCCTTGTCCACGCCGAGAACGAATATTGTTGCCCCAAGCGGCTCCGCGACCAGACCGCTTGCCGCCACAATAGTCACCGACTGCGCTCCTTCGGCCGGATATCCGGTCGCAGGATTCAGAATGTGGTGAAACCTCTTGCCGTCTTTGACAAAGAACCTCTCGTAATCGCCTGAGGTCATTACCACTCGATCCTTCGGGGCAGCCACGGCCACTACCTCTCTCGGATTGCGGGGGTCCTGAACACCTATGCGCCACGGCTTCCCGGGCTCCTTTTCGCCGACTACCAGCACGTCGCCGCCTATGTTCACCAAGGCTGAGGAAATGCCATGTTTCCTCAGGGCCTCAGCCACGCGGTCCAAAGCATAACCCTTTGTAATTCCGCCGAGATCCAGCGCCATGCCCGTCTCCGGCAAGAAAACGGTGCCTTCGGAGTTGTCCAGCTTCACACGGCCCCATCCGACTTTCTTCACGGCCTCCACAATTTCGGACGAGTCCGGGAGTCGTGGCTCGCCGCCGCTGAAGCTCCACAATCGGCACAGGACCCCGACGGTAGGGTCAAATGCTCCTTTGGTGGCCTTGGCCGTCTGAAGAGCGGTTCCAATAATCTCCAACAATTCCCTGTCCGGATTGATTGGCCCGCGGCCGGCGGAATCATTCAAGCTCGTCAGCCCCGATGGTTTGTGGAAGGAAGTCAGGTCCTCAACGCGTTTGATCTCATCAAATACCGCTTCGGACGCTCCATTGGCCTTGTCCCGCGGACTTGACACGGTGACCTCTACGAGGGTCCCCATCAGCAATCTACTGTAGCGGTGGATGTCAACCGAGTCTTTTCCAGAACACGATACGATGAATAAGGCGACCAAACAGCCTAGAGGCCGCAAGAAGCCTGAAATAACCTTGTTCATGAGTTGCTTGTTTCTCCGGGTGAAGTTGCGGCCCTGCGGCCGGCAAGAATCTTAATAGGCACTATCATAGTGAAAAAGGGGAACATATACATCGCGGCGAGGGTGGGTGAAAGCGGACCAAAAAACTCGGACGAGAATACTATCACGAGAACGTTGTTCATAAGCGCCAAACTGATACCTGCCGCCAGCCTTTCCGGGATCTTCCGCCTCGGCGTGATCAGGAAGCCGACCATATAATAGATGACTGAAAGTGCGTAAGCAACCGCGGTTGAAACGAGCAGTTGCTTGGGATGCTGAAACAGAAAGTTGGAATACTTGGAAAAGACCCCGAGATTTATCAAAGCGAACAATATAAGTGAAAACGGAAATCGGCGCGATGCAATGCCTTCGATAACTCCCGGAAGGAGCCTCCTGAAGAACAGAACTGCGACCATCGGGACAAGGATCACCACAGCGAGCAACTGAATCATTGTTTGCAACGGTATGGCTATTTCCGAGCCCTCGAGGAGTTTCACCAGGCAGGGTAAAGAAAAGGGCACCAACAATGAGGTCACAATGACCATTCGCAGCACCGGCGCAACGTCGGCTCCCAGCAGCGTGGCTATGAAAGGCGCAACCACTCCTGTGGAAATGCCTGAAAGGAGCAAAACCGGAATCGCATAGTCGGGGATGATGACAAGGGCCAGTCCGTAGAGCGCGACTGGCAGCACTATCAGCTTCACCGCCGCCATCATGGCCAGCACACGTAGCACTGAAGGAGATATGTTCACCAGTGAGTGGAAATCTATTCTCAAAAAACTCAAGAACATTAGAAGCATCATGAAGACGAGAAGGTACGGCTGGAAAACCTTCCCTGCGTCTGGGAAAACTACCGCCGCGGCCACAGATACGAAGATCACGGCAAATAGTATGAGATCATCCAATCTAGGCATCCCGCTCCTCGCGTCTTGGCGGAAACTAGAGCACTCGCCAAAACTCTTGCTCGAATTTGGATAACATCTACAGCGATGACACTTTCCGCCAAGGCTCCTCTTCAGGCGCCATGTTCTGTTCAGGCGAACGGCGGTTTGGGCAATCGTCAGAACTCGGTCACACTTACCGGGAGGCCCAATCTATCCCCAAAGGTGCTCCGGGCAATCGGCTCGTTTGTCGTCCCAATGGCCGTTGTGTTAAAATACAACATATCCTGGACGCGAGAAATCAGGCAAGGGGTTGCTCATGAAACGAGGATTCTGCCATCACTGCGGCCGATCTCTGGAATTCGATGAAAAGGTTTTTCGTAACGACACCTGTCCCGATTGCGGCTCGGACGTTCATTGCTGTCTTAACTGCGTGAATTATGATGAGTCTGCCCCCAACCAATGCAGGGAACCGGAGGCGGAGAAAGTCTGGGTGAAGGATCGCAGGAACTTCTGCGACTATTTTACTCTGCTGGAAGGAAAGCGATCAGGCGGGGGCGCTGATAAAGCGGCTGAGGCTCGCCGCAAACTGGAAGCTCTTTTCAAGAAGCAGTAGTCGTGAATCATTATCGCAGAAGACGATCTAGAACTCTTCTTCTTCCAGGTCTTCGTCCGTTTCCACCGCTGCCTCTATTTCAGCGAGTAGGGCAGGAGGAAAAGTCTCTCTCGGGGCGTCCGACCATAGTCCCTCCAAATCGTAGAACTCGCGGGTCGGTTTTTGAAAGATGTGAACCACCACGTCCCCATAGTCCAGCAGCGCCCAGTTTCCCTGATTCACCCCTTCCGAAGAATAGCGCGGGAACTTGCGGTGGCGGGCTTCTGTGAGGATCGCTTCTGCCACGGCCTTGACCTGCTTGGCTGACCGGGCGGAAACAATGAGGAAATAGTCTGTCAGAGAAGTCAGACCCGCCAGGCGGATGAGCACCGGGTTGAGCGCTTTCTTGGAAAGTGCGGCTCGCAGGAGAGTTTCAGCCTTTTCCTTGGACGCTGTCTGTGATTGGGAATTCAGCGAGGGCCGTCTCATCAGGCTCCATTCCTATATAGATTATGTTGGATGATATAAGAGCGTACCGGTTCCGTCACGAGGTATTTGATACTCCGACCCTCTTTGCAGAGGGCACGTATCATTGTCGCGGAGATATCCAACCCCGTAACTTTCGAGGGTATTAGGAGGCTTGAGCTTGAGTGCACGAGATGGCCTGCTTCTTCTTTAAATTCGCTCCGGACCTCCGCCGGAACCCCCTGCCAGGCAGCGTCAAACAAGGTGCCCGGCCTTCTCACCACGATAAAATTGGACAGCGCAAACAGCTTCTCATAGTCCCTCCAAGCGCGGATCTCGCCCAGAGAATCGGTGCCGATAATGAAGAAGATGTCGAGCACCGGGTCTTCTCGCTTGAAAAACTCGAGAGTATTCACGGTGTAAGAAGGCCCGTTGTCCGCGGCGATCTCCAGGTCGGATACCTCGAAGAGGGGGTTGTCGTCACAGGCCCTGCGAGTCATCTCAAAGCGGTGAGCTGAGGGGGCGATATGGTCCCCTCGCTTGTGTGGTGGGACGGAACTTGGAATAAAAATGATCCTGGAAAGGCCATGCGTAAAAGCAACTTCCTCAGCCAGGCGAAGATGGCCTATATGCGGCGGATTGAACGTTCCACCTAAAATTCCGACCTTCAATTTGCTCCCGTTTTTACACAAAGGGCTTGTTTTCACCGGGAGAGATTCTATATTTAATCAGAACGATTTGAAAGAGGAATTGTCTCAAGCTCCATATCAGATCTTCGAATTCTCCGCTGGAGGCCAATGTATTGGAAAATTTCGTGAGTTACCTGACCTGGTTGGGTCCATATGTGGTAGGCTTTCTGCTCCTTTTGGGTGTGTTGATTCTCATTCATGAGTTTGGCCACTTCATAACCGCCAAGATGGTTGGCGTAAAGGTTCTCAAGTTTTCGTTGGGCTTCCCCCCAGTACTTCTGAAGCGCAAATGGGGCGAAACCGAATACATGGTAGGCGCGCTTCCTTTCGGTGGATACGTCAAGCTCCTCGGAGAGGACCCGGAGTCCGACGAAGAGATCCCGCCCGAAGAACTCCCCAGGGCTTTTACCAGCAAGCCTCTCTGGGCTCGCATGGCGATCATAGTCGCCGGCCCTCTATCCAATTACCTTCTTGCGGTAGTACTGATATGCGCAGGCCACCTGGCAGGGTGGCCCGTGCTTGCCAGCGAAGTAGGCAAAGTGATGGACGGGTCGCCAGCTATGGAAGCCGGCGTCAAGCCACACGACGCAATAGTTGCAATAGACGGTGAACCGGTCTCGCGATGGGATGACATGCGGGCCATAATTGAGAAGAGTCCGGGCCGAAAACTCAATGTAACCGTACAAAGAGACGGTGAAAAAATAGATCTGGCCGTTACACCTGTTCTCAGCGATCAAAAAGACGTGTTCGGTGAGCCGACAGGACGGATCGGCGTAACCCCCTCCGGAAAAAACATTGAACTCGGAGTCGGAGGGTCTGTCTCCGAAGGTATTTATTTCACGGGCCATTTGACCAAGTTGGTGGTTGTTTCGTTGGTCAAGCTCGTGCGAGGCGAACTCGGCGCCAAATCATTGAGTGGGCCAATCACCATCGCTCAGGCATCCGGTGAGAGCTTAAAAGCGGGGACGTTGAATTTCATCGGCCTGATGAGCTTTATCAGCATCAATCTCGCAATTATCAACCTTCTGCCCATACCGATATTGGACGGCGGGCACTTGATGTTCTTTCTGATCGAAGCGGTAATTCGGCGGCCGGTCACCGGTAAAGTTAGAGAGGTGGCCGTGCAGTTCGGCCTCCTGTTTATCGTATTCCTGATCGCTCTGGTTTTTTACAACGACATTACCAGGATTGTCACCAAGGGCTGGTCTCTGACCCCCTGATTGAACGAGAAATTCAGGGATTGAGTTGATATAACCGTTGCCGGAAGAAATGTCTGAAAACCTAGACGGTTCGATGCTGTTGAAAACAACAGGAGTCGGCGGGCACGGCCCGCCCTACAATTCGGCGAGACGCTTCCTGTAGGGCGGGCCGTGCCCGCCGTATCATGGGGGTTAGGGTCCTCGTTTCCAGACGGAACCTGGGAACGAGACAGCGTCGGCCTCAAAGCCGTTTCCGGGCTAAGACAATAATGCATTGCGTAAATTGGTGTTCACTGCCATTTCCCTTCTTCCTTCGATCACCACAAGCCGATCGGGCCGGCACATGATGATCCTTGCGGTTCATACCACGACGCCTCGCCTGAGCGTTGCGATCGCGCTCGATGGAAGAGTCATTCACGAGAAGGCCCTGTCTCCAGGCCGAGAGCACTTGGAGAATCTGGCCCCGGTCGTCCGCGACGTTATCGGTCACACCAAAATCAGACTGGAAGACGTACATGGATTTGGGGTTGCCATAGGGCCCGGCTCTTTCTCCGGCATTCGTGTCGGCCTGGCGACCGTAAAAGGCATTGCACTGGCCCTGGGCAAACCTGTGGTCGGAGTATCCAGCCTGGAGATTTTGGCCTGGCAGGGATTAGGCGAAGGGGAGGTGGGTGCTTCAGTCATCGATGCGCGGAGGGGCGAGGTCTTTGCCGGTATTTATCGCAAGAGCGAGAACAAAGCGGTCCTGATGCAAGGCCCTCTTCTGATCAAGGCGGACCTGTTCCGAGGGCTCCTGGAACAGATCAATCACGATAGCCCTGCAATTTGCTCGGAACGGGCAATTGACAGCCTGTCCGCCAACCTTTGGGACAGCCACGAAACTCGAATCGTCATCCCGTCGGCCAGCGCTTGCGCCATACTCGCGGAGGAAAGATTCAAAGGGGGAGTGGTGGAGGATGTGCACTCCCTGGCTCCTCTATATATCCGGCGCTCCGACGCGGAAGAAAAATGCAAGATTCTTTGATGTCCCCCCGGATTGGTCATTTGTTCGGGCCAAGGGGTGGCGCCCCATCCAACGGAAACTCATAAATTCCCGTCTCACTGAAAGAACCTTCCGAAAACCTTCTCGGGGAGATCACAATTGACGAGGTGCATATCTCGATCATGTGGTACACCGGGTCCCATCTCGACATCAGTGGTGCGCCGCTGGAGGAAACCACTATCTTCGCGTCTCTTTCGGGGAATTTTATCTCCATGACGCTGGAACGATGTTTGTGGCCTTGCAGGATCAGTTGGATCCCCGTCTGGGTGCAAATGTTGAGCAATTCGCCTGCGTCGGACAAATTGTGCGCCCAGAAGGATGAACTACGAATGACGGGAAGGACCGGATGATGGAGAAATAGTACCTTAACATAATCCGGAGATTTTGGGGCTTGGGCTTTGAGCCAGTATCTGGCATCCCTCGAAATGGAGCCCGGCCACGAAGGGAATGGATGGACCGAGTTAAGGCCGAAAAAGAGTACACGGGATTCTTGGCAAGCATGAACAACTTTGTCTATCTTTCCGAAAAAATTGCCATAACGCCTCATGGCAAACCACGGCAGCAGCCACTCCCATACCGCCAGGACGCCCACTTCCCTGTTTCCGGGCACACTTATGAAAGGTATATTCAAGGATCGCAGAAAGTCTCGGGCCCAGCGGAATTGAGAAATCGTCCCGCGATCGGTAATGTCACCGGTAAGTATAAGGAGATCCGGTCCCTGGGAAGCCAGGTCCATCCCTAACGCCTCGAGTTTGTTGCGTTCAACGGTTCGGCCGAAGTGAAGGTCTGAGAGGTGAGCTGATCGCATGCGAGCAAACATAAACTGAGAGCGGCCTCAAGTCAATGAACGCGGCCAATTTTAAAAAAGTAGCTTGATTTTTTTTGCTGAATTCTTTAGAATTTCAGAACAAATCTTTGTGCCTTTTATTATTAGCGTTTCCCTGATCTTGGTAAGGCCTCGGAAGGGAACAAAGGAGTCGTCGTATGAAAGGGTTGGTAAGTCTAGTGGCCACGGGGCTGATCATCATAGGCATCAGCGGACCCGCGTATTGCCAAGATTACTATGGAATGTCTTCCGGCCAGGGGGGCGATTTCAACTCGTACCTCCAAGACTATGCTCAACCCGGGGCTTACGCCTACGGCCAGCAGGGCTACGGCCAACAAGGATATGGCCAGCAGGGCTACGGCCAACAATATGCCTATCCCCAAGCGGGTTACGGTCAGCAATACGATTACGGCCAGCAGGGTTACGGTCAGCAGGGCTATGGCCAGCAGTACGGTGCGTCTCGGCAGGGGACAGCAGGCTCTCAAAGTTACCCCGGTTACGGCGGGTACCAGGGTTACGAAGGGTACGGGTACGATCAGGCGGGACAGTATTACGGCTACGGCAATTCCGGCTCTGCTTATCCACAGCAGAGAACTGCCAACCCTTACCAACAGCAGCCGCAGGCTCGTCCTGCAGCGACTCGCGGCGCAGCAGCCAGGCAGGCCGCTCCTCAGCCGTCGTACACCACGTCCCGACCTTCAGCCTCGGCTTCGAGAGAGCGAACCCGCTCGAACCCCAGTGAGATTTATTGGAATGGCAGGAACTCCGATGAAGAAGATGCAGGGCAGTCATCGGTCGGGGCTCCCGCAAGACCGACAGCCCCGCCTCCCCAGCGGGCGGTGAGACAAGCCAGGACCGCTCCCAGTTCATCGGCTGTTCAGACGCCTCGCCAGAGCCGGCGCAGCACCGTAAAACAGGCCACACCCACTCCGGCTCCGCCCGAACGCCAGAATATCAAGTGGGGAAAAGAGGATAAACCGGACACAAAACGCGCCATGCAATGGGGAAAGCAAGACAAGCCGGCCAGCGTGGGCGCTGAACCGGGTTCGTCTCAAGGGGGCGCGGTAACTTCTCAGGCGGCCTCCAGTCCTCAGTTGCAGAGTCAGTCCCAAGATTCCGGAAGGAAGTTTCAGTGGGGCAAAACTCAATAGCGTCCTAACGGATTGTCTGGGGGCCTCCCCAACGAAGGCCCCCGGGCAGACTCTCCTCGATCTCCTGTAAAGTTTCTTCTATTCACTCTTTTTCGATTCCAGCATTTCACTGATTTTTTGGGTGTTTGCCAGCAGGTCTGTCAGGATGGGTTTGAGCACCAAAACCCACTCGGGATACTCCGAAATCTTGATATTTCCCGTCTCCAATACCTTGGTGATCACAAACATTTTTGTGCGTGCGTCGTAAATCTCTTTATGAATTCTTTCCACACTCCATTTTTCTTCAGCCATTGGTACCTCCGGTTCTGTGGGCTGTATCAGCACAGGGCCGGGTTCCAGCGGCTCTAACATTGTTGCCATTGGAAGCGCGGGACGGCACTGACGTTTCACCATACCAAGACCCTGCCTTTTGCGCACTCGCTTTTATTAGGAGGTCGCCCTTAATGAACAGGGGGGCCGGAGTCGCGTAGCCCAAGGCGTCATAGAACCGCCCACTTGGCAGGCGCTTATGCCAAAACGCGGAGAAGTAGCCAAGCCATGTTGGCTGCCACAGAGTTCACTATAGCGAACAATGTCCCGTGATGTGTGGGCCGCGATCAATTTGGTATTCTCCGGCAACTGGAGCGGACCAGGACAGGAATCGCTCGACCTATCCCGACCAGGAATATAGGAATAAGACACAATGCCCCGATAAGTTGCTTGACAGCCCGTATTCTAAATTCTATCATTGGCCGAAGCTTAGTCATTAACAGGGGCATGTCCCCAGGCCACCAACGCAAGAATGTCTCACCCACGCGTGTTTTTTAACGTTGCATAATAAGGTTGAAAAGTCTCCGCCGGTACTTGGGTTGTCAGCTCCATCGGGCTGAACGTTGTTATGGGGAATCCGTCTTCGCTGCGTTCTTAACGATGGATTGTTAAAGTCTGTCTCGCGTTGAAACAACAAGAGAAAGGAGAGGGAGATGAAGGGACGATTAATTCTTGCGGTTCTAATGGCAATGATTTTTGCCTTTGCCACCGTGCTTGGAGCCTCTGCAGCAGACAAGAAGCCGCTTAAAATAGGGGCAATCTTCTCTGTGACGGGAAAAGCTTCGTGGCTGGGGGACCCTGAGAAAAAGACCACCATGATGATCGTGGAGGAGATCAACAAAGCCGGTGGCGTGAACGGTTTCCCTCTGGAAGCGATCATCGAAGACGATGAAGGCCTGGAGCCGAAAGCCGTCAACGCTGCCGAGAAATTGATTAACAAAGACACTGTGCTTGCGATTATCGGTCCTTCGGTAAGTGGCTGCAGCTTGGCCATCAAACCAATTTGCGACAACGCCAAGATCCCTAACGTCTCGTGCGCTGCCGCGGAAGCAATCGTTACGCCTGTCGAAAAATCAAAGTTCGTGTTCAAGACGCCTCAGCTCGATTCACATGTTGCCATCCGGATCATCGAGCAGATCAAAAAGATGGGCATTAAGAAGATCGGGCTTCTCACCGACACTCTCGCCTTCGGTCAACAGGGGCGCAAACAGCTTCAAACTCACGCCAAAGACATGGGGATTGAAGTGGTGGCGGACGAGACCTTCGGCCCCGGCGACACAGACATGACGGCCCAGCTGAAAAAGATCGAATCCAGCGGAGCCGGAGCTGTGGTGGGTTGGACGATTGTCCCGGCGCAGTCGATTATTCCCAAGAACATGAAGCAGCTTGGAATGAAGACGCCTTTGTTCCTGAGCCACGGGTTCGGCAATCCCAAGTACATAGAGGCGGCAGGCGACGCTGCGGAGGGGATCATTTTCCCCGCGGGCAGACTGCTCGTTGTAGATGTTCTTCCAAACGACCACTTCCAGAAGAAGGTCCTTGCCACTTACAAGGCCGAATACGAGAAGAAGCACGGACCTCCTGTCAGCACTTTTGGCGGCCATGCTTATGATGCCCTCTGGGTTGTCGTCAACGCCATGAAGGAGAAAAAGATTACTCCGGATATGGATGTGGCAAAAGCCAGAAGCCTGATTAGAGACGGCATCGAAGAAACCAAGAAATGGGTCGGAACTGCCGGTATATTCAACATGAGCGCCCAGGATCATACGGGACTTGACAAAGACGGATCTTTGGAGTTGCTTTACGTTGAAAAGGGCGGGAAGATCATTCCTCTTTCCCAAAAGAAGTAGGTTGCCATTCACCGGGACTGGAAAGATGCACCGCGTACGGGTGAGGTATGCCTCGCTCTCGGGCGACACATTTGTGGCGTTGTCCACAAGCAACCGGGCGATCCTTGAAGATCGCAGGTTTCTGGGCCATTTTCCCGGTGAGTGGTTACAGGAGTAGTTCAACGGCCTGTGAATAACCAACAGGAGCTTTGAAGCCGAGACGGTCACCAGTTGAGAGGCCGTCTCGGTTCTTTCTAGCCAGGAGCCGCAATCATGGTTTCTTTTGCGGACATTCTACAGTACGTGTTTTCCGGCGTTACTATCGGGGCCATCTACGCCATGGTGGGCCTCGGCTTCACGATGGTGTACAATTCCACCAGCATCATCAATTTAGCCCAGGGTGAATTCGTAATGCTGGGCGGCCTGTTCGGGGCCACATTTGTGGCCGTCGCTAAAAGCATGGGGCTGCCCCCTCACTTGGCCATTCTGACAGGTTTTCTTCTTGCCGTGATCTGCACTACTATTGTCGGTCTTCTAATGGAGAAGATCGCTATCGAGCCAACCGATCATTTGACCGTATTTCATTACGGGGGAATGGCGGCCATTATTTTCTGGATAACCCGACTGGTGGCGGAACTATCGCTTCCCCTTTCGGTGATTATCACAGTGGCAGGAGTGTCCGGCGCTTACCTGTTGCTCAGGAAAGTGAAAATAAAGTCTATGGAGAGCCCTACGGTCCTCCAATTGATCATCATAACAATTGCGCTGTCAATTATCGTTCGGGGGATCGCCATGTTCACGTTCGGCAAGAACCCGTACTTTATGAACCATTTTGTTTCGGAAAAGGCTATCACTGTTTTCGGAGCGACCGTCTTACCCCAAACAGTGCTCGTTGTGGCTGTGATAATCATGGTTGTGATCTTAGTGGGGTTGTTTTACAGCCTTACGCTAACCGGCAAAGCAATGCAGGCCTGCGCGTTCAACCGCAGCATTGCGAGACTGATGGGTATCAACGATCAGTGGATGATATTGTTGTCTTTCGGCATGTCTTCGCTCGTTGGGGCCGTGGCCGGATATATGGTCACCCCGATTACTCTTATGGACTATGATCGAGGGCCCATGCTGGCCTTGAAAGGGTTTGGAGCCGCTGTTCTTGGCGGGCTGGGCAACGGATACGGAGCCGTGGCAGCAGGCTTCATCCTCGGAATCCTTGAGGCGCTGGGAGCAGGACTGATCTCTTCGGCATACAAGGATGCGGTTTCGCTGGTTATCTTGTTGCTGGTTCTTTTCTATAAGCCCAGCGGTTTGTTCGGTAGCGCTGAGGCCGCAAAATTCAAGGAATTCTGAACCGCACGCGGGCGGCTAATAGGGTTGCAACATGTGCGGTTCAACGAGCCACAGTATCTAACGCCTGGAGAAGTGGAATATGGGGCGCGGTAATCTTATCACGCTAATCATTTTTGGCGTCATTATAGCGATTTTCCCTTTGGTACTGCCCAGCCCCTATTATTTGAGGGTGATAAACTTTGCCGGCATTTTTAGTCTTGTCTGCATCGGGCTGTCGCTGTTGGTGGGTTACACCGGGCAAATCTCCATAGGCCAGGCCGGATTTTTCGCCATCGGCGCGTATTCCTCAGGAATCTTAACCGCTCAGTTCGGTTATAGCCCCTGGATAGGAATCCTTGTGGGCATCGCTCTCAACGCGCTCGTGGCATTCATCGTCGGCATTCCGACCCTCAAGTTGAGGGGACATTACTTGGCAATGGCAACCCTGGGCATCGGGGAAGTCATACACATAGTTGCCCTTGCCGATACCGAGGACTTCACCGACCTGCTCCGGTGGATCGGAATAAAGATAGGGTACGCTCCGGCCGCGCTTGCCAAGGCGCTGGCCCCTTATCGCTCTATGACTGGAGGCCCTTCAGGGTTCGGACAAATACCCGCGTTGGGGGTGGGGTCTTGGGAACTGGGCTCTCCTGTCCAGTGGTTCTATTTTATCTGGTTTACAGTCTTCCTCCTGATGATCCTGTCCCTGAATCTCATCCATTCGAGGGTCGGCCGGGCTCTGCGCGCCATTCACGGGAATGAGGAAGCGGCCAAGGCAATGGGGCTGAACACGGCCAGATTGAAGCTCGGTATCTTCGTTACGTCAGCCGGGATGGCTTCCCTGGCTGGATCTTTCTACGCCCACTACGTGACGTTTATCTCACCGGTCACCTTTTCCATTAACGAGTCCATTCTTTTCCTGGTCATGGTGGCTGTGGGGGGGATGATGAACGTCTGGGGCGCGCTGGTGGGAACTATTATCATGACCATCTTGCCGGAGAGCCTCAGGTTTCTGCACGACTACGATATTCTTGTTTACGGCTTGATATTGCTGATCATTATGATGTTTATGCCGAACGGCATTGTGGGTTTATTTCAGAGCCTTTTCAGCTTTCAGAAAACGGAAAAGGCGGGTGAAAAGTGAACCAAATTCTAGGAGTCGAAAAAATATTCGTGAAGTTCGGCGGAATAATGGCCCTCGGAAATGTTTCCTGTTCGATGGACCAGGGCAGCATAACGGCAATTATCGGACCCAACGGAGCGGGCAAGACCACTTTAATAAATGTGATTTCCCAAGCCGTTCCGCAGACCCAAGGGAAGGTTTTTTTCAAGGGAAGCGATATTTCAGGATTGCCTCAGCATAAAATTGCACGTATGGGCATTGCCCGCACCTTTCAAAACCTTCGACTGTTTCGTCACATGACCACCCTGGAAAACGTGATGGTTGCTCGCCACATAAAGACTTCTTCGGGCTTTCTATCCTGCGCTCTGAAGTTGCCCACCTCTCGCAGAGACGAAAAGGTCATTCGCAGTAACGCGATGGAATATGTAGAATTTGTCGGCCTCGGTGCCAAGGCTGATGTGGATGCCCTCTCCATGCCTTTCGGCCTCCAGAGGCACCTGGAGATTGCCCGGGCCATGGCGCTCGAGCCCGAGGTGATTCTGCTTGACGAGCCTGCCGGAGGACTGAATCCCGGTGAAACAGAGGCGCTGGCGGAGCTCATTTACAAAATAAGGGAAAGAGGTGTTACGGTCGTCCTGATCGAACACGACATGAACCTGATCATGAATATTTCCGACCGGATAATGGTTTTGAACTATGGCCAGAAAATAGCTGAAGGAACCCCCAAGGAAATCCAAGAAAACGATGCAGTAATCGAGGCCTATCTGGGCAAGGAAGCCGCTCCGCAGCCTCAGGGTCCCGGTTCTGCATCGGTGGGATAGAACCGATGCTGGAAGTGACAAATCTCCACGTCTACTATGACAAGGTCCATGTTCTCAAGGGAATCTCTCTGACCATTAGGGATGGTGAATGCGTGACGTTGCTGGGCGCCAACGGTGCGGGCAAGTCCACCCTGATCAACACCATTTGCGGGTTGGTGTCGACAGCTGCCGGCTCGATCAAACTGGACGGGACCGATATCAGTAGCGTCCCGGCCCACGACATAGTGCGCCTGGGCATTTCCCAGGTGCCGGAAGGCCGCCAGATTTTTGCCAATATGTCGGTGACGGACAATCTCAGATTGGGGGCTTATACCAGAACCTCCGGGGCAACCAAGGGACAGATCGCTGAAGACATGGATCGCATCTTTGATATGTTTCCAAGACTGAATGAGCGTCGGACCCAGCTTTCGGGGACGCTCTCCGGCGGGGAACAGCAGATGCTGGCAATCGGCCGAGCCCTGATGAGCAGACCCAAGGTGTTGCTGCTGGATGAGCCGTCATTGGGACTAGCTCCGCTGGTGGTTCAATTCATTTTCCAGACAATAAGCCGATTGCGAGAAGAGGGCCGTTTGTCGGTAATGATGGTGGAGCAAAACGCGCGTGCCGCGCTGCAAATCGCGGAAAGGGCATACATTCTGGAAACGGGAAAAATCATCATGGAGGATGTGTCCTCCGCCCTTATCAATAATCCGGAGGTCCAGAAAGCCTTCCTCGGCGGCGGCATGAGGTAGGAAAAAAGAAATTGGGGAGACCCTTTTTGTAAAAAGGGTCTCCCCAAGCCCCTCTCCAAAAACTTCTATATTACTGGCAGTCTAATGGCTTCCGCTGACAGCGCAAGCCATTAGACTGCCAGGCTATGGAACTTCTTGACGAGGGAACAGGGCGAACTTACTTACATGAACGATTCGCCCGCAGCCTCTGTGTTTGGACGAATATTCGCGTCATGCCGGATAGCGCTCAAACAGCGATTGCTCTGCCAGATGAAACATGGACCGGGGCCAACACGCCTACCTGGCACCCCGAGGCCGACTTTGATTGGCTGTTGGGTGCCACTGACCTGGTCACCAGGTCAGTGATGGTTTTTCACGGAAGCCATCTTCATCATTTGAAAATGGTCCGTATCAAACATTGCGACCACCTGCCCGAGTTGGCATAATACAATTGAACTCTCCCTTTCTCGCCAGGAGAGCCGAACCACCGTGAGCGCAGTTATTTTAGAGGTCGGAAATTGAAGATAGTGTTCAACGGCTTTCCCGAAGAAATGGAAGGGTGCGAGCTGACCGTTCAGGAACTATTGGATCGGTTCAACGAAGACGACCCCGCTGTAATAGTCGAGGTCAACGGTCGTTTCGTGTATCGGAAAGAATTCAAGATTTTCAGGATCAACGACGGTGATCGCGTCGAATTCATCCACCCTTCCTTCGGGGGGTGATTTTTTATCCGCCCTCGCGGAGCAGTATCATTTTGATGGTGGAGAACATGGACACAGCCTCCATGTCCGTCCTCCATTGAGACCACAGGTATTTTGCCCAACCGATTTGCCCCAAGCCGTACACGCCGACCACGACCTGCCCTACTGCAAATAATCCGCAGCTTATCTGGCCGACAGCCACTAGAAGCCCCAAAGCCACCTGGCCGAACGAAAAGAGGCCGACCGCAAACTGGCCGAACGCCAGTATCCCTGCGCCGAATTGTCCAATAACTATTCCGCCGAAGGCAAATTGACCGATTGCCAACCACCCTTTGGCGACTCGTGTCCTCCCCTCGCTGTCATACCCGTAAGAAATACAGATCAGAGGCAGTCGGAACAGGCTTGCTCGGGTTTTCCATTCAAACCCGCGTGTCGGTCGGACGTTAAACTCCTCTGGCATCGTGGGGCCATATATACTTGTGGATTTGAAGTTGGAATCGGACCGGCAAATTATCCTGGAGAATCCATTCCACCAGGTTGCCAGGTGGCAATTCCCCGAAAACGGCTGAGAAAAGAACTCGCGTCTTGGTCCGCCCGAATCGTTCCCTGACGATACCCCGCGCCCACTCGTAGTCATGTCTGTCCGAAATCACGAATTTGACCTCGTCGCTATCCCGGAGTTTCCATATATTTTCCCACCTGAATTGCGCGCTCTCGCCACTGGAAGGGCACTTGATATCCATGATCCGGACGACACCATCCGGCAGAATCGAAATGTCGACGGAACCGTTTGTTTCAATCAGTACTCGGGAACCGCGATCCAGTAGCGCTGCCGCAAGTGCGGGGGTTTCCGGCTGGACCAAAGGCTCCCCGCCGGTTATTTCCACCAACTCCAGACCGAAATCCGAGACCTGGGCAAGGACCTCTTCAAGGCCCATCTGCGTACCATCTTCCTGGGCATACCGGGTATCACAATAGCGGCATCTGAGGTTGCAGCCCGCGAGCCTCACAAAAGTGCAAGGAAGGCCTGCGAAGGAAGACTCGCCCTGAATGCTGCGGAAAATCTCTGATACGTTCAAGCTCATATTGTGAACTCGGATCCCATTGGAAAATTCTTTTCATATGAATCAGCAAATACCAGAACATTTTGCAAAAGTCATCCTTAGTGATAAGATACCAGCCTCAAATTGCAGTGGTGGCCATTTTTTGGAGGGGAAAGGTTGCAGAAAGCTCTTGTCCGATTCCTTCCCGACGATGTTATCGTTGAATCCTTCGTAGGGGAACTGCTTCTCGATGTCGCTCTCGACGCGGGTATTTTTCTGCCTGCCGCGTGTGGGGGTTCTGGTGCTTGCGGCCAGTGCAAAATCAAGGTCCTCGAAGGTTCGGTTGACGCCCTCAAGATAGACAAGGTCCATGCCGCGGCGAGAGCCGAAGGGTTTGTGCTCGCCTGCCAATCCAGACTCACCGGCGACGTGACCGTCGAGGTTCCCCAGGCTAAGGTCGGACGCAAGGTCATCCCAAGGGATGAAGCGGAGCGGATGCGTTTGACCGCAGCGCCGATGGAATCCCCCATAATTCCCGAATATAATCCTACCATTATCAGGGTGTTAATGGAGTTGCCGCGGCCGAAACCCGACGACAACATCAGTGACTTCGAAAGGATCATACGTACGCTGAGGGTCAATCATGACATATCAGCCGTTACAGCCGGTCTGGATTTGTTGCGGGAAATGCCGTTTCAGGTGCGCCAAAATGATTGGAAAATTACAGCGTGTCTTCAGGTGGACACCTGCGCTGATTCGGATGAGAAGGTCTACAGACTGGGCCGCATACGTCCAGGCCATGCTGTCGATCCATCGGTGGGATTGGCCGTCGATATCGGAACCACGTCGCTGTGGGGGGAACTGATAAATCTCGACACCGGCGAAGTGATGGCCCGTGGCTCGCGCTACAATCCGCAGATTTCCATGGGCGATGACGTAATAAGCCGCATTGTATTCGCGCTCAAAAAGGATGGGCTGGAGAAGCTCCAGCAACACGTGGTCAAGGGCCTGAACGAAATAATCGACGAAACATTGTCCAAGACAGGGCTTTCCATGAGTTCGATAGACTATATGGTGGCAGCGGGCAACACCGTAATGACACATCTTTTTCTTGGGCTCTATCCCAAGTTCCTGCGTGAATCACCCTATGTTCCAGTGGCGCAGAATGTCGAGTCCGTGCCCGCAGGAGTGCTGGGCTTGAATCTGAATCCCCACGCGGTGATCAAGGTCTTTCCCGGTGTGGCCTCGTACGTGGGGGGGGACATAGTGAGCGGGGTCCTGGCCAATGGCATGTGGGACTCCGACGAGATGACCCTCTTTATCGACATAGGAACCAACGGGGAGATAGTAGCAGGCAATAGGGACCTGCTGATGACCGCATCATGTTCGGCCGGCCCCGCTTTTGAGGGAGGGGGGCTGGAATATGGGATGAGGGCGGCTCCTGGAGCCATTGAAGGCATACTGATCGACCCTGACACGCTCGAACCCATGATCAAGACCATAGATGCCAAACCTGCCATGGGAATTTGCGGGTCCGGCATAATCAACATAATTTCTCAGATGCTGAAGCTCGGGCTGCTGAATCAAAACGGCAAATATGCTGCCGGCCTGAAGACCGACCGGGTTCGGGAAGGGAAGAGCGGGCTGGAGTACGTGATCTGCAGAGCGCCGGAGACCGGTATTAAGGAAGACATTGTGCTCACTGAGGTTGACCTGGACAACATACTCAGGGCCAAAGGAGCCATGTTTGCCGGGGCCACTTGTCTGCTGGACAAAATCGGTCTCAGTGTAGACGCCCTGGATCGCGTTATAATAGCAGGAGCATTCGGCAGCTTTATCAATCTTGATCACGCGGTTACCATTGGGCTTTTGCCGGACATTCCGAGAGAGAAGTTCACGTTTATAGGTAATTCTTCGCTGAAGGGCGCTAGACTGGCAGTTGTTGACAGGAACCTGTTCGAGCGGTCTAAAGAAATTGCCCGGGCCATGACCAATGTGGAGCTATCCGAAGATCCGTCTTATATGGACAACTTCATGGCTGCTCTTTTCCTGCCTCATACACGAGGCGAGCTTTTCCCGTCAGTACGGCTGCGCATTTACGATGAATAGGCTGGCATCACAGTTCGGAATTGTTGTCGGTTCCCACGAGCTTTTCTTTTGGTACGGCCATTAGAGTAACCATTGCCTTGGCAACAGGGACTTCCTCATCTCCCCTAACGTCGAATACCTCCGATTCTGATACTATGACCTGGCGGCCTTCGCGGATGACCTTGGAATAACAACGCAGGGCTTCTCCAAACGCGGGTCGCAGAAAATTGACTTTGAACTCGATGGTCAAGATCTGCATGCTCTCCGGAACAATGGTGAAAGCGGAATACCCGGCCGTGTGATCCGCCATAGTCGCCATAACCCCGGCATGAATGAACCCGTCCTGCTGGCGATGATCCTTTTCGATCTTCACTGTTGACTCGAACTTTCCCCAGCTTGCCCGGACGGCCTCGAAGCCGCAGAAACGAATGAAGCCCCGCCGGTAGTCTCCTTTGAGGTAATCCCTTCTTGCCTGGCTTATTTCTTGATCTTGCATACGGCACCTTCTGTAATGATCGCAATCGGGAAATTTACGGAACCCTGTTCGGCAGGGAAGAAGTCACGCCCCCGCGCGGGGTCACCATAAAGGCGGAGAAGAACCCGGCGCGGTGAAAGGTATTCCACAACCCATCCGCTAACCGAACAGACACCCGGCTCTGTAACCATTCAGTCTCGCGGGGGTAGAAGGGATTCTGAGCCCTGAAGGGGCGTACCAATGGTAGCCACGGGTGTAACCCGTGGACCGGAAGCATTGCCACAGCCCTGAATCACCGACCCTGGAGGGGTCGACCAATCCCGAAGTCCAACTCACATTCATGGTCGACCCCTCCAGGGTCGGTGATCCAAATGATTGTGTGGACCATTGTCCACGGGCTCACGCCCGTGGCTACTTTTGGGCTGCCCCTTCGGGGCATGGGAGCCCCTCCCGCACGTAAGTGAATGGTTACCCGGCTCACAGGAATTTTTTGCAATCATGGCTCACAGTTTGTTACAATATTATGTTAGGCGTTAATTCGACAAGCGATTAATTCAAGCGGCACATATAAAGAAAAAGGATTGCTCTAGTCCTTAACGTCTGACTGAATTTCTTGACCCGCAGCCGGGGGATCGGCTTACTTACCGGACCTGGAGCGCAGGACCGCGGAAAAGTGGGAGTTGATATGAAGCTTTCGGCTCTCCACCAAAAGGGGGGAGACTGACTTCAGCATAGCCGTGTCAGATCTAGTGCACTGAACGGCATAACACAACATTGCTTATGGAAAACCTAATGAAATACGGAGCTTGGTATGAAGCCGAAATATGTTTACTCATTTTGTGAAGGGGACGGAAAGAACAAGAAACTTTTGGGCGGCAAGGGGGCAAATCTTTGCGAGATGACCCAAATCGGGCTGAATGTGCCGCCTGGATTTGTAATCACTACGGATGCCTGTTTGGCGTACCTCGATTCGGGCAATACCCACCTTCCCGAAGGCCTAATGGACGAAGTGAGAGGACATATAAAAGAGATCGAAGCGGCCACGGGGAAGGGTTTCGGCGACCCGAACAATCCGTTGCTCGTTTCGGTTCGTTCCGGATCCGCGCTTTCAATGCCAGGCATGATGGATACCATCCTTAACCTGGGGTTGAACGCGAGCACCCTGCCAGGATTGATCAAACAGACCGGCAATGAGCGTTTCGCTTACGACGCGTACCGGCGGTTCATCCAACTGTTCGGGAAGGTTGCCATGGGTGTGCCGGACGAGCCTTTCGACCAGACTCTGTCAGCCATTAAAGTCAAAGCCGGCGCATTGTCCGACGTAGACCTGACCGCGGACGATTTGAAAGAGGTTGTGGAATTGTTCCTACACGTGGTCGAGGAACAGACCTTCAAACCCTTTCCCGAAGATGTGTACGAGCAACTGAACGTCGCGATTAAGGCTGTATTCGGCTCGTGGATGGGCCGGCGAGCGGTCGATTACCGTAGAGAATTCCACATTACCGAGGAAATGGCCAATGGGACCGCTGCAAACGTAGTTGCAATGGTATTCGGAAACATGGGGAACGATAGCGGCACCGGCGTCGGATTCACTCGAGATCCGGCTACCGGAGAAAACCAGATGTTCGGCGAATATCTGGTCAATGCTCAAGGAGAAGACGTGGTCGCGGGAATCCGGACGCCCAAGCCGATTCAAGCCATGGCACAGGAAATGCCGGATCTGTACGGGCAGCTTGAAGACCTGCGCAACAAGCTGGAACGACATTATCGAGAAGTTCAGGACTTTGAGTTCACGATAGAAAAGGGCATTCTGTACTGTCTGCAAACGCGCAACGGCAAAATGAACGCCAACTCCATGGTGCGGACCTCCGTGGAAATGGTTGCGGAAGGTCTGTTGACCAGGGAAGAAGCGCTGCTGCGTATCAACCCGGAGCATCTGGAACAATTGCTCTACCCTGGTTTGGATCCCAACTCCAAAGCCGTGCCGGTTGCCCAAGGCCTGCCTGCTTCGCCGGGTGCCGCCTCGGGAAGGTGTATCTTCGACGCTGATCGGGCGGAAGCTCGGGGGCGGCGGGGAGAGAAGGTCATTCTGGTGAGAGAAGAAACCAAGCCGGAAGATATCCACGGGTTTTTCGCATCCCAAGGAATTCTCACCAGCCGAGGTGGTAAAACGTCTCACGCGGCCGTTGTCGCACGCGGTATGGGCAAACCGTGCGTTGCCGGGGCCGAAGGCCTCAGAGTGGACACGCAGCACAAACTGGCCATCATGGGTGACCACGTGGTTCATGAAGGCGACGTTATCACTATCGACGGCGCTACAGGCAAGGTCTACCTCGGGCAGGTCGCCACTGTAGAACCCGAGTTTAGTCCCCAACTGAATACCCTCTTGGGTTGGGCTGACGAAATGGCCAGGCTAGGTGTCATGGCCAATGCGGATACGCCGGAGGATGCGGAGCGGGCCCGAGAATACGGCGCGGTGGGAATTGGACTGGTCCGGACGGAACGAATGTTCAACGCGCCTGATCGCCTGCCCATTGTAATTGAAATGATCCTCGCGGAAACTCCCGAGGAAAGGCAAGCGGCCCTGGACCAGCTGCTGCCGATCCAGCGGTCTGATTTCAAGGGTATTTTGAAGGTAATGTCCCCGTACCCGGTGACCGTGAGACTGCTCGATCCACCAATCCATGAGTTCCTGCCCCTCGAGAACGAACTTGAGTATCAACTGCAAGATCTCCGTCGTCTGCGGAAAACGGTTAGCAACACTCAACGCCTTCTGGAAAGTCTCAAGATCGTGGACTCGGAACTCCATGCAGATTACCTGTCCAAGAGGGAAGGGCTGCCCATATTCTTTGCGAGCCTGGACACCGCAACCATCGAAGAAGCAATCCATAAAAAGGAATTGATGACGCAAAGGGCGCGTGCGTTGCGCGAGACAAACCCGATGCTCGGGCATCGTGGTGTGCGCCTCGGGGTCACATTTCCTGAAATCTACGCCATGCAGATCAGGGCAATGCTGGAGGCTGCTGCCGAATGCGTAAAAGAAGGGGTGGAAGTCTATCCGGAAATCATGGTGCCTCAAGTCGCCACCAGGTCCGAGTTGAAATTCGTGAGAAATTACGTGGAGGAAATACACAAACAGGTGGAGGAGAGCCACGGAGTCAAGGTCAATTACAAGTTTGGAAGCATGATCGAAGTGGTGCGGGCCTGTCTGACCGCATCGGAGATGACGGATGAGGCCGAGTTCTTCTCATTTGGGACGAACGACCTGACTCAGGCCACCTTCTCGTTCAGCAGGGAAGACGCGGAGAATAAGTTCCTGCCGATGTATCAGGAGATCGGTATCCTGAAAGACAATCCATTCGAGTCTCTTGACGTCCAAGGCGTGGGCCGACTTATGCTGATCGCGGTGAAAGAGGGGAGGGAAAGCAGACCGGAGCTAAAGATTGGAATTTGCGGGGAGCACGGGGGGCATCCTGCATCGATAAAGTTCTGCCATTACGCTGCATTGGATTACGTGTCCTGCTCCGGCCCGAGGGTCCCGATCGCACGTTTGGCTGCTGCTCATGCAGCCTTGGGGGAGAACAGTTTCGATTATTCGAAACAGTTGTGACCAGGTACTGGGAAGGAAAAGGGAGCGAGGAGGGACAGAAAAGGTCTGCCAAAGGTGAGCATTCATGGATCCGCGGCGGTTCGCCGGTCCGCATGCGAATCTTTGGCCTGGTCCCCTGTTCAAGAAATTCATGAGTTGACACGGAAAGTTTCCCAATGATAACATCACCGGTAAGTTCTGCATTGAATAACGTTTCATGGGCCGTTTTAAGGCCTTTTTTTGAGGTATAGCCATGAAAGCTGTGAGGGTTGCCGCTCTTATCGTCCTGTCTTTTACTATGATGCTAATACCGTTGTCCGCGTTCGCAGGCGACGGCGGCTTCCGCCCATGCATTCCGGACCGTCCAATTCCCCCTGAAAGCGTAGGGCCGATAGGCCTTCCTTTCGACATTCCTATCTGGCCGACTCTGCTCAAAACGGAGTTCCACATCCTGCCATGGATAAGTTTTGGCAAGGCCTCAGTGTGCATCCCCGGCACGTGCAAGTCGGTGGAGTTCCCTGCTCCGTGCCTGTCTCTGAAGCCCATTCCTTTCTGGATTCCGTGGCTAAGGCCCTTGGATGTGGACTGCAAAGATAACTCCCTCTGCCCGAATCCATGATTTCATTGATCGCCCCTTAGGGTATAGGATTCTCATTACGGAGGCCCCGGGCCGCTCCACTTCGGGCGGTGGTGTCAGGGCCTGTGTTCCCTACTTCTACAGTCTCCCCAGCAGCCTCGATTGCGAACACTTGCCTTGGAAATTACTGTACGTACAATGTCTTCACCTTGTAGAAGGGTGATAAAACTTTGACCCGCGGCGTGCTTATCGACAACCTGGCAAACTTGCTGGAATTCCTCCGGGTTCACGGAGGTGTTTTGCTGCCCGGTCAGGCCCTTGAAGCCTCTGTGAAAAAGGTACAAGCTCTGCTGGAAAAAGCCCGCCAGCCAGGGGAATTACTGTACGTGGCGATCGTCGGCGGAACCGGTGTCGGGAAATCCACCCTCATAAACGCGCTGGCGCGGAGTGAGATTTCCAGCCCATCGGACAGGAGACCGTTCACGGATCGCGCGGTGGTATATCGTCACAAGGAAGCGGCCAGAGGACTGGAAAGTATTTCGCATCTGGTAAGAGAGCCGGACGCGGTGCATGACAGTGATGTCGTGAAAGACCTGGTGCTGCTCGATCTGCCCGACTTTGACAGCCGGGAAGAAGATAATCGCCAGGCCGTGCTCCGGATATTGCCGGAGATGGATTGCATCATCTGGGTTATAAGCCCGGAGAAGTACGCGGACTCGGCGTTTTACAGTTTGGTGGAGCTGACGGTGATTCATCGGGATAACTTCACCTTTGTGTTCAACAAGGCCGACGAGCTGTTGAGTAACGGTGAGTCCGATCCGCAGGGGAGGTTGAAGGAACTCCTCGGCGATCTGGCGTTCCGCCTCAAAGACGAAGCAGCGATAGATCACCCGCGAATTTTTTGCGTATCGGCATTGAACGAGTTTCAGGGCCTGGACAGCGATCCGCTTGTGACCAAAGAGTTCATCAGATTTCGCGATTTCTTGATGAAAAGAAGAGATGCCAAGGAGATCTCGTCGGTCAAGACGGTCAACCTGGTCGAGGAAGCAAGTCGGTTGATCGAAGAACTCGCGGCGGCTATCCAACCGGATGAAAAGGCCGCTTTATTGGCTCAAATTCGCGAAAGTCAGGCAAAAGCCAACGGCCTTGAAGAGGATGCCGCCCGGCCGCGGTTGTTGAGCCATGAAAAGGCCTTGTCCGACACAGTATACCCCATTCTTGTCAATCAAGACGCCTCGATCTGGCCAGTAGTTGTGGCGGGGAGGTTGCTGAATCTCGGTCGGTTGGACGCGTCCAATGAAAAACTGGCAGCGGTCTTTGAGAATACTGCCGACGACGTAGGCAAAGACAAACGTCTGGACCTGGAAAAAACCGCGGCTCGCATCGACGCGGAGCTACTCCTGGGCTTCCGCAACAGTGAGATCTCGCATGGCCTCGAAGAATCTCAGGCCCTTGTGGCTCAGACCCGGCAGCAGGCCTTTAATCTACTGCTGCAAAGCGTCGAGAATCGCAAGAGCCAACTAAGCGGGCCGCTTTCCCGCTGGAGACGCGTGTGGCAGAAACTAATTCTATTCCTGCCCGTGCCGATCCTCATCATTAAATTGATCGGTTACCCTCGAATAGAGGCCTGGGTGGATCATCCAAGCATTGGAGGGGCCGTGAAACTCCTCCTTAGCCTTATGACCTCGTTTTTCAGCAGCGATGGACTGGCAGGCCTGATAGCCCTGCTCATTTTTGAGTTCCTTCTGGTCTTGTACATGGCAGGCAGGAGGAGAAAAAAGCTTCGGAAGGACGCTGACAGAATTGCACGCGCGGTCGTGGACTACCTGGAGGACAGCCTTGGCTCGGCGATTCGGAAGATCGAGGCTGACAGGAGACAAAAGCTGGAACTCGTTAAAGAGGGAATAGGCCGCTGGAAGGCCCTTACCGGGAACCTCGGTTTACGGGCAGATTAGAGGCGGTCGGTTGAAACATGGGTTTCTACCATTTCGCTATTATTTTCGTAACATACGTGGTTTGGGGTGTCATTGCGAGGAGTGAAACGACGAAGCAATCTCAGCAGTGAGAGATTGCTTCGGGCTTGACGCCCTCGCAATGACAACTTTCGGCAATGTTATATAGGTTTCGGCCAAGTGGTATTATCTTCGGTCGGCTCATTCTGCCGGCCTCGCAGAGTACGATTGCGACTTCATGGATCTGATAAAGCTTATACTACGTAACATCTTCCGCCATAGATTACGCTCTGTGCTCACGATTCTGGGGGTGGCTGTGGCAATGTTGGCGTTCTGCATCCTGAGGACCCTTGTAGCTGCCTGGTATCTCGGGGTGGACGCGTCGGCCGCGGATCGGCTGGTGACCCGAAACAAGATTTCTCTCATTTACAGCCTTCCCATCGCATACAAGAACAAGATCCTGCAAGTTCCGGGGGTCAAGAACGTGGCCTACGGCTCTTGGTACGGGGGTGTCTATATAGACAAAAAGAACTTCTTCCCCCAGTTTGCGCTCAGCGGAACAGACTACTTGGACATCTATCCTGAATACCTCTTGCCGGAGTCCGGCCGGCTGGCGTTCGAGCGGGAAAGGAACTCAGCCATTGCAGGTCGCAAACTGGTTGAGCGTTTCGGTTGGAAGATCGGCGACGTGATACCTCTGCAAGGGACCATCTACCCCGGGAAGCTGGAGTTGGTTCTCAAAGGCATCTACAAAGGGGCCAGGAAGAACGTTGATGAGACCGCGCTCTTCTTTCGATGGGACTATCTGAATGAACAGGCAAAAAAGACTTTCCCCGAGCGGGCCGACCGAGCCGGGTGGTACATGGTCCAGATAAAAGACGTGGACCGGGCCGCGGAGGTTTCCCAGGAGGTTGACGCGCTCTTCAGCAATTCACTGGCGGAAACGCTGACAGAGACGGAAAAGGCTTTCCAGCTCGGATTCGTGGCCATGACCGATGCGATCGTAGGCGCAATTCAAGTCATTTCCGTTGTAGTAATCGGGATCATATTAATGGTGCTGGCAAATACCATGGCCATGACTGCCAGGGAGCGGTCCGGGGAATACGCGGTGCTCAAAACCCTGGGATTTGAGAAAGGGTTCGTGTTCGCTCTTATCGCCGGGGAATCGCTGGCGATCGCGATCATAGGAGGCATTGCAGGGGCGATTCTCAGCTTCCCGGGCGCTATGATCTTCCGTAAGCAAATGGAGTCCTTCCTGCCCGTATTTGAAATCGAACCATCCACAATTGCCCTTATGGTCGTGGTCTCGTTTATCGTTGGACTGGTAGCTGCCATCCCTCCCGCGGTCAAAGCCAGCCAAATGAGCATCGCCGACGGCCTGCGACATATCGGGTGAAAGAAAAGAAAAGAAAAGAAAAGAAGAATGCGGGGGAACCCTTTTTTGCAAAAAAGGGTTCCCCCGCCCCCTTCCCCAAAAACTCCCAATTCTTGCTTAAAAAAGCATTTGCCCTCGTAACAAGGCTGATATGATTCTGGTTCTCAGGCTCTGCCTGGGAACCAGATGGATCTCTACCCGCGCCGCGCAGCAGACGCTGCGGTAAAAGCGCGGCCACGCAACCTTGGTAGTTTTTGGGGAGGGGTCCGGGGTGGGCGTTTTTGCAAAAACGCCCTCCCCCGATGCTGTTCTCCGTTCCTCACTGCCGCTACTGAGGCGGTTGTCCGTTGATTGGAATCCATTTTCGCGCGGTGAAGATGAACGCGAACGCGGGCAGGGAGAGGAAGAACGTCAAGGCAAAGTAGTAGGCGTATCCCATGTTGTCGGTGGCAAGGCCGCTGAAAGCTCCGGCAATGATCCCGGTGACCCGAAAGAGAGCTGAGAGAACAGCATATTGGGTGGCTGAAAACTCCTTCTTGCAGATGCTCATGAGGAAGGCCAGGAAAGCAGCTGTTCCCAGCCCGCCACAGAAAGACTCAATCACCGACGCGGCATAGATTCCAAGATTTCCTGCGCTCGGGTCCCAAGCCA